>NZ_OBMJ01000003.1 GCF_900199205.1 Streptomyces sp. 1331.2 | reverse complement strand
GGTACAGAGACGTGTGCAGGAGGAGCGCGTGCCACCCCATGTCCACGGCCCTGGACGGGCGCATCAGGCGCCCGGGGTGCGTGGCCGCCGCCACGACGAACTTGATGGCCTCGTCGGCGATCCGTACGGCGTGCGGCTCGTCGATGCCCTTGTTGTCGCGCTGGATCAGACGTACGACGCTGGCGAACCCTTCCTCCGGCAGCAGGTGTCGGCTGCTGCTCGTGCGCTCCGCCGTCGGCTCGGTCCGGTGTGCCGTGGTCAACTGACGTCCTTCCTCGGGAGCTGAGAGCGCCGCGTAGTGCCGGTCTCCACGACTCCGCGAACCCGCGACTGTCAGAACTGTCACTCCCCGGACTGCGCCCGCACACCCCCATTTCCGGTCACTTCGTGAGCCTCCGGCCGGATCCCCGAACAGCGAACCGGCCAGCCGACCCACCGGCCAGCCGACCCACCGGCCGGCCGACCCACCGTCCGACCCACCCCGGCAGCCGCCATCCCGTCCCGCGCGCTCAGCCAGCGATCTCCACCTCGGCCGCGATGATGACCGGCAGGTCGAGCGGCAGGGCGTTCACGCCGATCGCGGTGCGGGCGTGGGCGCCGGCTTCGGGGCCGAAGAGGGACAGCACCAGGTCGGAGCACGGGTTGAGGACGCGGGTGGTTCCCGGAAAACCCGGATCGGCGTTCACGAAGCCGCTGATGCTGAGCCAGGCGGTGATCCGGCCCAGGTCGCCCAGGGCCCGGCGGAGGTCGCCGAGCAGGGACAGGGTCGCCAGGCGGGCCGACTCCTGGGCCTCCTCAAGCGTGACCTGGCTCGGCACCCGCCCGTACGGGCCGGCCGGCGTCCCGTCGGGCCCGAGGGCACCGTGTCCGGAGGCGTAGGCACGGTTGCCGTGGACACGGACCCATACGAAGGGCAGCTCCAGCCCTGGGGGTGCCTGCGCCGCCGGGGGAAGCGTCAGGCCTGACTCTGCCAGCAACCGTTCGACGGACATGGCGCGCTCCGCTCCGAGCTCGGGATTCCGAGTCTGCCGCCGGTCGGGTGGCAGCACAGCCGACGCGCGGGCGAGCTGACCCTTTCGGCCTTCGTCGTCGATCTCGGCTGACCTGGCCCCCGCAGGTGCGGGGAGCGCGGCAGGGACGCCGCCCCCGGGTCAGCCCAGCTCCGTGCCCCGGCGGCCGGCGAGCCGGTGCGGTCCCAGGTAGTAGGAGAGCGCGGCGTGCGACGGGCCGTCCGCTACGTCACCGTTCACGAGGAGCTTGACCACCTCGGCCTCCGGGATCCATTCGACCCGGGTCGCCTCGGAGGTGTCCTCCGGAGGGCCCACCCGGGTGCAGCCGGTGACGTGGTAGCAGCGGAAGTGGGCGTCCGAGATGCCGGCCATGGCGTCGTACTCGGTCAGCAGCTCGACGCGGCCGGGCCGCCAGCCGGTCTCCTCCTCGACCTCGCGGGTGATCGCGGCCGCCGGCTCCTCGCCGGGCTCGGCCCAGCCGGCCGGCACCTCCCAGCCCCAGCGGCCGGTGATGAACCGGTGGCGGTGGAGGAGGAGGAACCGGCCCTGGTCGTCGGTGACGACGGCGCTGGTCGACGCACGCGGGTAGCGGACGACGTGGTGGTCGATCCGGCCGATACCGGGCACCTCGACGTCCTCCAGCCACACCTCGACCCAAGGGCTGCCGTAGACCTTCCGCCGGCCGAACGTCTCCCACTCCACGGCAGTCTCCTCACGCGCGTACGAGTTGCGCTCCCGACCCTCCCACGCGCCCGACCGGCTCGAAGCCCAGCAGGGACAACCAGTGCAGGTGCGGAGGGGCGGGGGTCGGTGTGGGTGTGCCGCCGGTGGCAGTGGCCGGACCAGACGATCCGGTCTCGATGCGACCGCGACGTCGAAGGTGCTGCGACTTCTACCGTCTCGTCACGACCAAGCCTGCCAACAGGCCGCCCGCCAAGGGCTCCTGACCGCCGGTGTCACCGTTCCCGAATGCGCCACACCACCAGCGGCCCGCCGTCCACTCGCTCACCGAACCAGGGTTCGGAAGAGTGCGCCGCTCGAACTCGACGTCGATCCGCTCCACCAAGCGGCCCAGGTCAGACCGGGCTCCTCTCGGAAGGCGCCGTAGGGCCACTTCCAGATTGTCTCGGCCGTCTTCGATCTCGATGCCAGGACTCTCACCCGGGCCGGTCAGATATCGTCCCGGCTGCCTGAAAGCCCATTCGAACCGGCTCAGAGCATCAGCAACGGCGTTCGGCCACAGGTATTCGTCCTCAACACGACGCACCGCTGCTCGGGTTCGAGCGGCTACGCTCGGAATCCGACGGACCGGCACGTGCTTGCGTGGCCGCCACCGCTCGGCGCGGACAGCCTTCGGGCGCCTACGCGGCATCGCCCTTTCGGAGCAGAATCATGTCGGCATTCTGCCACGGCCGGCGTCTTCATAGGTGGGGTCAACAGACTCGGTCACGTTCCGGCCTCGGCGCCCAGGGTGATCAGCAGGTGGGACGTGCCGGTGCCGGATCCGTGGAACGCCCCCGGACGCGGGTCTCGCCGGCAACCCCGGGAAACCAGTTGGGCCTCTCGGTGAGATGGGCCAGGATGACGGGCGTGACCCTGAAGTTTCCCTGCGTGTGCTGTGGCCGTCTGACCATGGACGGGCAGCCGGGCTCGTACGAGATCTGCCCGGTCTGCTTCTGGGAGGACGACGCGATCCAGCTTCGCTGGCCGGACTGCTCCGGCGGAGCAAACCGACCTTCGCTGATCGAGGCCCAGGAGAACTACCGGGCCTTCGGGGCTTGCGAGGAACGGTCTGTGGAGCATGTCCGCCTGCCTGAGGACGACGAGCCGATGGACCCGAGCTGGCGCCCGATCGACCCCGGGCGCGACCGCTTCGAGCCCAGAGGGGTTCAGCTGGCCGAGTGGCCGGACGATCGCACTGCCCTGTACTGGTGGCGCTATCGGGACACGGGGTTCTGGCGTCGCGCGGCGCCGGCCGGACGGAGTCGCCGGCCTTCCTGATCGACCGTCACGACACGTCGTGCGGGGACGCGATCTCCCGCATGCCGCCCCGGTGGTCGCGCAAGGTCGCACCGAATCGCACCGAATCGCGCCGGGTCGCGCCGGGTCGCGCCGGGTCGCGCCGGGTCGCGCCGAATCGCGCCGGGTCGCGCCGGGTCGCGACGTACAGCTCGCCCGTTGCCTGACGCCCGTCTCGCCAAGGGAATCGCCCAGGGAAATCGCCAGGATCCAGGGCGTGGTCGGGCTCGGACGCGGCTCGGAAAAACTTTCCGACGCGGGCAACCTTTCACGGCCGGGCGGCCACCAACAGGCAGAGCGCGACGCCGCGTTCCGGGTGGCCCTGCCCCTGGTTGGGCCGCCCACCGGTCCCGTCGAAAAGGAAGCACCGCAGCATGAGCAAGCATCGTCCAAGCCGCCGCCGGTTCCTGTTCCGGGCCGGGGCGGCGAGCATCGCCCTGGGCGGGGCGGCGTCGGCGCCGGCCCGTCCGGCGCACAGGCCGCCACCGCGGCGAGCAGCACGGCGAGCAGCACGGCGAGTGGCACGTTCGGCTACACCGACGACGGCCGCGAGTACACCGTGCACACCGGCGCCGACCTGATCTTCCGGGTCAGCAGGAGCACCGGCGACCTGACCTCCCTGGTCTACCGGGGCGTCGAGTACCAGGGCTACAACGGGCAGAACTCCCAGGTCGAGTCCGGCCTCGGCCCGTCCGCGGTGAGCATCGCCCGGCTCGACCGGACCATCCTGATCAGCGTGGTCCACGGCACCCTGCGCCACTACTACGCCGCACGCCAGGGCGAGAACAACGTCTATCTGTGGACCGACAAGGCGGACGACTCGATCACCGTCACCCGCTACATCGTGCGGGTCCGCCCCGGCCTCTTCCCCAATGACAACCCCGACTCCTGGGACGCCACCCGGGACGTCCTCATCGAGGCCCAGGACGTGCGTCGCCGACCCGACGGCACCACCCGGTCCAAGCACTACTCCAACCAACGGGTCGTCGACTACCGGTACGTGGGCTGGAGCAAGCCCGGCGTCGGTCTGTGGATGGTGCGCAGCAACCACGAGAAAGCGTCCGGCGGACCGTTCTACCGCTCCCTGATGCGCCACTCGTACGACAACGGCGCGGGCCTGTACGAGATCCTCTACTACGGCGAGAACCAGACCGAGCCGATGCGCTTCGGCCTCCAGGGGCCGTACGTGCTCGCCTTCACCGACGGCGGCGCACCCTCATCGGAGCTGTGGCACGACCGCATCGACACCTCGTGGGTGGACGGGCTCGGCCTGGACGGCTGGGTCGGCGACGGCGACCGCGGAGCCGTGGCCGGGGTGGGCATCTCGGGTCGCAACCCGGCGCTCGCCTACACCGTCGGGTTCGCCAACGACGACGCGCAGTACTGGGCGACCGCCGAACCGGGGCCGCGGCGCGTACATCGCCCGCCGGATGCTGCCCGGCGACTACACCTGGACCGTCTACCAGGGCGAACTCGCCGTCCGCACCGGCTCCGTGACGGTCGGGCCCGGCAGCACCACCGCCCTGCACACCATCGGCCTCACCCCCGCCGACGACCCGGGTCAGGCTCCGGCGATCTGGCGCATCGGCCGCTGGGACGGTACCCGGCGGGCTTCCGCAATGCCGACCTGGTCACCCACGCACACCCCTCGGACGTGCGCGCCGAGCCGTGGACCGGCGACTTCACCGTGGGCCGGTCCAGGGACGCCGACTTCCCCGCCTATCAGTGGCGGGACGTCAACGACGGCAGGAGGGTCACCTTCGACCTGACGGCAGAGCAGGCCGCCCAACCGCGCACCCTCAACATCGGCGTCACCACCGCCTTCCTCAACGCCCGCCCCCGGATCCGGCTCAACGACTGGACCTCACCCGTCCCCCAGCCCCACCCCGAACCGAGCACCCGCTCGCTCACGGTCGGCTCCTACCGCGGCAACAACCACACCTACGCCTTCACCGTCCCCGCCTCCGCCCTTCGGCCCGGCACCAACACGCTCACCATCACCGTCGTCTCCGGCAGCAGCGGCTCGCAGTTCCTCAGCCCCGGTTTCGCCTACGACTGCGTCGAACTGCTCACCTGAGCCCGGCACACCAGGTGGAGCCGCCCCAGCCACGGGCGGCTCCACGGACTGCCTCCGCCCCCCCCCGGGATACGACCCCCTTCGAGCTGGATCAGGGGCGGGTCGGGTGGGTGTCCTGACGACGGACGGTCATGCGGTGGTCGAGGACGGCGGTCTCGCCGGCGCCTGGACCGACCCGGCCGGCGGCGTCCAGCAGCTCGGCCTCACCAGCTTCTGACGCCCGCCCCCGCGAGCCGCGCCGCCCCATCGCCTCACCCCGGGCGTGCGGCGGCGCGGCTCAGGTGTTCTGGAAGCAATCGCCGCGACCGATGCGATCCGCCGGGACGACGCGACGTACCTGCTGGACGACCTCGGGCTGCGCCGCATCCACTGGGAGCAGCCCTAGGGGAACACGGATACGGCCTCCGCCCGTGAGGCGGAGGCCGTATCCGGTGGCTCAGAGGGTGTTCCGCAGGGCGGCTGCGGCGGCGACCAGGTCGTCGAGCCGGCGGAACTCCCGCTGGTCCTCCTCGGTTTCCGAAGAGGACCACAGGAGGTAGGAGCCGTCGTCCTGTTGCCGGATCAGCAGTTCGCCCGGCTCTTCGCGGTAGGCGTCCTTCGCCAGCCGCAGCGTCCACATCGAGAAGAACGGGAACATCCGCGCGAGCTGCGGCTCGGCGCGCAGTGCGATGAGGAGGTCCCGGTACTCCTCGAACTTCGGGTCGCCGATTTGCAGATCCCACATCACGGCTTCCGGATTCCCGTCCTCGTACCCCTGGCTAAGCCTGGTGTACGTCATGAACGGGAATCGCTCGGAAAGCTCGGTGAGGGTCGCGCCGTGCTTCCATGCCGCGAGCACCCCGGCGGCCTCGGCGATGTCCGGGGTCGCGCCTTCGGCCCAGGGGTGTCCTCCGCGGCTGTTGCCCAGCTTGATGCTGAACCCGCGTTCTTCGAGCCACAGGTTCACCCACATCGTTCCTCGCGGCGAGTCGAAACTGTGCGGCCGTCGGCGTCCAGTCGGGCTCGGGAGCACGCAACTCGTCGCCGAGGTCGATGCCGTGCTCGGCCGCGGTCGCGAGGAACGCGGCCGTGAGACCCCCGTAGCGGGCGAGCTCCGGATAGTAATCGGAGAAGCCCGACGGGAGGCCGCCGATCACGTCGTTCATAGAAGAGTTGGTCCTTTCCACCTGTACTCGCACACGAAATGACCGGCCGGTGGGGCGGCCGCCGTGGAAAGCGGCAGCCCCACCGGCCGCGGGGGAGTCGGCCCGAGGGCCGGTCAGCCCGGGGTCAGGCCCACTCGAAGATCCAGGCCTTCTGCCATTTGGCTTCCTGCCACTTCGGTTCCGGGACGCTGATCAACTTTCCGTCCTTGTCGTAGAACTTGAACTTACTCCACGGCACCCTCTCGCCGATCACGGCCCGGGCGATCCACGACATCTCCTCCTGGGTGGCCTTGGCCCCCGCTGCCGAGCCCCCGAGGCCGGTCACGGCCATCTGCTCGAAGTCGCCCTCGAATTCCTTCATGTTGACGTGGATGTCGATCTTGGGGTCGTCGATGGCGCTCTTGACGTATCCCCGCCAGGTCTTCTCGAACTCCGGCTTCATGAAGTGGGTGAACCCGAGACCCTCAGCCCACTTGGCGGTACCGGCCGCCTGGTAGCCGAGGGCGACCGCTGTGACGGCGCAGTTGTTGTTGTGGACGAGGACCGGGGTGTCGCCCGCCAGCACGTAGTACGTGTGCAGGTCGGCGACGGTGAGGTTGTAGGCGGCCTGCAGGCCCTCCCACTGCCGGGTCGCACTGATCGTCGCCTGCTGCCCGGAGGGGGTCAGCAGGGAGTCCCCGGCCCGCAGACGCGAGGCGTCGGCCCAGGCCCGCTCGGAGGCGTTCCAGAAGCGGTGGCTGCTGGTGGAGGTGAGCGAACCGCCGTCGGCCAGGGTCACGTCCGTGAACTGGCGGTCGTCGGGGGTGTAGATGGTGGCGTCGACCTTTTGGCCCGCGCTCTGCCCCGTGAGCGGGTCAGTGGCCAGGACGGTGTCGCCGACCCTGATGGTCTCGATGGGCTTGTGGCTGCCGTCGCCCATGAGGACCGGGGTGCCGGCCGGGAAGCTGTTCGGCGAGGGGCAGCTCGGAGGGATCCGAGTGACCAGCTTCTTGATGAACGTGACGGCCTTCTCGCCCCAGGAGCCGAACTTCTTGGCCCACTGGGCGAGCTTGGCGACGGCCGCGCCGTCACCGATGAAGGGGATCGCGCCGATGCAGGAGGTGATGGCGTCGGCGGTGCGGCCTTCGACGGCGTAGTAGGCGCAGTTGATCAGGTCGGCGATGTCGGCGAGGCCGGGGGCGATGACCCCGCCCGCGCCCCCGATGATGTCGAGGGTGAGGTGGATGCTCTCGGAGAACAGGTGGTAGATGGCGCTGACGGTCTCGCTGTCCTCCTTCTCCTTCTTGATCTCCTCCTCGATCGCCGAGACCTGGGAGTCCTTCTCCTTGGCCTTCTGCTCGTCGGCGGCCTTCTGATCGGCGGCTTCCTGCTTGCGCAGTCGGTCCGCTTCCGCGCGTGCCGCTTCCATGGCCTCGCGCTTGGCCTTCTCCTCGGCTTCGTGCCTGGCCTCGTAGGTGCCGAACGCGTCGTCGGCGGCGGCCTGGGCGGCCGTGGCGTCCTTGCCCGCGGCTTCGGCCGAAGCCCGTGCCGACGCAGCGGAGCTGTACGCATCGGACGCGGAGCGTCGGGCCGCGCTCGCCGACTGTGCCGCCCGCTGGGCGGAGTACGTCGCTAGAGCGGCGTCGTGCCGGGCTGAGCCGGCGGCGGCGTTGGCGTTCTTGGCGGACTGGGCGGCGTTGGTGGCGCTGGTCTGGGCGGCGTCGGCGGCGGCCTGGGCCTTGGTGACCTGGTCGGCGGCGGTGTTCGCGGACTGCTGGGCGTTGCCGGCGTAGCCGGCGGCTTCGCTTGCGGCGCCGCGGGCGAGGGCGGCGACGCGCTGGGCTTCGGCCGCGTTCTTCTGGGCGGTGGCGGCGGCCGCGCTGGCCTGGGCGATCAGGCCGGTGACGTCCGCGACGTGGACGGCGGTGAGGCGGTCCTTCTGCTGGGCGGTGTACTGGCCTGCGGCGACGAAGGCACGCAGTTTGACGGCGGGGCCTTCGAGGGCGATCCGTGCGGCGGCCTTGAGTTCGGGTTCGTTGTCGGGGGCGTCGGCGAGCCGGGTCGCGGTGAGGCGGTCGTCGGCGGCCTGGGCGTCGGTGAGGCCCTTGTCGAGGAAGTCGCGCAGCGCTTCGGGGGTGTTGGTGCGCAGCGCGGTGTCGCCGGCGGTCTTGACGGCGGGGCCGGCCTTGTCGAGGAGGCGGGTGATCGTCAGCCGGTTGTTGGGCGCCGCGGCCTCGTACTGGCCGCTGTTCAGGAACGCGCCGATCTTCGCCGCGTCACCTTGGAGGGCGGTGTAGGCCGCCGTGCGAACGGCCGGGTTCTCGTCGTCCTGGTAGATCTGGGTGGCGCGATCCTGTGCGTCGTGCTCCTCGGCGGCCTTGCGGCCGGTTTTGAGGTAGGCGAAGACGGCGGTGTCGTTGCCGGTCAGGGCGGCTTCGGCGGCTGCTTCTCCCCAGGATCCGGAGATCTTGCGGGAGAGGAGGGCGAGTTTGCGGCCGTCGGTGGCGACCTCCTGGGGGGTGGTGCCGGGCTGGTTGACGGCCTGGGCGAGGCGGTCGGCCTCGGCGCGGGCGTTCTGGACCTGCTGGCGGGCCTGTTCGTCTCGGCCTGCTTGTCGCTCTCGTCGGCGCGGGCCTTGCGCGCGGTCTCGATCGCGGCCCCGCTCCGGTTGGCCAGGTCCTCCGCCTCGGTGCGGCGGGCCAGGTCCTGGACGGCACCGGCCTTGTCGACGGCGGTCTGCGCGTCCCCGGCGAAGCCGGAGGCGGCGTTGGCGTGGTCGGTGGACTCCTGCGCGGCGTTGGCGCTCTGCCCCGCGTGGTCCGCCGCGTCCCGCGCTGCCTGCGCCGCCGCACTGGCGTGTGCGGCCGCAGAGACCAGCAGCGTCCTCGCGGCATCGGCCTGACCGGCGGCCTCCTCGGCCAGCTTCTGCGACGCGGTGGCGGCACGTCCGGCCTCCGCGGCCTGACGACGCGTCGCCTCCGCCGCCCGCTTGGCCTTCACGGACTGACCGCCCGCACTGTCGGCATACGCCCCGGCCTGATCGGCCGAACCCGCCGCCGCATCCGCATTACCCCTGGCACTGAGCGCAGCCCCGGCGGCATCCTTGCTGCTCGCCGCAGCCTTGTTCGCCTCCACCAGCGTGGCCTGCGCATCCGCAGCGATCTTCGCCGCCGCATCCGCCGCATCCGCCGCCACCCGCGCCTCATGCGCCTTGCCCGCATCACCCGCCGCAGCCGCAGCAGCCGTACGAGCATTGGCAGCAGCCCGCTGCGCACCCGCCGCGGCAGCCGCCGCGTTGGAGGCCGCATACGCCGCCGCGCGGGCGGAGGCGTTGGCCGAACGCGCCGCGGTGATCGCGGTCTGCGCGGCCTGCCCGGCCCGCTCCGCCGCCGTGGCCGCGTTGTTGGCGGCCGCGGTGGCCTTGGCGGTGTCACTGCCCGCGGCCTGCGTCTCGGCCGCCGCCCGCGCGGCATCGTCCTTCGCCAGCTGCGAGTTCGCAACGGCCTTGTCCTTGGCCTCCACCGCCGCAGCCGTCTCGGCGGCGGCCTGCGCGCCCGCGTCCTTGGCCTGCTGGGCCAGCTGTGCGATGCTCGCGCGTTCCATGTCGCGGTTCTGCGCGATGTACTGTCCGACCGTCAGGAAGTCCCGGACGTCCTCGATCGAGCCGTTCAACGCCGCCCGCGCCGCGGCCTGCGTGTTCGCACCACCCGCACTCAGGACCTGGACCAGCTTCACCCGGTCGTCCGCGTCCTTCGCCGCGAACTGCCCCTCCGTCAGGAACCGCTGAAGGTCGTCACTGCTGCCACGCAACGCCGTATCGGCCGCCGCCTGCACACCCCGACCCGCACCCAGCGCAGGATCCGCGATCCGCGTGATCCACAGCCGGCGATCGGCATCCAGCGGCAACTGCCAGCCGCTCTGCAGGAAGGTCTGCAGTTCGGCGGCGGTGCCGTCGAGCGCCTTGCCCGCCGCCTCACGGACCTTCGGACCACCCAGACTCGCGATCTGGGTGGCAGCCAGCAGATCATCCGCATGCTGCGCACCGGCCAGATCACTGTCCAGGAACCGCTTCACGTCCTGGTCGGACCCGGCCAGCGCCGACTCCGCCAGCGTGTGCACGCTCGGCCCGCCCTTGAGCCACGCCTGCAGCGCCCGCTCGCGGTCGCTCGGCTGCTGCACCTGCCCGCCGGTCGGCTCGGCAGCGACGGCGTTCGGCAGCCCCGTCCCCACCAGACCCGTCACCAGCGCGAGCGGCAACAGGCCCAGGGAAAGCCTGCCCAACAGCGGCGGCCTTCCCCTCCCCCCTCGCCGGCGTGAACGGGATATCGGATGACGCACCAGGAACCTCCACTGTCGATGTCGGCCGAATAAGGCCGCAGCGGAGCTTACCGGCAGATCACGCCACAACAGAAAGCGTACGAAGTCACGAGGTTGGGGAGTAAAGGAAGAGAAATGAACAACAGTTCTCGGCGCATAGTCAGTAAATTCCGACGCATCGTCAGCAAGCGCCCAGGCTGTTCGAAAACGTGACATAGTGCCTGCTCAGAACGGGTCGGAAGTTGGCGTAATGTCAGACTCTCTGGTTCGATGGCCCGGATTCCGTTGTGATCGCCGGGGGTGGCGAAGCGATCGTTCCGAGGTGTCCTCCACCCCCCTTGACGCGCCGTCCCAGCGAGTCGGTCCGCCTGCCGTCCAGGTCGGTTCACCGCATTCCGAGGACCCGCCCAACGGGCAACACGAGATGAACGAAGAGGAATAGTCATGGCAAAGCACGTGTCCCGGTGGATCGCCGCCGGCGCCGTCGCGGTGGCGACCACGCTCGGCGCCACCGCGCTCGCCTCGGCCGAGGGCACCCCCGCGGACAACTCCACCGCACCGCCCGCGGTCGAGGACTTCACCTACCCCGGCCCGGCCCCCTACAGCAACGTCAAGCTGCTGCGCGGCGACGGCCACATCCTGCTGTCGGACTGCGCCGTCGACGACCAGATCAAGGTCCTGAGCATGGACCTGCCCAACGAGAGCGGCAACCAGATCTGCTTCCGCGCCACCACCAACACCGGCTACCTCGCCCTGGAAGTGCCGAACGTCATCCGGATCCGCACGGACGACTACGCAGTCAGCGCCAAACTCACCAGCGAAGGCGTCTCCCAGACCATCGACATCGCCAAGGGCCCCGGCGGCGCCAGCGTCGGGATCGGCAGCGGCACCGGCACCGGCAAGCCCGCAGCCCTCCTCGAACTGCGGATCATCGGCTGACCACCGCCGGCACCCGCTCACCCTCCCCCCAGGAGCCCAGGTGACCCACAACCCCCCGCGCACGGCGAAGACGACCGGCCGCACCACCGCCCGCCGATGGACGGCCGCCCTCGCCGCGACCACCGCAGCCCTCCTCGGCGCGACCGCACTCGCCGCGGCCGACACCACACCGCCCGCCGACAACTCCACCGCACCCCCCGCCGTCGAAGACTTCAGCTACCCCGACGCCGCAACCATCACCCGCGTCAAACTCATACGCGGCGACGGACACATCCTGCTCACCAACTGCACCAAGCCCACCCAGATCCAGATCTGGACCCGCGCCCCGGGCAACCCGGACAACAAGATCTGCTTCACCGCCGACGGCACCACAGGCTCACTCACCCTGCAACTGCCCGACGTATTCGCCCTCCAGACCACCGGCCGCGCCATCCGGGCCGGCCTCACCGCCGGCACCGCCACCCAGACCCTCGACATCCCCAAGGACGGCTTCAAGGCCACCGGCGAAGGCACCGGCAGCGCCCCGACCAGCCTCGTCGAACTCACCGTCACCGGCTGACACCGCTCCCCGCACCCCTCTCTCACCCCCATGAACCCAACCCATGCCTCGCAACTCCTCGCCCCGCCGCCGGGCCGGCGCACTGACCGCCGCTCTCGCGACCGGCGCACTGGCCACCTTCGCCACCTCCCCGGCCGGTGCCGTGGCCGGTGACGCCGCCGCCGACGGCTCCTACGCCTCGACCGCCCGGCTGGTGATCGGGGACAACCTGCGGGCCTGCACCGGTGCCCTGGTGGACCGCAACTGGGTGCTCACCGCCGCCTCCTGCTTCGCCGACGACCCGGCGCAGCCGCAGGCGCTGGCCGCCGGTGCACCGAAGTGGAAGACCACCGCGACCATAGGCCGTACCGACCTGACCACCCAGGCCGGCAAGGAGGCCGCGGTCGTCGAGCTGGTACCGCACCAGGACCGGGACCTGGTGATGGCCCGTCTGGCCACGCCGGTCGACGGCATCACCCCGCTGACGATCGCCACCACCGCACCGACCGCCGGGCAGACGCTGCGCGTTCCCGGGTACGGGCGCACCAAGGACGAGTGGACGCCGCTCAAGCTCCACACCGGCGCCTTCACCCTCGACACCGTGAGCACCGCCGGCATCGGTACCACCGGCACCGGCGGCGCGGCGATCTGCAAGGGCGACACCGGCGCCCCCGTGATCCGCGAGACGGGCGGCAAGGCCGAACTCCTCGCCGTGGCCTCCCGCTCCTGGCAGGGCGGCTGCCTGGGCACCCCGGCCACCGAGACCCGCACCGGCGCCTACAACACCCGCGTCGACAACGTCGCCGGCTGGATCCAGCAGACCCGGGCGAAGGCCGCCGGCTGGAAGACCCAGGCCCTGGTGCGCAGCGACGCCAACCTGTACTTCGCCAGCCGTCTCTACGACGGGTCCTGGACGCCGTACGAGGACGTCCAGGCCGCGGCCGGGAACATCGGCGGTGTGCGCGCCGTCGCGACTGCCGGCATCGACACCTCCACCCACATCATCGCCCTCGGCGGTGACGGGCACCTTCACTACGCGATCCGCAAGGGCGACGGCAGCTGGGCCCAGCGCTTCGTCGACCTCAACATCGCCCTCAACGACCTCGGCAACATCACCCAGGTCTCCATCTCCTCCATCGGCAACGACCTGCACGTGGTCGTCGTCGCCGACGACATCCTCTTCCACACCGTCCGCAACGGCGCCGGCGAGTGGAGCGCCTTCGGCGTGGTCACCGACGTCGCCGGGCCGCTCAAGGGCATCACCTCCATATCCGCTGCAGGAGCCGCCGGCGGCGAACTGCACATCGCCGCCGTGTCGGGCGGGAAGATCTACCACACCCTGCGCAACGCCGGCGGAAAGTGGGGCGCCTGGGGATCGGTCGCCAACGCCGCCGGTGCCACCGCACCCGTGACGGCCGTCGCCATCTCCCGCCAGAACAGCGACCTCAACCTCGCCCTCATCGCCAGCGACGGCCAGTACCACACCCTGCGCTTCGCCAACGGCGACTGGCAGCCGATGGCCTCCCTCGGCGGAGTCGTCGGGAACGTCACGGGCACCAGCATCAGCGCCGCCCCCGTCGACACCGACGCCCGGTTCGCCATCGCCACCACCGACAACAAGGTCCTGCTCACCGCCCGCCACGCCGACGGCACGTGGGCCACCCCCGAAAGCCTCGACGTCAGCACGATTCCCGGCAGCCACACCGGAACCGTCATCACCGGCACCCTCTGACCGACAGATCGTCACACGCCTCGGTGCGGGAGAGACCTCTCTCCCGCACCGAGGCGTTCTCAGGATCCGACAGCGGGGAGAGCGTCGCGGGGGCGCCGACGAGGCAGACTGGCAGCAGCCACCGCTCACCGCCGCCGCCGAGCCTCCGAAGGTCGGGCCACCGATGGACACCACACCGCAGGACCTGCTGGTCGTCGCCCTGGAGGCAGGGACCGGCCCTCCCCCGGAACAGGGCGACCTGTCACTCGCGCTCGCCGGCGCCGAGCTGATCGATCTGCTCGACGCCGGGGCAGTCCGACTGGACGGCACCCGGATCCTGCCCGCCGGCCCGGCGCCCGCCACGGAGGCGCTGCTGGCCGAGGCTGCAGCGGCGGTCCTCCGACAGCCGCCGTTCGAATCGGTCGAGGACTGGCTGTGGCGCCGGGGCCGAGGGCTCGCGGCCGCCTACGCGAGCGCGCTCGGCACGCCGCCCGGCACCCGCGGCCCCCGTCTCCACCCGCACCTTCGCCTCCACCGGACGGCACCGCGGGCGAAGCCCGGTGACCCCGCACCGCCCGAGTCTGCCGGACGCCGTGCGGCGATCGACCGCTGGATGTCGCGCGAGCCCGTGCTCACCGCCCTGGCAGCGGCCGCCGGCATCGCGGCGCGGTCGCCGGGCGAGCAGCCCGACATCACCGACGACGACCTGGCGGCAGTCCTCGCCACGGTCAACGACGCGGTCCGGGAACTGGACGCCGTGCGGCGGCGTCGCGCCGTCGAGGACGCAGCGTTCGACAACATCTGGCGTGGCGGGGTCGGCTGAACACGACCGGCAGGGTCGGCCGCCGGCGCTCCCGACCACCCGCGCGCCGGGGAAGACTGCCGGGGCAGCGACGAAGGCCACCGCCTGATCGACGCCAACCGCGCCCGCTTCGACGCAGGCCGCTGACCTCAGGCCGCGAACACGGCGCGCTGTCGTCCTCCTGTGCCACCGTTCCGGCGCCCCGCGTGGGCCGGTGGCGGCGCGGCAGGTCAGCGGGGCGCGTCCGGGCGGTGGACGCTGAGGCTGCCGTAGGCCGACAGCGCGCCGGCCGGGTCGCCGTGCGCGTCGCCGGCCGGGTCACCGGGCGCGTGCCGCAGCGTGGCGTCCAGGAAGGCGAGCGTGGTTGCGGCGACGACGCGGGGCTCCCGGTGCGGCCCAGGGAGCCGACGATCGAGGGCACGGGCGGCAGGTACAGCGGGCCGTCCATGAAGCTGAGGTGGGCGGCGCCGGGGACGGTGAGCCGGTAGCTCGGCGCGGTGTCGGACGCGAGGGCCTCGGTCAGGCGCGGCAGGTATCGCGGGTCGGTGCTCGGGGTGATGGCCTGGGTGAGCGCGAGCACCGGCTGGTGGAGGGCCGGGGATGCGGGACCGTGGGGGTAGCCGTCCAGGTCGATGACGGCGGCGAACCGGGGGTCCTGCCGGGCCGCCTGCAGGGCGGCGGCACCGCCCATGGAGTGGCCGGTCACCGCGGCCCGGCCGGTGTCCAGACGTCCGGTCAGCGGGTCGCGTCCGGTCAGCGGGTCACTCCCCACCACCGGGTCGGCGATCGCGCCGCGGTCCAGGCCCTCCAGCCGCGTGAGCACGAAGCCGAGATCGGCGGCCCTGACGGCCGTCCAGCCGGCCGCGAGCTCCTCGTCCGCGTCCCGGTCGCCGGTGGAGGCGGTCGCGGCGCGGATGGTCCGGCCGTCGTCCAGGACGACCGCCGCGGAGTCGTACGGGTGGTCGAGGGCGGCCACCACGTAGCCGTGGCTGGCCAGTTCCTCCGCCCAGGCGGTGTTCTGGGTGCGCACCCCGCCCGCTCCGGGGGAGAACAGCACGACGGGGAACCGTTCGCCCCCACCGGCCACCGGGGCGTTGAAGACCGCATGCGTACGGGCCCGCGGTACGCCGTCGACCAGGAAGCCGGGCAGCCCGACAGCACCGGCCAGGGCATCGGAGACGGTGCGCGCCTCCTGCTCCGTACGTCCGAGGTACTGGGCCCGCTGCGCGCCCGCGGGGCTCTTCTGCGCGGGGTACCAGAGCTGGACCAGGACCGTGCGCCGGTCGTCCGGGTCGGCGGTGAAGGTCTCGGGGCGGTTCGGGTCGGTCCATTGCACCACCCGGGTGCCGACGGCGAAGGAGCCCGACGGCTCGGGGAACACGGGCACGGGAAACGCCCAGGCGGCCACCGGCCCGGCGGCGATCAGGCCGAGGCAGGCCATCGACCCCGGCAACGCCAGCCACCACCGCGCCCGCCACGCTCGCCAGCCGTCCCGGCCGGGGCGGCGCCGGAGCGTTCGGAGCAGCGGGGAGAGAGCGAACGGCAGCGCGACGGCACCACCTGCCAGCACCGGCAGCACCTGCCAGCGGATCCCCACCACACCCAGCACGATCACGGACAGCACGAACACCGCCCCCGCCGCGATCGTGACGCGCGGACGGGCGCCAGGGGGAAGCCAGCGGGCCACCACCAGCGCGACGGCGCCCAGCACGGCAAGGAACTCCGGAAGGGACATGGACAGTCCCGGGATCGTCTCGGTCACCCCGCCATCCTCGAAGCAGCGCACACGGCGGCACATCGGCCCGCGGTCTCCGGCACATGCCACCCCGGTCGCCAACGGACACCCCGAAAAGGGCGGCCGCGGTGCGACCGCAGGAGGTACCCGCGCTCCTCCTGCGGTCGTACTCCGGTGCGGTGTCCTCCGACGGCGGGCGCATGTGCGCCGCCGCCCCCGCCACCTACCGTGGCGGGACGGGGCACGGCGGCGACGCGGGGCCGGGCCGCCAAGGTGCCGTATCGGCAAGGGACAGACAGGGACGACGGGGACGTGCTGATGACGGAGGCTGCCGCAGGGCACGACACCGCCCACCCGGTACGCCACCGGAACCGTGCACAGCGACCGACGACAACCGGGCTGCCGCCCACGAAGCCCACGAAGCCCACGCCGCTCCTGCTGCTGCTCCTGCTCCTGCTCCATGTCGCGGCCACGCGCGCACCGCACGAGCTCCCGGCAGCCGCGGCCCTCACCGTCGCCCTCACGCTGCCCCTGTTGTGGCGGCAGCGTGCCCCACGCGCGGTGTTCGGCGCCGTCGCAGCCGCAGCCTTCGTCCAGTGGCTGGCGAACGTCCAACTGCCCGCGGACGTCGCGCTGTTGGTGGCCCTGTACACGGTGGCCGCGCACGTGGGCGGACGCGCGGCACTCGTCGCCGGCGCCGTCGTCGAGGGTGGGGCCCTGCTGGCGTGCCTGCGCTGGGCGACGGAAGGAGCATTCCTGGCCCCCTTCCTCGCACTGACCGCGACCGTCGTCGCCACCGTCGCCCTGGGCACGAACGCGCGGACCGCGCGCGCCTACCTCGCCGCCCTGGAGGAACGGGCCGCACGCCTGGAGCAACACCAGGACCAGCAGGCACGACTGGCCGTCGCCGAGGAACGCACCCGCATCGCCCGGGAGATGCACGACATCGTCACCCACAACCTGTCCGTCATGGTCGCCCTCACCGACGCCGCCGTCCAGACGCAGCACCGCTCACCCGACCGGACGACCACCGCGATGCTCCAGGTCTCCGAGACCGGCCGGCAGGCCCTGACCGACATGCGGCGCTCGCTCGGCATCCTGCGGACCGACGAACCCGACGCGCAGCGCCACCCCCTGCCCGGCATCGCCCAACTCGACACCCTCGCCGACCGGATGCGCGCCACCGGGCTGCCGACCCGCCTCGACATCCTCGGCAGCCACTCCCACGTGCCTGCCACCGCCCAACTGACCGTCTACCGCCTGGTACAGGAAGCCTTGACCAACACCCTCCAACACACCCCCGCCGGCACCCGCGCCGACGTCCGGATCCAGTGCTCCGCCGCAACCCTCACCGTGGACATCACCGACAACGGCCCCCACCTCCCCGGCTCGTCCACCTCGTCCGCTCCGTCCGGCCAGGGCATCCCCGGCATGCGCGAGCGCTCGGCCGCCTACGGCGGGACACTGCGCGCCGGACCGCTCCCGGGCGGCGGCTGGAACGTCCACACCCGCCTCCACCTCGACGGAGCAGCTCCCGCATGACGATCCGCATCCTGATCGCCGACGACGAAGCACTGCTCCGGATGGCCTTCAGCACGATCCTGGACGCCCAGCCCGACATGACACCCGTCGGCGAGGCCGCGGACGGCGCCGAGGCCGTACGCCTCACCCGGGAACTGCGCCCCGACGTCGTCCTGATGGACGTCCGGATGCCCGGGACCGACGGCATCGAGGCGACCCACCGGCTCACCCAGATCTCCCCGAGGAGCAAGGTACTGATCCTCACCACCTTCGACCTCGACGAATACGCCTTCGCCGGACTCGCCGCCGGCGCCTCCGGCTTCCTGCTGAAGAACGCCAGGCCCGAGGAACTCCTCACCGCGATACGCAACGTGGCCGCGGGCGACGCCGCTCTCGCCCCGAGGATCACCCGCCGCCTGCTCGACGACCTCCGGCCGTACCTCCCCCACGGGAGCCGCACCGACCACCACGACGAACGACTCAGCCGGCTCAGCACGCGCGAACGCGACGTCCTCGTCAAGGTGGGTAGCGGCCTGTCCAACGCCGAGATCGCGGCCGCCCTGCACCTCGCCGAGGCGACCGTGAAGGCCCACCTCGGGCGGATCCTGCAGAAACTCGGACTCCGCGACCGGATCCAGGCCGTCGTCTTCGCTTACGACAGCCGCCTCGTCCACCCGGCCTGACACCACCAGGAAGGGCCCGGCGCGCCTGTGCTTCAGGCTGACCCCCGCGGATGCGGGGAGGACGCTGGACACCCGGCCCGGCACGACAGTCGAACCGGCTGACCCCCGTGGGTGCGGGGAGGACGGCCCCAAGGTCATGGCAGCCCAGCTCAACCACGGCTGACCCCCGCGGGTGCGGGGAGGACTGGGCGTACAACTCCACAGCCCTGGATGGGTACGGCTGACCCCCGCGGGTGCGGGGAGGACCACCGAACCCGCCTCGCGGATTCGAGCGGAACCGGCTGACCCCCGCGGGTGCGGGGAGGACATCATGACTGACCGCCGCAGGCTCTCCCTGCGCGGCTGACCCCCGCGGGTGCGGGGAGGACGCCGTGTACCCGGCCAGGACCCGCAGCGCGAACGGCTGACCCCCGCGGGTGCGGGGAGGACGCGAGGCTGCCACGGACAGCACCCGCGGCAATCGGCTGACCCCCGCGGGTGCGGGGAGGACCCGACTACGTCGTCCTCGATGGCAACCGCCGCCGGCTGACCCCCGCGGGTGCAGGGAGGACCGGCACCTGCTCGGTGACGTACTCGTCCACCACGGCTGACCCCCGCGGGTGCGGGGAGGACGGCGGAGCGGCTGCCTACGACAACCCGATCTCCGGCTGACCCCCGCGGGTGCGGGGAGGACGAACGGCTGGCTGGGAGGGGGGCCGTGCTCGGCGGCTGACCCCCGCGGGTGCGGGGAGGACACCGAGCTGGACGGGGCCAGGGTGATGCGGAGCGGCTGACCCCCGCGGGTGCGGGGAGGACACGTTCGCCGGGCCGTCCTCGTTGAACGCGACGGGCTGACCCCCGCGGGTGCGGGGAGGACTTCAGGATCTCGACTCCGCGAAGATCGCCGGACGGCTGACCCCCGCGGGTGCGGGGAGGACCTGCCACACGTTGATTCGCCACCGGTCGGCGTCGGCTGACCCCCGCGGGTGCGGGGAGGACCTATAGGGAGTTCTCCAGTCGGTAGAGCCGTCCGGCTGACCCCCGCGGGTGCGGGGAGGACCCCGCGTCCGTCGCTGAGCTGCGACAGGACGTCGGCTGACCCCCGCGGGTGCGGGGAGGACTCCCCCTCCGGGGGGGTGTGGGGGGGTGCAGCCGGCTGACCCCCGCGGGTGCGGGGAGGACTCTTTGTGACCTGCGGTGTAGTGGCGGCTTTGCTGTTTCTTGACTGAGGGGGCGTCGGCTTCGGGTGCTTGTCGATGTGGTGGGCTGTTGAGGAGTCAAGGAGCTCCGGACATCGTGTCACCTGTGTCTGACAATGTGCCGGCCTCAACGCGTTGTGGTGTCCCGCCCCCACCCACTGGGCGGGGGCGGGACACCACGGGGGTTTGTCAGCTGCTGGTGGTCAGCAGGCGGTTGGCGAGGGCGTCGGCGAGGCGGTAGGCCTCGTCGGCGGAGAGGGTGCGGCAGATGGCGTCTGCCAGTTCCTCGACGTCATGCCAGTCGACGTTGCCGAGGCCTGTGGTCTGCGGGGTAGTGGTCGCCGGCTGTTCGTCGGTCGACGGGGCCACGGCGCGCTGCTCGGGCATCGGGAGGGGGTCGGAATTTTCCGCGGAAAATCGGTCGGGGTCCGCAGCGGAGACGGGTTCGGGCTTGGGCTCGGTGCTCGGCACCGGTGCAGCGGGAGCTGACGGCTTGGTCACCGGCTTTGCGGCCGCAGGTGCCGGTGCCGGTGCCGGCGCAGGCGCAACCGCCGCCGGCTGCGCCGCCGGCACGTCGGCGGGGGCAGCGGCAGGGGCTGCCTTGACCGCCGCCTTCGCCTCCTGCCGCGCCGCCCGCTTGGCGAGCACCGCGTCGGCGTCGGCCTGGAGCAGCTGTTCCAGCTGTTCCGTCTGCTGGGCCTGGGACATGTCCTCGATGCCCTTCACCGATCCCAGCCGCCGCGCGACGTTGATGGAGATGCCCTCCTCGCCGCGCGCCTTGGCCCGCACCTGCCGCTGGAGTTCCGGGTGGAGCTTCAGCAGGTTCTTGCGGTGGGAGATCCAGCTCTGGGACCAGCCTTCCGCTTCGGCGGCTTCCTTGGCGGTCGGGTACTGCGCCACGATGAGCAGGACCGCGTTGGCCTCCTCGATCGGGTCGAAGTCCTTGCGCGCCATGTTCTCGTCCAGCGCGGCTCGCAGCAGGGTCGCCTTGGACTCGGCGACCGAGTCGTCGACGACGACGAGCAGCTGTTCGCGCCCGTACAGCGCGGCCGCGGCGCGGCGGCGGTTGCCGTTGATGACGATGACGTCCTGCGGGCCCGCGCCGAGGGTCTGCCGGTCCTCCGGCCACAGCCGCAGGTAGGCGGCGGGGGTGACGGCGAGGCAGCTCTGGAGCTGGCGGTCCTTGATGCTCGCCAGGTCGGAGAGGTCGCCCAGTTCGTCGCGGGGGTTGCGCGGGTTGGGGAGGCAGTTGGCGGTGGGGATCCACCGGGCGGGGGTGTCCGCGGCGCTCTTGGCGCTGTCCACACCGGGGGCGTCGACCACCGGGTCGGTGGCCATCGAGGCGAAGGAGACGCGACGGCCTGCCATCAGCGACCCCCGTAACCGAGTTCGAGGGAGAGGCGGAAGAAGTCCTCGCGGGCCCGGTAGGCGGTGCCGCTCTCCTTGTACTGGGTGACGACGGTGCCTTCGGCGACCGCGCGCGAGTGGATCTTGTAGCGGCGCAGGACGGTCTTGGCGCGGGGCCAACCCCTCGCCGCGATGTACGCCTCGGTGTCTTCGAGGTCGGCGCGGCCGTCCCGCGGGTCCCAGTTGTTGACGACGATCCGGAAGGGGATGTCCATCGGCTCGATGACCTTCTGGATGGTCCGGGCCGTCGGGTCGAAGCACAGCGGCTCGGTGATCATCGGGACGAGGACGTCGTCCGCGATCTCCAGGGCGTTGCGCAGGATCTGCTCGTCCGCCAGGGTGCCCGGCGTGTCGATGAAGATGTGCTGGTACTCGTCCTTCTCGCCGAGGACGTCGAAGGTGCACGCCGCGAGGTTGACCGTGGTGGTGGTCTTGCCCACGCCGCCCTTCTGGTTGGCGATGACGTGGATCTTCGCGCCGGTCTTCTTGAGGTGGACGAGCTGTTCGGCCTGGTCGTGCGCCGCCATGAAGTCGAACGGCAGGTTGTCCCCGACCCGCTCGGCCCAGACGACGGCGGACCCCTGGGGGTCGGTGGACACGACAAGCACTGATGGCTTCATGATGTTCCGTTCTCTCCGTGGGCTTCCCGGGCGGTGTTGCCCGGTACTTCGGAATGCCCGCCGCTCAGAGCCATTGGACGGCGGACGGGGAACAGCATTCCAGATGATCAACTGAGAGCTCGACACGACCCGCGTGCGTTTGCGCACAATGATCGGTTTCGTGGGCCGGTTACGGGGGCCGATTCCGTGTCGGAAGCCGTGTCGGAAGCCGTGTCCGGAGCCGCGTTGGAAGCTGAGTCCCGTCCCGCCCGAGTGCTCGGCCGTGCACGCACGGCGGAGGGGGGGAGGAAACACGGAAAGGCGGTGTGAATGGGGTGGTCGTGACCGGCGGGTGGGGCGTGCGAATAATGCCTGCCGTGACTTCCGGCATGGGCGGGCTGTCCCCGGGGCGACGGCGCCGTTGAAAGGGGGGAGCCCGGGCTCGGTGTCTTCGTCGGGCCCAGGCTCCTGTGGGGTCGGCCGGTCCCCGTCAGACCTTGATGGTGAGCCAGGCGCCGAGGCCGCTGCAGCCGCGGGCGTCGTAGGAGGTGCTGCGGTAGCCGGCGGGGA
This sequence comes from Streptomyces sp. 1331.2, assembly GCF_900199205.1. NCBI lineage: Bacteria > Bacillati > Actinomycetota > Actinomycetes > Kitasatosporales > Streptomycetaceae > Streptomyces > Streptomyces sp. 1331.2. The sequence continues at coordinate 333,371 of NZ_OBMJ01000003.1, read as the reverse complement.
TCGGGGAGTACGGGCAGGTCCAGATGCCGTTGCGGACCAGTTCGTGGAACCAGGCGCCGACGCCGCTGCAGCCGCGGGAGTCGTAGTTCGTCAGGACGTAGCCGGAGACGATCGGTGAGCCGGAGCAGGTCCAGAGGCGGTTCTGGGCGGGCTGCTGGAACCAGGCGCCGTGGTTGTTGCAGCCACTGGCGTCGTACATGGTGATGACGTAGCCGGCCGGAACGGGCGCTCCGGAGCAGCTCCAGCCGCCGGTGGCGGAGGCGGTTCCGGCCGTCGTGCCGGTGAGGGCGGCCGCGAGGACGGCGACCGTGGCGGCCGCCCTTGCAGCCCGGGTGGTCAGCTGACGGAGGATCCTGGTCACGGTGACACCGTTCCGTTCGGTCTGCTCCCCTGCTGCGGGTACGGCCGCGGGGGAGGGCGTAACAACGGGGACGGGCCGCACCCTAGCGACGGGTGATCGGTTGCGGATAGGTCTGGATCGAAGGATCGGCGCACCTGACCGAAAACGATCGGGTCGGCGGGTGCGGGGGGCCTTGCGGGTGTGCAGGACGGCGGCGCCCGGGATCCCGGGTGGGTGGCACGGCGCCGTCAGGCCTCCAGGACCAGGTGCAGCAGTGCGCGCAGGTCCTCGCGCTGGCCCGTGCTGAGCCTGGCCAGGGGGTCGGCGGCGAAGGGCATCCGGGTGCGCAGGTCGGCGGCGACGCTGCGCCCCGCTTCGGTGGCGGCGACGCGCTTGACCCGGCGGTCGCCCGGGTCGACGCTGCGCTCCACCAGGCCCCGGGACTCCAGTCGGTCGATGATCACCGTCACGTTGGACGGCTCGGCGTGCAGCCGCTCCGCGATCCGGCGGGTCGGGACCGGCTCCTCGGCGGCGAGCAGCGCCTTGGCCTGCAGCGACGTGAGGTCGTGGGTCGCCGCGGCGGCCTCGAACTCCTTGGCGTAGCGGCGGGTGACGGCCGCGATGAGGCCGACGATCTCCCGGGTGAGCTCATCCGGTGGCTGGGACATGCCGTCCAGCATACCGAGGTACTTGACAGGCTGAACTATCGGGGAGCATAGTTATGACCCATATTGGTTATGAAACATAAGTAAGAGGGAGTTCCCACCATGACTACGGCGACCACCAAGACCGTCCTGATCACCGGCACCTCCTCCGGCATCGGCCTGGCCACCGCCGTCGCCGCCGCGCGCAGCGGCTGGCACGTGATCGCCACCATGCGCGACACCACCAAGGCGGACGCGCTGCTGGCGGCGGCAGCGGAAGCCGGGGTCACCGTCGACGTCCGGGCCCTGGACGTGACCGACCCGGCCTCCGTCGAGGCCTGCCTGTCCGGCCTCGACCGGCTGGACGCGCTGGTCAACAACGCCGGCGCGGGCCACGTCGGCACCCTGGAGCAGGAGAGCGTCGAGGACGTCCGCGCCGTGATGGAGGTCAACTTCTTCGGCGTCCTGCACGTCACCAAGGCCGCCCTGCCCCTGCTGCGGGCGAGCAAGGGCCGGCTGCTGACCGTCACCAGCGTCGGCGGCGTGGTCGGCCAGCCCTTCAACGAGGCCTACTGCGCCGCCAAGTTCGCCGTCGAGGGCTACATGGAATCCCTCGCGCCGGTCGCCGCCACCGCCGGCGTGTCCGTCAGCGTGGTCGAACCGGGCGCGGTGGCCAGCGAGTTCGTCAGCAACGTGCGCCTCGCCGAGGACCCGCTGGAGCAGGCCGGACCGTACGCACCGGCGCTGGCCGCCTACCTGGAGCGCACCCGTGGCGCCTTCGCCAACGCCCAGACCTCGCAGGACGTCGCCGCCCGGATCACCGACCTCCTCGCCGCCGAGCAGCCGCCCTTCCGCCTGCTCACCTCCGACGCCGCGCGCGCCTTCGCCGCCACCAAGCTCAAGGACCTCGACGGGTCGGCCGTCCAGACCCTGACGAGCGCCTGGGTCGCCTGAGGACGGACGGACCGTCGGTACGTCGACGAAGCCGGCGAGTTGGCGCGTCGCCGGCCCGGTCGTCGTCGCCGCTCCGGCACTGCTCCGTCGCTGCTTGGGCGCCGCTATCGGCCGCTGCCGAGCACGTCGTCGGCGAGGAGGGTGAGGCGGGTGCGGCTGCCGGTGGCCGGGAGGGCGGTGAGTGCGGCACGGGCCCGGTGGAGGTGGCGTTGGGCGATGCGGTGGGCCGCGGCCATGGCGCCGGTGCGGTGGACGACCTCGTGGATCCGGCGGTGTGCGGTGTGCGTGTCCAGGCGGCCGGCGAGCATCTGCTCGACGGTGTCGCGGTCGCCGGGGCTTGCCGTCCGGTGGGCCAGCAGGATCGGGAGGGTGGGGCGGCGGTTGCGCAGGTCGCTGGTGGCCGGCTTGCCGGTGGGGGAACGGTCGTGGTCGTAGGGCAGCAGGTCGTCCTGGATCTGGAACGCGGTGCCGAGTTCGTCCCCGTAGACGCCGAGCGCGTGGACCTCCTCGGGGGTGCCGCCGCCCAGGACCGCTCCGATCTGGCAGGCGCCCCGGATCCCCGCCGCGGTCTTGAGCCGGGTCATGGCGAGGTAGTCCTCCACGGTGCAGGAGGGGTCTCCGCCCAGCGCCAGTTCGACCGTCGCGCCGCGGCACAGGTCGGCGCCCATGTCGGCGAAGACGCGCAGGGCCTGGACGATCCGCTCGGTGGGGACGCCGCGGTCCTGGCATTCGGCCAGCCCCTGGAACATCGAGAAGATCATCCTGTCGCCGGCCAGGATCGCGCGGTCGATCCCGAACCGGTGCTGCACGGCGGGGCGTCCGCGCCGGGTGTCGTCCCCGTCGATGATGTCGTCGTGGATCAGGCTCGCCACGTGGCCGGCTTCGATTCCGAGCGCGGCCGGCATCACCTGGGCCGCCGTGCCGCCGACCGCGGCCGTCGACTCCAGGCAGAGCAGCGGGCGTACGAGCTTGCCCGCCGGGAGCAGCGCGTGGCGGCAGATCGTCTCCGGCTCCTGCTGTTCGGCGCCCCAGCGCCGCTCGACCTCGGCCCGGAGCTCGTCGCGGTAGGCCGAGAGCGTGCGCCGGTACCCGGCGCGGTGGTCCGGGGTCTCGGGCTGCCGGAGGGCGGCGGATTGCAGCGGGTGGGGCATGACGATCCTCTGATCTGCTCGTGGGGACCGCCGAGTGCTCGGCAGCGGCTTCCTTGACATCCCTGATGCCCAGCGCGCCCGCACGATATGGGCAGCCAGGTCACTCGAACGGGTGGGAATGGTGCGGCGCGGGCCCGCCGAACGGCTGGGTGGGCCCCCTCCGTTCGGCCGGAGCCGGCGCCGGGGCCGCCGATCGTCAGCAAGTTGCCACCCGATCGGCTTGATTGACGCTTCGACGGGTTCGTAGGTTGCCTACATACCGATTGTCTGATCATCAATCAGAAGAAAGCCGAGTTCCTGATATGAGCATCAAGGCCAAGCTCGTCGCCACCGTGACCCTGACGGCGGCGATCACCGCCGGCCTCGCCGCCCCCGCGGTCGCCGCCCCGGCCGCCCCGGCCCCGGCTGTTTCCGCCGCTGCTCCTGCCGTCGCGGCCGGCAGCTCGGTGAGCGAGCAGCAGTGGTTGGCTGACGTCACCGCGGCGATCGCGCCCGCCCGCGCCTACATCGAGCAGCGCACCGCCACCCCGAAGGCGGGCGAGAAGCCCGCGATCGTCTTCGACATCGACAACACCACCCTGGCGACGCACTTCCACCCGTTCACGATGCCGGGCATAGCGCCGGTGGTGGAGCTGGCGCAGTACGCCCACGCGCGCGGGGTCACGATCATCTTCGTCACTGCGCGCCCGGGCTTCATCGAATCCGTCACCCGGTACAGCCTGCAGAAGGCCGGCTACACCGTGGACGAGCTGCGCGGACGCGACCTGGGCGACCTGACCAAGCCGGTGCAGCAGTACAAGACGGAGGAGCGGATCAAGGTCGAGAACGAGGGCTACACGATCGTCGCCAGCGTCGGCAACAACTGGACGGACCTGAACGGCGGCCACGCCGAGAAGACCTTCAAGCTGCCGGACTACGACGGCCTGCTCTCCTGACCGTTCCCGCAGTGACGCAGTGACGCAGTGACGCAGTGACGCAGTGACGCAGTGACGCAGTGACGCGTCCGGGGCCCGGCCGTGGTGCCGGGCCCCGGACGATGCCTCGCCGCTACGGCGGTGGGGGAGGCTGGTGCTCCGCCCGGAAGGTTCGCCGGGTTGGTGGTGGGGGCGGTGGGCGGGGGCTGTCCGGCGCGGACGACGGCGCCGCCCCGGAGGCCCGATTCGGTCGGGTAGAGGGACGCCTCGAAGCCGCCCGAGGCGCAGTGGACCCAGGCGTCGCCAACGTTCATGCCGTTGTCGGTATCGAACACCTCTCAGGCCGAGGCGGTGGGGCCGCTGTAGTTGCCGGACTCGGTCGGGTAGAGCTCGATCTCGACCCCGCCGATGATGCCCATGCCGCAGCCGATGCTCGCACCGCCGTTGTTCCGGGCGCTCTGCGACCAGTCGTTCCAGTCGGTCCAGATGTTCTGGTCGGTGCAGTTGCTGACGACCTTGAGGTGGAAACGCTCGTCGGTCTTCGAGTAGCTGGTGTTCACCGACCAGGAGACCGTGGCGTGGGTCGGGTCGTTGTAGGTGAGGCAGACCCGGTACTCGGTGGCGTAGTTGCTCCACAGGTAGTCGGAGCAGTTGGTGCCGGCGTGGGCGGTGCCCGCGCCGAGCGCGATGACGCCGCCGGTCGCGAGCGCCAGCGCGGTCGCGGAGCGGGTGAGTGCGCGGAGTGCGCGTTTCATCGTTCCCCCAAGTGAGTAGTCTCTGGTGTTCGCGCGATGGGCTGTGAGCCGTGGGCTGTGGGCGATGGGCCGGGGGCGTGGGCGTGGGCCGTGGGCGACGCCCCGGTCAGCACCGGTAGCTTCCCCAGGTGTTCGGGGACGGCGTTCCGGTGTGGAAGTCCCACCAGGCGGAGCCCTGGTCGATCGAGCACGTGTTGTAGACCCAGCCCAGGAAGGCGGTGAACTGCATGCTCGGGTACCCGTCGATGGAGGCCGGCGGCGTCGTGTAGTCCGAGAAGGACGAGTTGCCGCTGGAGACGTTCCTGACGACGGCGGGCGCGGCCTTGTTGTTGTAGAGCGAGAGGTCCACGTTCCAGCCCGAGTGGTGGGACGTGAAGGTGGAGTCGACGTGGAAGTGCGCCTCGACGCTGCGGCAGGCCGGGGCGTAGAGGAGTTCCACGAAGCCGACGTACTCGCCCTGCGAGGTGCGGATGTCCTGCGTCCCGTAGCGGCCGGTGTAGGAGCACGAGGCCGCGGCGGCCGGGCTCGCCGCCGCGGTGTCCGCGATCCCGGCGAGGAGGGAGGCGCCGATCAGCGCCCCGATCATGAGCTTCCTGCGTATGGCGGGCATGAGGCCTTTCCGGGGGTGGGTGGGTTCGGCGGGGTCGGCACCAGGACGGCACCAGGACGGCACCGTGCTGGTCCCGCCCCTTCGTCCGCACACCAGGGTGCCGGTCACGAGGGGGACGGGGAACGACGTTGACCGGACGTTGGCCTGACACTCGCGGGCCCCGCCGCCCGGACCGTCCCTTTCCTCCCCCCTCCCCGGAGCGCCCGCCGTACGGAAGTGTCCGGTCAACGACGGGTCAACGTCGTGGTGGGCCGACACGTCCGACGGCAAGGATGGACGCCGAACCGCCCGCCACCACGCGGCAGTCGGCACCACCGGTGGTACGGCCGGCTCGCAACGGATCGTTCCTTCCGTCCGAATCGAAGGGGAAGACATGCAGTTCAAGTCGGGGCGTCGAGTCGCCTCCCTCGCCGCGGTGACCGCGCTGACCGTCACGGGGCTGGGGCTCGCCTCGGGAACCGCGTCCGCCGCGACCGGAGTCGACTCCAACTCCGCGCACGGCGTGGAGATCACGGGCTGGCACACGTCGGACGAGAACCCGTGGGTGTCCGCCCGGCTGTGCAACTACCAGAGCTCGGCGAACAGCTTCTATTTCTGGATCAGGGACACGGCGGGCCACTACGTCACCAGCCCGGGGCACGTCACCCCCGTCCTCGCGCCCGGCCAGTGTGACTACGTCTCCGGCGAGGGCTACGGCAGCACCCCGATCCAGGTCTACGCGAGGTCCGGAAGCTCCTGGACCTTCGGCACCGACCCGATCTACCTCGGCTGACAGCCGGACGGACACCGCTTCGGCCGAGCGACCCAGCCGGCCGATTCTTCACAGGAGGAAGACGTGAGAGCGAAACGACTCACGGCGCTCGGAGCTGCGGCTCTGGTGACCGCCGTCGGCCTGAACGTGGGTGTGGCCGGAACCGCAAGCGCGAACGGAGGTTGCCGCGGCCAGACGGACCCGGGCACCTACCCCGAGTCCATTCAGCTGAACCCGTGCATGGTCACGGACGGCGGATGGGTCGCCGGGGTCATCACGCCGGAGACGGACATCCAGGTGTGGTACTCGATCATGGACAAGCCGGCCTGGCAGTCAGGAGGGCCGATCTACACGGTCGTACCACCCACCAATCTGGGCATCATCGGTCCGGCCATCGGTCCCGACTGGGGCCGGAAGGTGTACAGCGGCCACATCGCCATGGCGACGAGCCACTGTTACTACCTGCGCGTGTGGTTCGTCGACGGATCGACCACGTACGGGTACGCGGAGTCTCCCGGCGCCTGTGTGTGAGCCCGGCGCTCCCGACACTAGCGGCGGCGCTTGCCGCGGTACTCCGGGCAGGGGCAGATCCTGCCGTTCGGGTACAGCTCGCCGACGTCGAAGTCGTCACTCCTCGCAGGCGAGCCTTCCCCACGCGTACACCGCCATCCGCCCTCCCTCGCTCTGCTCTCCGCAAGACATCCTGACGCCGTCCTGACGCGGACCTGACGGCCTCTCAGGCTGCCATCTCCCCGCGCGTCGCGGTACCCCCGGGCGCGTGCGGGTGGGTCAGCCGTGCTCCGCCGAGCCGGTGAGCCGGAGCTTGCGCTGGGCCCGCTGGTAGAACGTGGTCCGGCCGAGCCGCACCACGCGGGCGGCGGCGGGCAGCATGGTCACCTCGACGACGCCGCCCGGTGCGAGCCGGCCGACCAGGAGGCCGTCGGCCTCCACCGCGAGGTCGCCGCTGTGCGGCAGGACCTCCAGTTCGAGCCGTTCGCCGCTGGAGAGGAACACCGAGCGGTTGAAGGCGGCGTGCGGAGCCACCGGGGTGATCAGCAGCCCCTCCGCGTTGGGGGAGACGATCGGCCCGCCGGCGGAGAAGCTGTACGCGGTGGAGCCGGTCGGTGTGGCGACGACCACCGCGTCGGCGGTGTAGGCCACGAAGGGCTCGCCCTGCACCCGTACGGCCACCGCCGCGGACTTGTGCCCCGGGCTGCGCACGAGCACGACGTCGTTGAGCGCCGTCTCCTGCTGGGCGTTGCCGGTGTTCCCGGCGTCCCCGAAGCGGGCGTGGACGGCGGAGCGGGCCTCCAGCGTGAACCGCTGGGCGTCGATCGCGTCCAGCGCGGCCGGCAGCTCCGGGATGTCGACCTCGGCGAGGAAGCCCAGGCGTCCGACGTTGACGCCCAGGACCGGCGCATGGCCCCGGGTCGCCAGTCGCATGGTGCGCAGCATGGTGCCGTCCCCGCCGAGGCTGATCAGCAGGTCGGCGCTCGCGGTCAGCTCCTCGGGCCCGACCGGGATGGCCTCGCAGCCGATCCGGGCCACCTCCGTCGCCAGCCCCAGGACCTTCGTCCCCCGGGCCCGGCTCCACCGGACCACGGCGTCCACGGTGGGCGCGCAGGTGCGCTCGGGGTGGAGCACCAGCCCCACCGTGCCGATGAATCCCATTCCGGGCACCTCGATGTCGGCCAGGCCACTGTTGCTCCCTCCAGTCACGCACAGCCGCCCGCGGGCTTCAACGTCAACTTCAACGTCAACGTCAACTTCAACGGCAACGTCACCGCCGGCGATCTAGCATGGACAGAGCAATGTTTCGGCTCCGGGCCCGCGCCCGGGCCCGCGCCGCAGCGGCGGGGAGGTCGACATGGCGTTCGACACCACTGGCTTCGGGCAGGCGGAAAGCTCCCGCTACCTGCCGATCTCCGAGCACGGCCTGATCGGCGATCTGCGGACGACCGCCCTGGTCGGCACGAACGGCACCATCGACTGGTACTGCTGCCCGCGCTTCGACGCGCCCAGCGTGTTCGGGGCCATCCTGGACGCCGACCGGGGCGGGTCGTTCGAGCTGGCCGCGGACGTCCCGGCGCGCACCCGGCAGTTCTACTTCCCGGACACCAACGTGCTGATCACGCGGTTCTTCGCCGCCGACGGGGTGGCGGAGATCCAGGACTTCATGCCCGTGGCCGAAGGGTCGGCTTCGTCGACGGCATCGGCATCCTCGACGGCCTCGGCCGAGGCGGCCCGGCACCGGCTGATCCGGCGGGTCGTCTGCGTCCGGGGGACCCTCCCGTTCAGGGCGCGGATCGCCCCCCGCTTCGGCTACGGCGCCGAACCGCACACCGTGCACCTGGAAGGCGACAAGGCGGTGTTCCGCGCCCCCTCGCTGACGCTCGCGCTCACCTCCACCGCCCCGCTGGAGCCGGCGACCGACGGCCGGGACGTCTGGTCGCACTTCAAGCTCCTCGAAGGCGAGTCCCACGTGTTCGCGCTCGACCAGGTCGGCGACGACGTCCCGGTCCGCTCGTGCCCGCGCGCCGAGGCCCAGGAGGAGGCGGAGGCGACCGTACGGTTCTGGCGCCACTGGCTGTCCCGCTCCCGGTACCACGGCCGGTGGCGGGAGATGGTGCACCGTTCCGCGCTGCTCCTGAAGCTGCTCACCTACGCGCCGACCGGTGCGATCGTCGCCGCACCGACCACCAGCCTGCCCGAGCGGATCGGCGGCGGACGCAACTGGGACTACCGGTACGTGTGGGTCCGCGACGCCGCCTTCTGCGTCTACGCGCTGCTGCGCCTCGGGTTCACCTCGGAGGCCGAGGCGTTCATCGGCTTCCTCTGCGATCGCCTGCGCGGCCCCGCCGCCACCGGCCCGCTGCAGATCATGTACGGCATCGACGGGCGCACCGAGCTGCCCGAGTACGAGCTGCCGCACCTGGAGGGCCACCTCGGCTCCGCACCGGTGCGGGTCGGCAACGCCGCCACCGGCCAGCTCCAGCTGGACATCTACGGAGCGATGATCGACTCCGTCTACCTGTACGACAAGTGGGGCCAGCCCATCAGCAGCGACGCCTGGGAGGACATCGGCGCGGTGGCGGACTGGCTCTGCGAGCACTGGGACCAGCCCGACGAGGGGATCTGGGAGACCCGCGGGGGCCGCAGGAACTTCGTGTACTCACGGCTGATGTGCTGGGTGGCGCTGGAACGGGCGATGCGGATGGCGACCCGCCGCGGACTGCCCGCCGACCTGCCCCGCTGGCGGCAGTCCCGGGACGCGATCTACCACCAGATCATGCGGCGCGGCTGGTCGAGCGAGCGCCAGGCGTTCGTCCAGTCCCTGGACGACGGCGAGCTGGACGCGTCGCTGCTGATGATGCCGATGGCCAAGTTCCTCTCGCCCACCGACCCCAAGTGGCTCTCCACCCTGGACGCCCTCAGCAGCGGCCTGGTCTCCGACTCCCTGGTCTACCGCTACGACCCGACCACCAGCCCCGACGGCCTGCAGGGCCCCGAGGGCACCTTCTCCATCTGCTCGTTCTGGTACGTCGAGGCGCTGGCCCGGGCGGGCCGGCTGGAGGAGGCCCGGCTGGCCTTCGAGAAGATGCTCACCTACGCGAACCACGTCGGCCTGTTCGCCGAGGAGATCGGCCGCACCGGCGAACAACTCGGCAACTTCCCGCAGGCGTTCACCCATCTCTCGCTGATCAGCGCCGCCTTCAACCTGGACCGCGCCCTGGGGTGACGCGGCCACCGGGGGCTGCCCGGTCGACTGCGAGGTTCACCCGTCGGGTTCGCCCTTCGAGGCTCATCCTTCGGCGAGCTGCCGCGGTACGTGCACGACGGCCAGGGCCGCTGCCGCGGCCGCAAAGCCGAGGACGGCGCCGGCCGCGACGTCGCCCGGGTAGTGCACGCCCGTGTGGACGCGGGAGTAGCCGACGGCCACCGCCAGCGCCCCGAGCGGCACCGCCGCCGGGGGCAGCACGACGCTGACCGCGGTGGCGAAGGCCGTCGCCGACGCGGTGTGCCCGGACGGGAAGGACGCCGACTCCGGCATCGGCACCTGCCGGGACACGATCACCCGGGCCCGCTCCCGGTCGGGCCTGCGCCGGTGGACCATCCGCTTGCCGATCAGGTTCGCGGCCACCGAGGCCAGGGCGACGGCGGCGACCCCGACCACGGCCGCCTGCCGGGGCCGGCCGGGGACCAGGGCGAGGCCGGCGGCGACGGTCAGCGAGATCTTCGAGTGGTCGGCCGCGCGGGACAGTCGGCGCAGCGCCGAGTCCAGGGCCGGGGTGGGGGTGGCGGCCACGGCCGCGTAGAGGGCTCCGTCGATCGCGCGCAGGTCGGTGAGCACGTCGGCGGGGGATGTCGTCCGGTGGTTCCGCCCGTTCCGCTCGTTCCGCTCGTTCCGCTCAGTCATGGGCCTGTCCTCCGGAATCCCGTCCTCTGGAGCCCTGCTCGCCGGAGTCCCGCTCGCCGGAGTCCCGCTCGCCGGAGTGCCGCTCGCCGCGGTTGAACGCGAGGGCCGCGAGCAACCGCCAGTCCATCCGGGGGATGGCCGGGGCGCCGACGCCCGGGCGGTCGCGCGGCACCAGCACCCGCAGGGCGCCCGGGCGCAGCGTGCACACCACCGGTGTGGGCATCTGCAGCGCCTCGCCGTCGACGGCCACCGGGATCTCGTCCTGGTCGCGCTGAGGGTGGTCGGAGGTTACCTCGACCCGCCGCGCGGTCAGCACGGTCAGCCCGGTGGACTGCGAGCCCCGGACGGCCAGGTCCGCCGCCTGCGTCGCACTCTCCACCCGGACGCCCAGCACGCCCAGTACGCCGCCGTCGAGCCGCGACCGGCGGCCGCCGCCGTCCAGCTCCGTGGGGGAAGCGTACGGGTTGTTGCTGACCAGCAGCGCCTGCTGGCCCGAGAGCGAGGCGGGCGCGGGGTCGTCGACCCGGCCGTCGATGCGGGCGTCGACCCGCCGTACGCCCTCGCCCACCAGCAGGTCCGGCAGGAGGTTGAGCATGGTGCCCGCCTTGTCGTCGCGGTACTCGGGGCGCTGCACGATGTCCGCGTACACCCCGAAGGAGACGGTGTTGACGAAGGCCCGGCCCGCGACCTCGCCGAGGTCGACCCGCAGCTCCTCGCCGTCGGTCAGCGCGTCCAGGCAGCGCGCGGGGTCGGAGCGGTCGAGGCCGAGGTCCATGGCGAAGTGGTTGCGGGTGCCGGCGCAGATCACCAGGAACGGCAGTCCGTGCTCGGCGGCGACCGCCGCGACCAGGGCCTGGGTGCCGTCGCCGCCCGCGACGCCGAGCAGGTCGGCGCCGTCGGCCACCGCCTCGCGGGCGAGCGCGGCGACGTCGGCGTGGACGGCGGGGTCGAGCAGCACCACCCGGGCGCCGAGCCGCTCCGCCCGCTCCACCAGCCCGAAACGGCCGACCTTCCCGCCGCCCGACTTCGGGTTCATGATCAGCACCGGCCGCCGGGGCCGCGGCACCTGCTGTGGGCGCTGCGCCCGCTGGGCGTGCGCCCGGCGCAGTGCCTCCCGCGCGAGCACCAGCGCCGCGCCCCAGAGGAGGAAGAGGAGCAGCGCCGTCAGCCACAGGTCCCGGTAGACGAACAGCACCAGGACTCCGACGGGCGCCGCGACCGCGAGGAACGCCCCGAGGACCCGCACCAGTCCGCGGTACGCCACGAACCACCAGAGGCCGGCCGCCCAGACGACCAGTTCGAGGAACCCGGCCACGATCACCACCAGGCTGCCCGAGCCCACCGCGAACAGCAGCGCGACCACGGCGCCGACCGCGGCCAGCAGCGCACACCGCGCGAGCACCCGCGCGGTCAGGCTCCGCTCGGAGCTCACCTGCCGTGTCCCGTCGATCTCGTCCTCCCCATGCTGTGTTCGTGCCTTGAGTGCCTTGAGTGCCTTGAGCCCGTGTGAGCAGCCTGCCCATTTTCCGACCCGTGAGCACCTCGGCCGCGCCGTCCCGGTGAAGGGCAGTGGGCGACGCCGGGGTTGACACGGTCGGATCGAACCCGCAGCGGAGGCCGAACCGACCGGACCGACGAGACGACGTCACCCGGGTCACCTGCCCGGGACCAGGGGCGTGCGGCTCCCTCCCGGGAGGGAGACGGGAGCCCTCTGCGGCGGGATCCGCCCCGGGCGGCGCGCCGGTTGACTGGCGGTCGACGACGATCCGGGGAGGAAGACCCATGATGCGCACGCGAATCGGACGGCTGGTGGCGCAGGCCGCGGCGGTGGTGGTGCTGGCCGGGACGGCCGTGCTGCCCGCCGCGGCGGCTGCGCAGGCCGGCCCGGTCGGCTCAACCGGCTCAACCGGCTCAACCGGCCCGGCCGACATCCGGGCGGCCATCGAGGCGGTGCCGGGCCTGCGGATCGTGGAGGAGAAGCCGGCCGCGCCCGGGTTCCGGTTCTTCGTCCTGACGCTGCACCAGCCCGCCGACCACCGCCACCCCGAGCAGGGCGGCTTCGAGCAGCGCCTCACCCTCCTGCACCGCGGTACCGACCGCCCCACCGTGCTCTACACCAGCGGTTACGGACTCTCCACCGGCCAGTACCGCTCGGAGCCCGCCGAGCTGGTGGACGGCAACCAGGTCAGCACCGAGCAGCGGTTCTTCGGCACCTCCCGGCCCGAGCCCGCCGACTGGAACGACCTCGACATCCGGCAGGCCGCCGCCGACCACCACCACGTGATCGAGGCGCTGAAGGCCGTCTACCGGGCCCCGTGGATCTCCACCGGCGGCAGCAAGGGCGGCATGACCACCGTCTACCACCGCCGCTTCTACCCGCGGGACGTGGCCGGCTCCATCGCCTACTCCGCGCCGAACAACATCGACGACCGCGAGGACTCCGCCTACCTCGCCTTCCTGCGCACGGTCGGCACCCCCGAGTGCCGCACCGCCCTGCAGGCCGCGCAGCGCGCCCTGCTGGAGCGCCGCACCGCTCTGGTCGCCCGCTACCAGGCCTGGGCGGACGCCAGGGGTGACGGCTTCCGGCTGGTCGGCAGCGCCGACAAGGCCTTCGAGATCGCCGTCCTGCGCGCGCCGTTCATGTTCTGGCAGGGCCGGGGCCAGGCCGCCTGCCCGGCCGTACCGGCCCCGGACGCCTCCGATGACGCGCTCTACGGCTGGCTCTCCGAGGTCGCCCAACTGCCGGTCTACGCCGACTCGGTGGCGAACCAGTTCGTCCCGTACTTCTACCAACTGGGCACCCAGCTCGGCTACTTCCAGGTCGATACCGACCACCTCGCCGACCTGGTCCGCTACCCCGGTGCCACCGAACCGCGCACCTTCGTCCCCCGCGACGTCCCGCTGCACTACCGGCCGCAGGCGATGCGCGACGTGGACCGCTGGGTCCGGACCCACGGCGAGCACCTGATGTTCGTCAACGGCGCCGCCGACCCGTCCGTCGCCGAACCCTTCCGCCTCGGCGACGGTTCCCGGGACTCCTGCCTCTACCAGGTCCCGGGGGGCACGCACGCAGCCCGGATCGCCCAACTGCCCACCGCCGACGCCACCGCAGCCACCGCGACCCTGCGCCGCTGGGCGGGGGTGTAGCGGGCGACACCGGGCAGGCCCCTAGGAGGTCACCACGTTGGACGCCTCGTAGATCTTGGGCTCGGTCTCGGGCATCCCGGCCTCCCGCATCAGCGGGGCGATCTTCTCCACGAACCGCTGGAACGCCTCCTTGGACTCCCAGACGTCCGTCACGTGCCAACCGTCCGGGGTGGGTCCGGCGCAGTGCGAGATGAGCCCCGGTACCGGCCAGTCCGAGCGCGACCTCACGACGCCGCGCCCCCCGGTCATCTTGTCGGTGACCTCCTCGTACTGGGCCCGGGTGCCGCCCGGAATGTCGAACACGATGATGACGGCCATGCTGAACCTCACTTTCGATCGACTACCGCCGGTGCTACCGGCCGGGTCCAGCTGACCAGCCACGCCTGCGGTCGGCACGGGGAGCGCGGCCGTACGAGGGCTTCGCAGTCTTCGCGCGGCCCGGGGGTGGGGGCACGGGCACGGGCTGGTCGCCGTCGATGACGACTCATCGACGGCAGCTCATCGATGTCAACCCTGACGATCGTCAAGGTCGCTGCCTGGCTTTCGGGTCGGGTCCTGGCAGGCCCTGCGCTCCTACTGTCCCAGGCATGACGAGCATGACGACGAGAACGGGCAGGAAGAGGGCAGCCGGGAACGGCCCGGCCGCGGGTGTGCGGGTGGCCGGTGCGGCGGCGCTGCTGGGTACGGGCGCCGGCGTGGTCGGATGGCTGGCACCGGCCGGCGGGGGAGCGGGCGGGCCGCTCCGGGTGGTCACCGGTGCGTCCGCCTCCGGCTACCGGCGGGTGGCCGGTGCGGTCGCGGACGCGCCGGAGGCCGTGGCCGGGCTCCTGGCGCCGGCCACCGAGGCCGGGTTGCTGGTGCTGGGGCTGCTGCTGGCGCTGTGCTGGTGGTCGGCGCGCGGGCGCCGGGCGGCCGGTACCGTCGCGGGAGTGGTGCTCACCGGCCTCGGCACGGTGCTCTCGTACGGGGCGAGCGAGGTGCTGAAGGTCCTGATCGACGAGGAGCGCCCCTGCCGCGCCTTGCCCGGGCTGCCGGCCAGTGCTGCGGCCGACTGCCCGCCGCCCGGTGACTGGTCGTTCCCCAGTAACCACGCGACCCTGGCCGTGGCCCTGGCCACCGGTCTGGTGCTGCTGCGCCCGCGGTGGGCGTGGCTGGTCGTCCCGGTCGGCCTGGCGACGGCCGCACTGCGCGTGGCCGCCGGGGTGCACTACCCACACGACGTGGTGGCCGGGGCGGTGCTCGGCGGCACGGTCACGGCGGCGGTGGTTCTCGCGCTGCTGCCGTCCGTGACGGCGGCGGTCGGCGCGCTGGGCGGGGTCCGGTTGCTCGGCACGCTGCTGCTGGCGCCGGGGCGAATACCACCCACCACCGCCGTCCCCGCCGCTGTCCCCGCCTCCGTCCCCGTGCCGGCCTCCGTACCGGTGCCTGGCGTCGGCCCGGCCTCCGTGCCCGGGTCAGCCCCGGGCGTCGGCGCCCAGCCCGGCCTCGTGGGCGAGTACGGCGGCGGCCGCCCGGTTGGCCACCCCCAGTCGCGCCAGGACGGAGCTGACGTGGGCCTTCACCGTCCCTTCCACCACGCCGATCCGGCGGGCGATCTGCCCGTTGGACAGCCCGGCCGCGACCAGGGCCAGCACGTCCCGTTCCCGGGCGGTCAGCGCGGCGACCTGTTCCCGGGCGGCGGCGCGCCGGTCGGCCGGGCCGCCCACCCCGGTGGCGGCGAGGTGGGCCACCGCCCGGGCGGCCACCTTGGGTGAGAGGTAGGCGGCACCGTCCGCCACTGCCCGGACGCCGGCGATCAGTTCCTCCGGTTCGCCGGACTTGACCAGGAACCCGTTGGCGCCGCCGCCGAGGGCCCGCAGGATGTAGTCGTCCTCGCCGAAGGTCGTCAGCATGACGATCCCGGTGGCGGCCCCGGAGCGGGTGGTCGCAGCTGCCCGGCGGATCTCTGCGGCGGCGGCGATGCCGTCCGCGCCGGGCATCCGGATGTCCAGCACGGCGACGTCCGGGCGGTGCCGCCGGACCAGTTCGACCGCCTCGCGGCCGTCCCCGGTCTCGGCGACGACCTCGATCCCCGGATCGGTCGTCAGGACGGCGCGCACGCCCGCGCGCACCATCGGCTCGTCGTCCGCGATCACCACCCGGATCGCTGCGTCGGCCGTGGCCTGGGCCGCCGGTGCCGGGGTACCCGCTCCGCCGTTCAACGGGCGCTCACTCGACCAGGGCGTCCAGGGAGACCAGCACGTCCCCCCGGAAGCAGAGCCGGTACGCGTCCCCGGACCGGTCGTCGTCGAACGCCGCGGCCGTCATCGCGTAGTACTCGCACGTCACTCCTTCTGCCCGGGGCGGTGGATCGCCCACTGACGGATGGTACGGAACCTGGTGCTCCGGCAGGAACGGCTGCACCGTCGCCCGGTCCTGCCCGACCCGCAGCGACGCGTAGTCGGCCGGGTCCAGCACGGCGCGTCCGGCCGTGTGGACGGCCCACCCGCGCAGCACCGTGACCAGTGCCAGCGCGGTGAGCAGCGGCACCAGGACGACCGCCACCACCATCCGGACCACCCGGCGGCGGGCGTGGCGCAGTTCCCGGGCCGGCGAGACGGCCGCCGGCCCGGGCGCGGGGGAGGGGACGGACACGGCGGCGGAGCGCGGGAGGCGGGCGGACACCTCGAAGCCCCCGCCCCCGGCGCGGGGCCCGTGCTCGAAGGTGCCGCCCGCCAGGCGCACCCGCTCGGCCAGGCCGAGCAGGCCCCGGCCGCCGGTGCCCGGCACAGCCACCGGGGTGGCGGGCGGGGCGGCGGGCGGGGTGTTCACCGGGGCTGCCGGCGCGGCTGCCGGCGCGGCCGCCGTCGGGGCCACGGCCGGGGCGTCGTTGGCCACCCGGACGTGGGCGCCCTCCGGCGTGTACGTCACCCGCACGGTGACCGGCGCGCCCGCGGCGTGCTTGGTGGCGTTGGTCAGCCCCTCCTGCACCACCCGGTACGCGGCGTGCTCGGCCGCGCGCGGCATGCCGTCCGCCTCCCCGGTGACCGTGAGCCGCACGTCCAGGCCGGCCGCGGCCGCCTCCTGCACCAGCTGCGGGATGCCGGCATCCGCGGGGCCGGGGGCGGCTCGCCCCTCGGCCTCCTCGCGCAGGACGCCGATCACCTCGCCCAGACGCTCGACCGCGGCCGCCGCACCCGCCCGGATCTCCTGGGCCGCCTGCCGGTGCGGCGGGGCCAGGTCGGGTGCCAGCTTCAGTGCGCCGGCCCGCAGGGCGATCAGGCTCAGGTCATGGCCGAGGGCGTCGTGCATGTCCTGCGCGATCCGCGCCCGTTCGCGCAACCGGGCCTGCTCGGCGACCAGTTGCTGTTCGCGCTCGGCCCGCTCCGCCCGCTCCCACCCGGCCCGCACCAGTTCCTGCGACTGCCGCCAGAACCGGCCCACCATCCACGGGCCCATCCCGGCGCAGACCAGCAGGGACACGAACGACGTCCCCCGCACCGTCCACGCCGGTACCGCCACCACCGCCAGGACGCCGACGGCGACCAGCACCCCCAGCACCACCACCGCCGGCCGGGCCCGCTCCATGCGCAGGCCGGCCAGGAACGCCGCCGCGATCGCGGCCAACACCCACCAGATGGCCACCGAACCCAGCCCGACCGCGCCCGCCGCCACCGCCAGCAGCCCCCGGTCCACCCATCGCGTACTCGTCCACACCCCCCTGACCCTACGGATCACGCGGCGCCCGCCAAATCTGTCGAAAGTCATCTACTCGTCGGTCAACTACACCACCGACTTCGTCACGGTCTCGGCGCCGCAGGTCTACTTCGACCCCGGGTACGACGCGATCGACGGCGACATGACGGTGGGCGTGAACGGCGTCAACTACCTCTACTTCAAGAACAACAGGAACGGGACACTGCTGGGCACCCGCTCCACCTCGCTCGCCCCGGGCAGCTTCACGCCCTTCACCCCGGCCGTCTCACACGGCGGCACCGAGGCCCCTACCGTCGTCAAGTCCCTCACCTCCAGTACCTCCTGGATGTGGGGCGACACCTACACGCCCAACGGCGTCTTCTACTCCTGGCAGACCACCGACCTGGCGGTCGGCACCTGGACCCCGCTCGACCAGAAGACCTACACCCAGTCGCTCAACTCCAAGCACTGCGGCATCACGACCGTCGCCACCGCCGAGTACGACAACCTGCTCGCCAAGTGGGGTGCACCGGACTGGAACCGGCTCAAGTCATACAACTTCCCAACCCGGTACCTCCGGCACTCCGACTACCTCCTGCGCATCGACCCGATCTCGACGGCCACCGAACGGCAGGACGCGACCTTCCGCGTCGGCTACTGACGGCGCTCCCGGCTCCGACCGGCCAACGGCCCTGAGCTGCTCGCCTGGCAGTGAGTCAGCGATGCGGACCCCGCCGGCGGTGGTCCGTGGCACCGTGCCGCCGAGCAACGACCGATGGGGGCACGGCAGGATCGGGCACGGGGTTCCTCCGGATGGGGGGCGGTCAGCGGGGTGGCCGCGGGTGCGGGTGCGGGGGCGGCGGGTCGAGTCGGACGAGGTGCCGGTCCACGGTGCCGTCGGGCCGGTGCACGGTGCGGTAGGCGTACGGGACGGTGCTCTCGGGGAACGTGGCGACGCCCTCCTCCACGACGCACCGCTGCTCGGCGATCGCGCGCAGCCGCGCGTCGGTGTCGGCCGGCAGCTCCGGGGCCGGCGGGCGTCGGTGTCGGCCCATCGCCCTCACGCGCCGACCAGGGTGCGCGGGTCGAAGCGTTCGTCGTCCCAGCCGTGGGTGGAGAAGCCGCGTCCGCCCGAGAAGTGGAGGGTGAGGGCGGCGTGCGCGGTCGGGAACATCGGCAGCGGCGGCGCGTCGGCCGGGGACCAGGTGACGGCGAGGTGCTTGTCCGGCTCGGTGTTCGTCAGCTCGCCGCGCCAGGTGGTGGCGAGGAACACCGACAGCAGGAACGGGCCCTTGCCGTCCCAGCCGGCCCGGACCTGGATCGTGTGCACGAGCCGCAGGTCCTCCGGGTCGGTGATCAGCCCGGTCTCCTCGCGGAGTTCGCGGGCGGCGGCCTGGTCGAGGCGTTCGCCGACCTCGACCTTGCCGCCGGGGATCGTCCACGCCGGTGTCGTGCTCCAGCTGTTCGCGGCGTAGTGGATCGTCGCTACCAGCTGCCGGGCCCGGTCATGGGCGATGACCGCCACGGCTTGGCGAAGGCTCTCCACGGTGCTACCTCCGGGAGTGTTCGGGGACGGGGACTCGGGGTACTCGGGGGACTCGGTACGGCCGGCGCGTGCTCATGTCGGCCGGGTGGTGGTCGAAGCGGGTCACACGTTCTTCCCGCCGGGCCGGTCGGCCGCTGTGGCGAGCAGCGGCAGGTAGTGGGTCATAGCGTGTACGGCCCGTCAGAGCACGGCGAGCCGGTCCACGAGCAGGTCCAGCCTCGGCTCGGTGTCCTCCGGGGGCAGCCGTCCTGCGCGGGTCAGCGTGGCCAGTCCGTGCAGGGCCGCCCAGAAGGTCTCGGTGAACAGTCCGGGGTGGACGCCGTCCCCGGCGACCTCGCCGAGGCTTTCCAGCAGGGCGGCGAAGGCGTCCTTCAGGGGTTCCGGGGTGTCCTCGTGGGCGAAGGCCAGGCCGCCGTCGAGCTCGAAGATGGCGTCGTAGACCGCCGGGTTGCGGGCGGCGAAGTCGAGGTAGGCGCGGGCGAGGGCGGCGACCCGGGCGCGCGGGCCGTCGGCGGCCGAGGTCGCCGCCCGTACCGCCGCGGCCAGCTCGGCGGCGCCCTCCAGGGCGACGGCGCCGATGATCTCGCGCTTGCCGCGGAAGTGGCTGTAGAGGACGGGCTGGCTGTACTCGATGCGCTCGGCGAGCCGGCGGGTGGTGACCGCCTCCCAGCCGTCCTGCTCGGCGAGTTCGCGGGCCGTCGCCACGATGAGGCGCTCGCGCTCCGCCCGTTCGCGCTGCTTGCGTTCCTGTACCGACATGATTCGATCCTAGCACCGCTAGACAATCGAACGGCAGCAGTGCTAGCGTTGCCTTGGCATCTAGCGGCGCTAGATTTCGGCGGGGCGCCTTTCGGCGAAACCGACCCGACCTGTGGGAATGCAGCACCGCACGACTCAGCATGCTCCACGAAGCTCACCAAGCGGACGCGTGCGTAGCCGCCCTCCACCCGGAGCTACTGGCCGGCGCGGCGGTTGAGCCAGGACTTCTCCAACTCCGACAGCGGCGGGTCAGGCACAGGCCCGGTGTCGTTGTAGACAGCGATGGGGTCATCCGGTGCCGACCACGAGCCGACCGTCACCAGCCGGTACACATACTCGCCGCCTTCCGATAGCGGAGCCGTGATCGTCTCGGGAGCAGGCGGCCCGGGCACGCACCGGCCGACGTCCTCGCCGTAGGGCCCACCGCCGAAGAGCGCGTGCATCCAACCACATGGTGGTCTTCCGGTCACATCGAAGACGTCCTCCATACCCTCCCCTTCTGCCGCAAAGATCGTATCGGCGCCAGACCCCAGAGGTTCCACATCAAGATCGGCCGGACAGCTCCTAGCGCGCGGCTCCGGCCGCGCGGCGGAAGCTCCGGGCCACGTCGGCGAAGGGGAGGTCCTTCAGCACGTCGGCCGGTACCGAGGCGTAGTCCTCGCCGAACTCGGTCCGGAACTCGTCCGCGAAGCGCAGGCCCAGGCGGTAGTGCGCGCTGACGAAGTCGCCGTCCGGCAGCCGGAAGTCGTCCGGGACGCGCAGGCCGAGCCGGACCAGCACGAACCTCAGGAAGTCCACCACGCTGGGAACGGTCACCTCCCGGATCTCGTCCAGGCTGGGCACGGAAGCGGGCACGGGTGCGGTAGCGGTGACGGTGGCCGCGGGTGGCCGCCCGTTCGGCGTCACCGAGCGGGCGGACACGCGGCTGTCCCTCATCAGAACGGCCTGGACGACGGCCGCGCAGTACTCGTCCTCGAACCGGAAGGTCACCGGCCACGCCCGGTCGATCAGGAGCACGTGCAGGAGGTCGTGCTTGAGCACCCTGTCCTTCACCGTCCCGCACGGCAGGAAGTACGCGATGTCGAACACGGGGAGTGCACCCATCGACGCCGTCAGCACGTCGAGGACGCTGGAGGTCGGTTCCGCCATGGGGACAGGAAAGGCGGACCGCGCGGGGACCGTCAAGCGCTCAGCCGGAGGACGGCGGGATGCCGACGGCTGTCGGCCCGATGGCACCGGGGCCCGACAGCTGGCGGCGGGCGGTGCGCAGGAGGTCGGCGGCCTCGCGCAGGTGCCGGCAGGCCATGGCGGGGGCGGCGGCGCAGGACGGGGGCAGCAGCCAGCGTTCGGCGGCGTGGACGGAGCCGAGCGCGCCGGTCAGGGCGTGGTGGGCCGGGCGCAGTGCCGAGGACTCGGCGCTCTCGTGCACAGTGCGGGTGAGCAGGACGGCCAGGTCCTCGGTGTCCGGCCACGCACCGTCGGTGAAGTCGTGGCCCCACCAGGACAGTTGGGAGGCGCACACCTCGACCCATCTCTCCAGCCGATCCTCCCAGCTCGCGGCCCCGGTGCTCGCGGTCGCGGCGTTCGCGGGCCGGGCGGTCGGGGGCTGGGACTGGGACTGATGCTGGGGCGGGTTCGGGGTGATCGGCACACGGACATGATCCGCCCACGGAGTGCCGCCATGTGGGGGAATCGCGGGAATCCGTGCATGATCCGTTGCGCGACCGCGCACGCCACGCCCTGGGTCGCGCGCCCCCCGAAGCCGCCCGCCAGCCCCCAGCCCGACGGCCGGCCCGCCCGCTCGCCAGGGTCGTCCTGCCCGTACCGTCAGGCCCGCAGGTGCAGTAGGGCGGCCGTGGGCCGGGGGATGCGGCTGATCACCGAGCCGATCAGGGTGCCGACGGAGACGCCGAACACGGCCGACACGGCGGTCAGGACGGCGTGCGCCCCGTTGCCGACCTCGATCTGCGCGGTGTTGAGCAGGCCGAAGGAGCCGGGGACGACGATCCAGAAGGCCGGGAGGTAGAGCACCTGCCAGGAGGAGCCGCGCCGCAGCCAGTGCGCGACGGTGGCGGCGGCCGCGGCGGTGACCGCGCCGGCCAGGCCGCCGACCGCCGCGCCGTTGGCGGTGGTCACCGTGACCTGCACACAGGCCGTCACCGCAATCACCGCCACGATCCACGGGATGGCGGTCGGCGGGGTGTTGACGTTGATCACGACGCCGGCCACGGCGAGCGCCAGGCCCAGGCAGATCATCCACCAACTGGGCGTCGCCACCTGGGTGTTGGCCAGGGCGGAGGCGGGGACGCCGGTGGCGGTGGCGGCGGCGACCACGCCGGTGAGGAAGAGCGCCAGCTGGACGGAGCCGGACACCAGCCGGGCCGTCCCGGCGCTGGCCGCGCCCGCGGCGATCTCCGACAGGCCGGTCACCAGGAGGCCGCCCGGCAGCAGGATCGCCAGGGTGGCGACGATCGTGCGCAGCGGCCCGTCCAGCAGCGAGGCGCGGGCGGCGGCCAGGACGAGGACGGAGACCAGGAAGCCGGCGGTGACCGGCAGCAGCGGTCGCACCAGCCGCAGTCGGCGGGCCGTCATGGTGAGGCCCACCACGATCAGCGAGCCGATCGCGGTGACGAGGACGTTCACCGCCACCGGCTGCAGGTAGAGGCAGAGCCCGACCCCGACCGGCAGGATCCCCAGGTCGGCGACCCAGGCGGGCCAGCGGGCCGGCGCCCGGCGGATCGCGTCCAGGTCGCGCAGCGCCTGGTGCCCGTCGAGTCCGCCCGCGCGCAGCCGGTGCACCAGGTCGAGGACGTCGGCCGTCTGCTCGAACCGCAGCGCGGCGCCGACGGGCTCGAACGCGGCCGCGTCGTCCGCGTCCAGCGCGACGAAGAGCCCGGTGGTCAGGGCGGCGACCCGTACGTCGGGCGCCCCCAGGGCCCGTCCGAGCCCGCGCAGCTCCTCCTCCACGTCGTGGACGGGCAGGCCGCCGCTCAACAGGCCCGCACCGAGTTCGAGCAGGAGGCGGCGTCGCGGGTCGGGCGGGGAGGTGTCCCGATCCGGCGGAGATGTGCTGAACATGGCGGATATGGTCGCATGCGGTCGGTTTGCCGCCCCGGGCGGGCGCCGCTGAGGTGCATGACGCGCAATGCCGCAGGGGCCGCAGCGCCTGCGCGCGCTGCGGCCCCCGCGGTTCCTGTGGCCCGATGGTTCCTGTGGCCCGGTGATCCCTGTGGCCCCTGCGGGCGTCGGGGGACCGGTCAGGAAGTGGTGAGGGAGGTGTCGTCGATGACGAAGCTGGTCTGGAGGGAGGAGTCCTCGGTGCCGGTGAACTTGACGGTGACGCTCTGGCCGGCGAAGGCGGAGAGGTCGTAGCTGCGCAGGGTGTAGCCCGCGGCCGCGTTGACGTTGCTGAAGGTGGCCAGGGTGGTGGAGCCGGCCTGGACGGTCAGCTTGTCGTAAGCGGTGGAGCCGGACTCACCCGTGTCGATGTGCAGGTAGAAGCTGAGGGTGGCCCGGCAGCCGGACGGGATGGTGACGGTCTGGGCGAGCGTGTCGGTGTGGCTGGAGCCGTAGCCGTCGAGCCAGGCCTTCCAGCTGCCGCCGTGCGCGGGCTCGCTGCTGCTGTTGTCGATGACGCCGCTGGTCGCCGTCCAGGGGGAGGCGCTGCCGGTCTCGAAGCCGGGGTTGCCGAGCAGCTGGGTGCCGGTGCAGCCGCCGCCGGTGCCGGTGACGGTCCAGCCGAAGGTGGTGGAGCCGCTGGCGCCGGTGGCGTCGGTGGCGGTCACCGTCGCGGTGTAGCTGCCGGCCGTGCTCGCGGTGCCGGTGATCAGGCCGGTGCCGGAGTTGACGGACAGCCCGGTGGGCAGGCCGCTCGCGCTGTAGCTGAGGGTCTGGCCGGAGGCGGAGTCGGTGGCGTGGATCTGCAGGCTGACCGAGCCGCCCTGGGCGGTGGTCTGGTTGCCCGGGTTGGTGACGGTGACGGTGTTGCCGCCGGTGCTGCCGTTGGTGAAGGCGGCGGTGCCGTTGGGGGTGCCGAGCCCGGTCGGGCCGTCGTAGCCGCTGCCGGCGGTGCAGAGGTAGGACGGGGAGCAGCTGCCGTTGGCGCCGCTGGTCACGTCGAACAGCGAGCCGGTGTGCGCGTACGGGTAGGAGGCCGGGGTGGTGCCGGAGGCCGGAGTGCCGGCCAGCGCGTAGACGGCGGCGATGATCGGGGACGAGGCACTGGTGCCGCCGTAGACGTTCCAGCCGCTGCCGCCGTACGTCTGGTAGACGGCGACGCCGGTGGCCGGGTCGGCGACCGCGGAGACGTCGGCGACGGTGCGCTTGGCGCAGCCGGTGTCGTGCTGCCAGCTCGGCTTGGCGTCGTACGCGGAGCAGCCGGAGCCGGCGCCGTTGCCGCCGGAGCTGCTTCCCCACACGCTCTCGCTCCAACCGCGGGTGTTGGAGGCGCGGTTGAGGCTGGTGCCGCCGACCGCGGTGACGTACTGCGAGGCGGCCGGGTACTCGACGCCGTAGCCGGAGTCACCGGAGGAGACGGTGATGGCGACGCCGGGGTGGTAGAAGTAGCTGCTGTCCGAGCTGGGGTCGGTGGAGTCCTCGGAGCCGCCGTAGCTGTTGGAGACGTACTTGGCGCCGAGCGAGACGGCCGTGTTGACGGCGGCGCCCAGGTTGTCCATGGTCGCGCTGTCGGCTTCGACGAGGAGGATGTGGCAGTTGGGGCAGACCGCGCTGACCATGTCGACGTCGAGCGAGATCTCGCCGGCCCAGCCGCTGTCGGCGGTCGGGTAGCTGGTGCCGCCGCGCTGGTCGACCTTCTTGAAGCAGCCGTTGGCGGTGGTGCAGGCGGGCAGGTTGTACTGGGAGCGGTAGGTGGCGAGGTCGGACTCGGCGTTGGGGTCGTCGTTGGCGTCGACGATGGCGACGGTGGCTCCGGAGCCGGCCGAGGCGGGCAGCTTGTAGGCGGAGGTGAGGTCGCTGGGGCCGTAGCCGGAGGGGTTGATGTTCGGTGCCAGGCCGGGCTGCTGGGCGATGTCGGTGCGGGCCAGAGCGAGGCAGGCCATCTCACCGGGGTGGGTGGGGGCGGCGCAGAGCCGCTTGGTGGGGGCGGTCGTCGTCGCGGCGGTCGCGGTCGTCGTCGCGGTGGCGGGCTCGTTGGAGTGCGCGCCGGAGTGCGGCGCGGTGGCGGCCGCCGTGGCGCCGGGGGCGGTGACGAGCAGCCCGGCGCCGGCCATGGCCAGGGCGGGCAGGACGGCGAGGAGCTTGCGGGCTCTGGGCAGGCGCGGCCTGCCGGGGGACTTGAAGCGCAAGGATCGACCCTCCGTGGGGATGAGGGCGCGGCCGGTGCCGGCATTGGGGGGTGTGCGCCGGTACGGGCTCGGGCCCGTGCTGACGGATCGCGGCATGTGCGGGCCGGCCCCGGCGGATGGCCGCGGGCCGGCTTGGAGCTTGCGCTGGACGGGAGTTGGGGCCCCGGGGTGTTGGTGCCTGGTGCCTGGTGCCTGGTGCCTGGTGCCTGGTGTCAGTGGCAGGACGGGACAGGACGGGACGGGACGTTCCGACGTGCCGTCCCACGTCCGTGCCGGTGACCGCACCGCTCGCACGGCCCCGCCGGCGAGTTGGTGTGACCATGACGTTACTGACGGGTCGTCGACGGCCTCAAGATGGCGTTCGCAGCCTTTACCGGGCTTTGCCCATGAATTGCCCAAGGAGTGAGACGGCGGCCCCCCGGGACGGGCGCGGAAGGTGGCGGCGGGGCAAGTGGGCGGGAAGGGGCGGAAGTTGCCGCCTGCCCCGGACCTCGACCGGGCGGACCGACTGACCACCGGATCCGACGGACCGGAGCAATCTCGAAGTTGGTGCACCGGTGTGGCTGTCACGACGATGGAGCGCTGTCCATCCTTGATGGATCGCTCTCCATCCTTCCCCGACAAGGGAGTTCACCGTGCCGCACATCAGCATCGACAACGGTCTGCCGGGCATCAGCGGCCTGCTGACCCTGCGCCCGGACACCGCCGCCCCGCTGGGGATGCTCGCCGACGCGCTGCTGCGCAACCCCGCGCCGATGAGCCGGGGCGAGCGCGAGCTGGTCGCCGCCTACGTGTCGCGGCTCAACGGCACCCGCTTCTGTACGGGTGCCCACAGCGCCTTCGCCGCAGCGCAGTTGGAGGGCGGCGAGGAGCTGGTGGAGGCGGTCCTGGCCGACCCCGCGACCGCGCCGGTGACGGACCGGATGCGGGCCCTGCTGCGGATCGCGGCGGAGGTGCAGGGGGCGGTCGGGCCGGTCTCGAAGGAGGCGGTGGCGGCCGCCCGCGAGGCCGGCGCCGGCGACACCGAGATCCACGACACCGTCCTGATCGCGGCCGCGTTCTGCATGTACAACCGGTACGTCGACGGCCTGGCCACCGACCTGCCCGACGACCCGGAGTACTACGCCCAGGGGGCGAAGCGGATCGTCGACTCCGGCTACGGCGGCGGCAACTGAACCGCCCGGTGAGCACCTTCGCGTCGGGCCGGTCGGGCCGGTCGGGCCGGTCCGGCACACCGGCCCGCCACGGCCCGCGGCACCGCCCCTCCCGCACCTCACTGTTCGTCACCGGGGACTTCCCCGCGCGCCGCTGGCCCACCCTGCTGCTCGGCACCGCCGGCGGGCTCCTGCTGGCGTACGCCTGGAACGCGAAACTCGTCGACGACGAGATCGGTTTCAGCAGCGCCGACGCCCTGCTCGGGCACGACGCCCACGGCACGCCGATCACCGGGGTGCTCTCCGGCATCCTGTTCGCCTTCGTCTCCGGCCTGGCCGGCTCGTTCACCGCCTGCAACATCGCGGCCTTCGGCGCCGTCGGCCCGCTGGTCGGACAGACCCCGTCACGGCGCGGCCGCCTCCTGCACGTCGCCCGGCCGCTCGGCTGGATCTTCGCGGGCATGGCACCGGTGTCCGCCGCGTACGGGGCGCTGGTCGGCCTCGCCGGCACGCACATGCCGCAGTTCTCCACGGCCGCGGGCAAGGGCCTGACCCCCCGCTCGATCCAGTCGATGGCGACCTTCGGCCTGATCGGGCTCGTGATGGTCGTGCTCGGCCTGGCCGCCGTCGGCCTGATCAGGGATCCGCTGGCCGCACTGTCCCGCCGCTTCCCGAACGCACCGCTCGTCCTCGTCGGCGCCCTGATCGGTGGCTTCCTGATCGGCCGGCCGTACCCGCTCTTCCGTGACCTCTTCCGGCACGCCGCCAACACCCACAACCCGCTCTACGGCGCCGGCGCGTTCCTCCTCCAGTCGATCGGCAACATCGCGGTCATGGCACTGCTCTTCCTCCTGCTCGCCCGCGGCACCGGCGGCCGCCTCCAACGCCGCCTCGCCGCCGACCCCACCCGGATCAGCATCCTGACCGCCGCGGCCTTCCTCGTCGCCGGCGTCTTCACCCTCGTGTACTGGGACGTCCGGATGCTGGCCAGGCTCGGGTACCTCTGGTTCCCGCCCTCGCCCTGGGGCTGACCCCGCCACCGTTGCGGGGCCGGTCACCGGTGCGGACCCGGGGCACCGTTGCGGGGCCGGTCACCGACCGGCCCCGCCGCCGGGTTCACGCGTCGAGGGCGTGCCCGGTCGTCGCGTCCACGTGGTCGGGGATGTCGTCGTGGCGGTCGCCAACGGTGGGCGTGCCGGTCGGCTCGAACATGAGGATCGAGGCACCGGACGGGGCGGACGGCCTGTGCTCCGTGCCCCGCGGGACGGTGAAGACCGACCCTTGCGGCAGCACGACCGTGCGCTCGACCACGGGCGCGGCGCCGGGCCCGCTGCCGGCTTCGCCCCCGGGCTCGCGCAGGGAGATGCGCAACTCCCCGTCGAGCACCAGGAAGAACTCGTCGGTGTCGTCGTGGACGTGCCAGATGTGGTCGCCCTGCACCTTGGCGATGCGGACGTCGTAGTCGTTGACGCGGGAGACGATGCGGGGGCTCCACAGCGCGTCGAAGGAGGCCAGGGCCTGGCTGAGGGGGATGGGCTGGTTGCTCATGGGCCCCATCCTGGGGTGTTCCCTCCGGCCGGTGTGAGTGCTAGGAATCGCACATGACGCAAGGATCCTCGCACCGAGCTCGCGCAGCGGGCCCGCACCGGGTGGTCGTGATCGTGGACGCGAACTCGAACCCCTTCGAACTCGGCTGCGCGACCGAGGTCTTCGGCCTGCGCAGACCGGAGATCGGCCGCGAGCTGTACGACTTCCGGCTCTGCTCCCCCGAACCGCGCACCCGGATGCGGGACGGGTTCTTCACACTGACGGAAGTCGCCGACCTGGCGGCGGCCGATGACGCGGACACCCTGATCGTCCCCAACCGTCCCGACGTCGACGTGCCCCGCCGCCCCGCGGTGCTGGACGCCGTCCGGCGTGCGCACGCCCGCGGCGCGCGCCTGGTCGGCTTCTGCAGCGGGGCCTTCACCCTGGCCGAGGCCGGAGTCCTCGACGGACGCAGGGCCACCGCGCACTGGCAGTGGGCGGACGCCTTCCGGGCCCGCTTCCCCTCCGTCCACCTCGAACCGGACGTGCTGTTCGTGGACGACGGCGACATCCTCACCGCCGCGGGCAGCGCGGCCGCCCTCGACCTGGGGCTCCACGTGGTCCGCCGCGACCACGGCGCCGAGGTGGCCAACGCCGTGAGCCGGCGGCTGGTCTTCGCCGCACACCGGGATGGCGGCCAGCGCCAGTTCGTGGAGCGGCCCGTGCCCGACCAGCCCGACGAATCCCTGGCACCGGTGCTGGCCTGGGCGCAGGAACGGCTGGACTCGCCCCTCACCGTCCCGGACCTCGCGGCCCGGGCGGCCGTCAGCCCGGCGACACTGCACCGCCGCTTCCGGGCTCAGCTGGGCACGACCCCGCTGAAGTGGATCACCGGCGAACGGCTCGCCCTGGCCTGCCGGTTGATCGAACGCGGTGAGCACCGCTTCGAGCTGGTAGCGCGACACAGCGGGCTCGGCACTGCCGCCAACCTGCGCACCCTGATGCGCCGCGACACGGGCATCACCCCGTCGGCCTACAAGCGCCGGTTCGGGCGCGAGGGCACGACGGGATGGAACGACGGTTCGTCGGGGTACCAGTCGGAGTACTAGGCTGACCGGGTGTCGGCCAGCTCCCAGCGTGACGAGAGACGAGCAAGCCCGTACTCCACGGGTGGTGGCGGGACCGTACTGGAACACCGTTACGGCGCCCTGCTGTTGAGTCATCTGCTGACCGGCGATCCGCTCACCGAGCTCGGAGACGACGTCACACCGCACGAGGTCGCCTTCCAGGCGAGTGATGTCAGCGCGGTGGACGACTTCGTGGTGACCGGCTTCGCGCCGGACGGTACGGAGCGCACCGTGTCGATCGGCGTGCGGCGCGATCCCTCCTTCGTTCCCAGCGACACCGCCTCGGTCGAGCTGATCGGGTCCTACCTCCGTGTCCTTCGCGACCAGGCGCCCCGGGTGGCCTCGGGGCGGTGGCAACTCGGTCTGACCGTCGCCGGTTCCAACGCTCAGGTGAAGGAGATCGCCGACCTGGCGACCATCGCCCGGGACGTCGCGGACGAACGGGCCTTCCGTTCGGCCGTGGCGTTCCCGGGACGGACCAACCAGGCCAATCGGCGCCGACTTGAGTACCTCGACGAGGTCGTCGCCGCCGCTGCACACCATGTCGGCATTGACACCGCGTCAGCGGACGGGACCGAGCTGACCTGGCGCCTCCTCAGCGCGCTCACCGTGCGGGAGCTCCGCATGGAAGGCGTCGACCAGAGCGATCGTACGCACGCCGTCGCTCGACTCCGGCACGTCACGTCAGCCGGCACGGCGGAGGCAGCGGACGCCCACCGACGGTTCCGGTCGACAACCGGAGCACGGGGCAAGCGACTTCGGCCGCCGCCCCGGACGGCAGCACATCCCTGCCTGCGCAGGAGGCCACGCCTGCCCACCCGGTGGACGACGGCGCCGAACCGATCCGGGCCGAGCTGGTCCGGGCCGAGCTGGTCCGGGCCGAACAGGTCGCCCGGGAGATCAGCCACCCCTACCAGCAGGCCAAGGCCCTGATCGCCGTGGCGCGCAGGGCGGAGGCGGCGGCCGAACCCGAGCAGGCCGAACGCAGCATCGGCGCG
Organism: Streptomyces sp. 1331.2; assembly: GCF_900199205.1. Lineage (NCBI taxonomy): Bacteria > Bacillati > Actinomycetota > Actinomycetes > Kitasatosporales > Streptomycetaceae > Streptomyces > Streptomyces sp. 1331.2. The sequence continues at coordinate 303,596 of NZ_OBMJ01000003.1, read as the reverse complement.
ATCACCCATCCACAACTGCGTATCGGAGGCTTCGCCGCACTCGCCCTGACCGTAGCCGGCAACGGCGATTCCGCACGGAGCAAGAGGCTCCTCGGACAGGCCGAGCTGGCAGCCGACTCGATCGCCAACACCCCCTACCGGGAGCAGGCCATCAGCGAGATCGCCCGTACCTGCGCGCAGGTGGGAGACCTGCCGCGGGCCGAGGAACTCGCCCGGTCCATCACCACCGAGCCGCTGCGGGCGACCACCCTGGCCGACGTCGCGTCGGTGATCGCCGCAGCCGGCGCACCCGACCGAGCCGCGTCGATCATCCACACCATCGACCAACCACGGACGAGAGCCAGGGCCCTCGCCGAGACCGTCCGGACCTGCCTCGACCTGGGCGACCAGGAGCAGGCCGAGCAGCTGGCCCGACTCATCCTCGAACCCCGCCCCCAAGCCGAGGCGCTGGCAGCCGTCGCCCATCACCTCGCCAAGGCCGGCGAACCGAGGCGCGCCGAGCAGCTTGCGCGGTCGATCGCGGACCCGTCCGAGCAGGCCCGCGCACTCGCCGCCATGGCCCCCGACCTCCCACCCGCCGACGGCCGCCGCGTCCTTGCCCACGCCCTGGTCATCGGACACTGGCAGCTGTGCCTGCCGACGCTGCTCCGCCTCGAACCCGGTGCGCTCGCAGTCCTCTCCGAGGAACTGTTGGACACCACCGACCAGGCCGACCCGGCGTGAACGCCCGCCGATCGGACGTCGCGGTGAGCGCCGGGCCGGGGCCTTCGACCGGCGTACGAGGGCGTGGCCGGGGGCCGATGGCGCTGTCGGTAGGATCGGGCGCCGGTGGGAGAGGGAGGACCGCGTGGTCGAGGCAGTTCGGAGCAGCGTCGAGTGTTGGTGCTGCTCGAACGGGCTGGTCGTCTTCTCCGTCGACACCGACGGGGGGCGTGTGCTGCTGGAGTGCGAGGAGTGCATGGCCGGTCGGTGGGCGCCGCCCGGGGAAGGGGCGCCGGAGGACGGCTTCGTGACCGTGGACCTGCTGACCAGGCCGGCGAGCCTGGGCGAGATCCGGGCGAGCGGGTGGGAACGGCTCATCCGGGCCGAGGGCGAGGTTCTCGCTGGGCCGACCCGGTGATCGAGGACGGACCGCCTGCGGCCGTGCCCCGTAGGCGGCGCAGACCGAGATGCTGACCGAGCGGTCCTGGCTCCGATCGGAGCGCGCCGCGCTCCTCGGGGGTTCTGGGAGCTGAGCTCACCGGGCAGGGCGGGGCCGTGTCGGGAACGTGGCCCAGGGGCGTGGTTCAGGCGAGGGGCATCCAGCCGGGCGGGGTGAGGGCGGTGTCGGCGAGGATCCGTCCGACCGTCCTGTCCAGGGTGCTGTGCTGGCCGATGACGACTTCGAGGCCGTGCGGGAGGAGGTCGTAGGGCTGGTACCAGTCGGCCATGGCCGCTGGGGAGAACTCGGCGGCCTGCGGGCGGGTGGCGTGTCGGCGGACGGTCTCCGCGAAGTCGACGTCCAGGTAGTAGAGGTGGCTGCGCCCCCGGTGGTCGGCGGCGAGCCGGGCCAGCATCTCCCGGTAGCGCTCGGCGGCGAGGACGCCCTCCACGACGACGTGGAAGCCGTGGTCGAGGGCATGTCGCGCGACCACGTCGATCAGGCCGATGTTGGCGCCCCCGGGGACGTCCCGCTCGCGCAGCACGGTGCGGCGCAGCAGGTCCTGGGCGACGACGGCCAGGCCACGCCCGTACGCGGTGCGCAGGCGCGCGGCGACGCTCGACTTCCCCGCGCCGCTCGGGCCGCGCGCACCACCACCAGCACCGTCTCCTGGCTGCCCGTCATGCCTGGCTGCACACTCCGATCGGCCAGTGCGGGCCGTCCGGGGTGTGGAGCCAGGCCCACTGCCTGTCGGGGGTGACGGTGATGCCGTAGTCGTAGCGGCTGGGGCGGCCGAGGGCGTCCCACTGGGACCAGGCGGTGAGCACCTCGTCGCCGATCGGGCGGGGGCCGCCTTGGAAGAGCAGGGCGGTGCCGTCGCCGCGGGCGGTGAGGGCCGCCCAGGAGCGGTCGCCGTCGTGGATCCAGGCGTTGACGCCGTCCTGGTCGCGGCCGGTGAGCAGCACCGCGTCCGGTACGGCGACCCGGATCGCGAACCGCAGGTGCCAGTCGTCCGCGAGCGGGGCCGGGTCGCGGTCCACCGGGCTGCGCGTCTGCGGTTCGCCGTCGCCGCGCACTGCCGCGTAGGCGAGGCGGCCGGCGGGCGCGGGGGCGGTGCGGTCGGCCATGAACCGGGCGAGGCCCTGCACCCACCCGGCGGCGCTGCGGCCGTCCTCGGCGCGGGTGAGGGCGACGTGCCCCAGCCGGCCCCACGGGTAGACGATCCGCCCGCCCGGTCGTACGGCTTCCACCCAGCCCCAGGGGACGGCCTCCACCGCGTAGCCGGCGTGGATCCGGTCCACCGGCCGGCCGCCGGGCGGTCCGTCCCGGGTGGCGTCGCCGGTCAGCACCTCGGCGTCGGCGCCCGCGGCCGCCAGTCGCCGGCGGGCGAACTCGGCCAGCCCGGCGTCGAGTTCGGTGGCGACCACCCGGCGGGGCCCGGCCCGGTGGACGGCGAGCGCGGTGGTCCAGCCCTGCCCGGCGCCGATGTCCCAGACCCGGTGGCCGGGCTCCAGCAGGAGGCTGTCCAGCATGTCGGCGACCACGGCGGGCGCGGACAGCGAGGAGGACGGCAGGCCGCCGGTGTCGAGCCGGGTGACGGCCGGGGCGTGGATGCCGCCGTACAGCTCCTCGGCCCAGCCGCGCGGATCGGTCGCCCGGTCGAGCGGTTCGTAGGCGCGGCCGTCCCAGCGCCACAGCCGGTCCGGCGCGAACCGGTCGCGCGGCAGCACGGCCATGGCCTCGCGCACCCAAGGCGAGTCGGCCGGCCACGCCCCGTCCTGCGCCATCGCCGCGTCCTGGCCCGCTCGGTGCGCGTCCAGAGCGGCGGTGTTGTGACGGCCGGTCACTTCTTCTTGTGCTTCCCGTCGCCTGGCGGCGGGGCCGGGACCTGCCCGTCCGCGTTGCCCGGCGGCGGGTCTCCCTGCCCCGGATCGGGTGCGGGCTTCTCGTGCTCACCCCTGGACGGCTGCATGCTGCTCCTTCCCGTAGGCGATGTGATCGGCTGCCCATCCTCGCGTCCCGTTCTGCCGCGCGGTAGACGGCGTGCGGGAGCACCGCGGGCGCGCCGCAGGGCCGTTGTGCGCCGAGGGATGTGCCGACGGATGGCGGGCTCGTGGCCGGGAAAGTGGTGGAACACTCCAAGACCGGGTCATGATCATTGTTGCTGGTGGGGACACCGCCCGCCCTCCGGCCTGTCGCAGACTGACGGGGACGCGGCGGCCCGGTCCGGCTGGGCGCTGCGCTTCCGGACCGTCGACCCAAGGACTGACTGCCATCGTGAGCGAGCGCGTTCCCGTCCCCCGCAACCGGGGCTTCCTCTTCCTCGACTCCCACCCGGCCGGCTGCGAGCGGGTGGTGACCGACATGTGGCAGGCCTACCCCGACCCGTCCGAGGCGCCGGAGGGAGCGGGGCCGGTGGCGCTGGTCATCGGTTCCTCGGCCGGGTACGGCCTGGCGGCCACCGTCGCGGGGCTCAAGCGGGCCGGCATCCGCGGCATCGCCGTCTCCTTCGAGAAGGCCCCCACCGAACGGCGGACCGCCACGGCCGGCTGGTATCGCACCGCCGCCACCGCCGAGCTCGCCCGCAGCGCCGGGCGAGAGCTGGTCTTCCTCAACGGCGACGCGTTCTCCGACGCGATGAAGGAGCAGGTCGCCGACCTCGTGGAGCAGCGCTTCGGCGGCAGGCTGGACTACCTGCTCTACTCGGTGGCCGCACCCCGGCGCACCGACCCCGACACTGGCGCCGGCTACGCCTCCGTCCTCAAGCCGATCGGCCGCGCCGCCCGCACCAGGACCCTCGTCTTCGACGACCAGGGCGTCCCCGAGGTCCGCGAGGTCGAGACCGAACCGGCCGAGGGCGACGACGTCGAGCAGACCGTCGCCGTGATGGGCGGCGCGGACTGGGAGCGCTGGATCGACCACCTGGCCGGCCGGGGCCTGCTCGCCGACGGCTTCACCACCGCCGCGCTGTCGTACATCGGCTCGCCGCTGACCGCGGCGATCTACCGGCAGGGCACCATCGGCGCGGCCAAGGCCCACCTGGAGGCCACCGCCCGCACCCTGGACGCGCGGCTCCGCACGACGGTGGGTGGACGGGCCGTGACCTCCGTCAACGGCGCCGCCGTCACCCAGTCCTCCACCGCCGTCCCCGGCATCGCCCTCTACACCGGCCTGCTGCGCGGCGTGCTCGGGGAGGAGATGGTCCCGCCGGTGCGTCAGCTCGCCGCCCTGTGGGACCAGCTCACCGGCGCCGCCCCGCTCGCCCTGGACGACGAGGGCCGCATCCGCCTCGACCGCTGGGAACTCACCGACGAGGTCCAGGCGGCCGTCGCCGAACGCTGGGCGGCCGCCACCACGGAGACCATCGCGGGCCTCGCCGACCTCGACTGGTTCCGCGCCGAGGTCCGGCGCCTGTACGGGTTCTCCGTCCCGGGCGTCGACTACACGGCCGCGGTGGCCACCGACGTCCCCTGGCCCACGCCGGCACCCTGACGCCCGGTGCCGCTGATCCTGCTCGGCCCCGCTCCCCTCGGGCTGCGCCGGATGTCCGCAGGAGTACCGGCAGGTCGTGGACCAGCTCTGTTCCTTCGCCGGCGAGTGCGCTGAACTCTTCGCCAGAACGGAAACCAGGGGCTGATCCTCCCGGCCTGACCGCTGGATGCCGACTGCTTCGGACTCCTCGGTAGAGTCTGGGCAATGACAGGAAACCAGGGCCGTCGGCCAGAGTTCGACCAGGATGGTGGCATCGAGGACGTGACACTCCTCATCCTGGAATGGCTGGGTGGGCAGGGCGTGAATGCCATGGTCAGGATTGACGCCGAGAGGGTGGCTGATAACGCGCCGGCGTGGACGTTCGCAGCCAGCGGCGGTCCCTTGGAGCATGGCCTGCGTGCCGATGGGAGGACTGTGCAGCAGTGCATGTCCACAGCCCTCTCCCAACTGCGCGAGGCCGGGCTGTCGGTTCCGTTTTGATCCTCTTGTGCCCCATCTGCCGAAGTCCGGAGGCCGGGGCGGGCGTTGGAGTGACCACCGAACAGTGATCAACGGGATCTTGTTCCGGATCCGCACAGGAGTCCCTTGGCGGGATCTGCCGAACCGGTTCGGGAGCTGGAAAACGGCCTATGAGTGGAGCGATAGCCCGCAGTTGATCCCAGTCCTCGAACGCATCCGGGTAAAGCGCCTCGGCGGTGGGCATCCAGGTACCCGTCCCGACCGCTTGGGCGGCGATAAGGCATACAGCTCCCGCCGTAATCGCTCGCGCTGGTGCTGGAGCATGGTGAGTCTGCTCCACCGGAACGCCACGGACGGTCACCGATGATCTGCTGGTACAGGCTCAGTGAGGGTTTCCGGTCGGCGGCCCGGGACGCGGTGGCCGGGATGGAAGTGTTGACGGCGTGGCTAGGTTTGGATCATGAGCGAACGCGGGGCGGACGGCAGCGCAGGGGATGCGGACTACGGCACGATAGGCGGCGGGTACGCCACCTACCGACAGCCGGACGCAAGGATCGAGCAGGCGATCACCGCCGCCCTGGGTGGGGCGCGCACGGTGGTCAATGTCGGGGCCGGGGCGGGGTCATACGAGTCGGCGACGCTGGAGGTGACGGCGGTTGAGCCGTCGGCGTCGATGCGTGCCCAGCGCCCCGCACACCTGTCGGCCGCCGTCGATGCTGTGGCCGAGAACCTGCCGTTCGGCGACGACGTGTTCGACGCGGCGATGACCACCTTCAGCGTGCACCAGTGGAGCGACTTCAAGGCAGGGCTGCGCGAGATGCGCCGGGTGGCGCGCGGCCCCGTCGTCGTGCTGACCTGCGACCCTGATCTCGTTCGGGACTTCTGGCTGTACGAGTACGCGCCGGAGGTGTTGGACACGGAGGCGCGCCGTTATCCGGTGATCGCGGATCTGACCGAGACTCTCGGCGGACACACGACGGTGACCCGGGTGCCGATACCCGTCGACTGCACCGACGGCTTCAACGAGGCGTACTACGCGCGCCCCGAGATGCTGCTCGACCCCGGTGCCCGGCAGGCGTGCTCGGCGTGGAGCTTCGTCGACGAGCAGTCGCGCGAACGATTCGCCGCGGATTTGCGGGGCGACCTGGACAGCGGAGCTTGGGACGCCCGGTTCGGCGCCCTGCGGCAACAGCCTTTCTATGACGGCTCGTTGGTTGTGATCCGGTCCGTTCCGGCCTGATACCTGCGTCGCGGTTCCGCTCGCGCCGTGACCCGAGAAGGGCCGCATGGGTTGGGTGAGTTGTGACGCTTACCTGGGCTCGTGCGGCCTGTTCCCATCCTGCCCTGTCCGGGGTCTCTCGCGGACATCTCGGTGAGTTGCCCGGAGAGTTGTCGCCACGTTGGTGGGCCCGGCGTGAGTCGGAACTTGGTCGACAGCGGGGCGGCGAGCGGCGCCGGGCGGAGGGAGCCGGCCGCAAGCCGAAGCTGGAGTTCGTCGACCGGCTGCTGGCCACCCACCAGCAGCCGAACCACCTGCAGGTAGATCGCCAATGGTGGAGTCGGGAATTGGAACCGCCCGAATGCCCTGATGGGATGGTCATGATCCGCATGTCTGGATCAGAGAGGCAAGGACTCCTGCCGGATCATGCAGCGGGCGGGCGCCATCGGTGACGACGCGACGTGTGCCAGGGTCGACGGGAATCCGGCCTCCCCCGTCTCAGGACGGGGGAGGCCGTTGCCGTGCGGAGCGGTGCTGCCGGCGGACGGGGTCACGCGTCGGTTGGTGCTCCGGGGGTGAGCAGGCGGAAGACGCCGACCTCCCAGCCGAATCCGACGATCAGCCGGTCCGCCGGGGCCGTGGCCAGGGCGTGGACCGGAAAGGGCAGGACCAGGTCGGGGCCGATCGGGTCGAGGGTGGCCAGGTCCCAGGTGCGGACGGTGCCGTCGGTGGTGCCGGTGATGAGGGCGGGTCGGCCTGCGACCTGGGTGGTGGTCAGCGCGGTGGGGCCGTCGTCGGCGGTGCGCAGGGGCGGGCCGGTGAGGGCACGGGTGGTCAGGTCCCAGAGGTGGACCAGGCCGTCGTCGCTGCCCACTGCCACCACCGGGCGGCCGTCGACCAGGGCCGTTGCCAGCGTCTCGATGCAGGGAGTGTCTTCGGCCTCCGGCAGGGCGAGCGGGGTGCCGAGCGGAACCCCGAGCGGGGTGCCGATCGGCGCGCCGGAGGCCAGGTCCCACAGCCGTACCGTTTCTTCGTCCGCCGTGACCGCGACCGGGCGGCCGTCGATGGTCGTGGTGGCCACCGCGATCACCTCGGATTCGTGTCCGGTCAGGGGGCCGTGCAGGTCCTCGCCGGTGGTGAGGTCCCAGACCCGGACGTCACCCTCCGTGCTGCCGGTGACGGCGACCGGGCGGCCGTCGAGCGTCGCCGTCGCCACGGCGTCCACCTCGGCGTCGTGGGGGAGGGGGTTGCCCGGGAGGGTTCCGCTGGCCGGATCCCAGAGCCGGAGCTCGGTGTCGTGCCAGGCGGTGAGCACCACGGGACGCCCGTCGATCACCGCCGTCGCCAGCGCGCGCACCGCGTCGCCGCCGCCGTACCCGTGATCGGTGTCGTCCTCGTCGCTGTTCTCGTCGTCGTACGCGTCGTCGTCCTCGGCGTCGTACGTGTCCTCGTCGTACCCGCCCTCGGTGCCGTCGTCGTCGCCGTCCCCTGTGAGCGGCAGGCCCGTTTCGGCGCCGGTGGCGAGGTCCCAGAGGCGTACCGTTTCGTCCCAACTGGCGCTGACCACCACCGTGGTGCCCTCGCCCGTCGTCACGGCCGTCACCGCCGTCACCGCCGTCACCGGGGCGCCGTGACCGGGCAGCGGGTGGCCGACGGGGCGGCCGTCGGTGGCCGGATCCCAGCGGTGGACCCTGCCGTCGTCGGTGCCGACGAGGACCACCGGCCGCCCGTCCGTCACGGTCAGGGCCAGCGCCCGCGTCTCGCCGAGGGGGCCGGCGAAGGCCTGGGCGGTCTGGCGTCCGGTGGCCGGATCCCAGAGCCGCACGATGCCGGTGTGGTCGCTGGTGACCACCACCGGGCCGGCCCCGGTCTGGGCCGCCGCCACCGTCTGGTCCCACGGGGTCGAGCCGGCAAGGCTCTCGCCGACCTGTGCGCCCGTCTCCAGGTCCCACAGCGTGGCCGTGCCGTCGGACCCGCCGACGACGGCCGTCGGGCGGCCGCCGACCGGCAGTACGGCCAGCGACTGCACCGCGCCGGTCCCCGTGGCCAGGGGCCTCCGCAGCTGGCGGCCCTTCTCGAGGTCCCACACCCGGACGGTCCCGGCGAAGTCACCGGTGACCGCGACGGTCCGGCGGCCGAGCTCCGTCGTGGCCACCGCCGTCAGCCTGCCCAGACGGGGGTTGCCGCGGTCGGCCAGCTCGCTCATCGGCCGGCCGACCGGGTCGCCGGTCGCCAGGTCCCAGACCCGGACGCTGCGGTCGTCGCCGCAGGTGACGGCCACCGGGCGGCCGCGCAGCGCGGCCGTGGCGACGCCGGTCACCCAGTCGGTGTGCCCGGCCAACGGCGGGTGCAGGAGCCGGTGCGTCGTCAGGTCCCAGATCCGTACGTCCTGGTCGGTGCCGGCCGACAGCGCCACCGGGCGGCCGTCCAGGTCGGCCGTCGCCACGGCGTAGACCGGCCCGGTGTGGTCGGCCATCGGCTCGCCGACCGGGTCGCCGGTGGCCAGGTCCCACAGGCACACGGTGCCGTCGTCCCCACCGGTGACCACGACCGAGGCCCGGGCCGCAGCTCCCACGGCGACCGCCGACACCCCCTGCGGGTGACCGGCCACGCTCCAGCGGCAGCCGCCGAGTTGGGTGCCGCTGGCCCACTCGACGCGCCGGCGCGGGGAGCCCTCGTCGGCCACCGGCACGGCGTCGATCCGGGCCGCCAGCTCGGGCTCCCCGTACCGGGCGGCGTCCAGCGCCAGCAGCTGGCGGCGCACCGCGGGGCAGGCGTCCCGGTGCCGGTGGGCGGAGGCCTGGTACACCGCGGCGCCCAGCCGCCCGAAGCCCCAGGCCTGGGGAATCAGGGCCTGTACGGTCGCCGGTTCGGCGTTCACCAGGAACCGGGCATCGGAGAAGGGGATGGACCCCAGGTAGACCTTGACGGCCTGGCGCAGGCCGGGGTCGGGCCCCTCGGCCGCGCGCAGCCACAGGGCGACGGCCTCCTCGACCTCGCCGTTCTCGGACAGCAGCGTCCCGAGCCGTTCCTCGGCCAGCTGCCGGTAGGGGTCGACCACCGACTCGACCGCGCCGCGCAGCAGGCGTTCGGCCTCCTCCCGGTCGCCGTCCGCGCGTGCCTGGTCGGCCTGGTCGATCGTCGCCGCGACGCCGACCAGGGCCTCGGCCAGGTGCGGGGGCAGCGAGGACAGGTCCACCAACTCCGCGGGCCTGGTCCACGCCTGTGGGTCCTCACCGGCAGCCGATCCGGGGGCCGAAACGGGGGCCAAGCCGGCGGCCGATCCGGCGGCCGAGCCGGGAGCGGCGGTCCGGTCCGGTGCGGCCTGCCCCGGTACGCCCTGCCCCGGTACGCCCTGCCCCGATACGGCCTGAGCGGGCGGCGTGTCACGCCCGGCGCGCGGACGGCGGCCGCCGCCGAGCAACCGGCCTATCCAGCCGCGCTGTTCCTTCGATCCAGCCATCGCTCTCCCCGACTCCCGCCTCTGCACTCCGGTACCGGTCCGGGCTCACCCTACTGATCCTCCGTCAGCGATCCGACGGGGAATCCGGCCTTGTCAGTGCCTCCTCATAGAGTGGGAAGCACGTCGGAGGGAGCGCCGGAAAGGCGCCGAAAAGGCGTCACGAGAGCGTCGACACGAGGGGTAGAAGCATGTCCGCGAACAGGATCAAGCACAAGGTCAACCACGTCTCGCTGGTGGTCGACAAGTCCGGCTCGATGCGCCGGCACGAGGCCCAACTCATCCGCGTCGTGGACGAGTTCGTGAAGGGCCTGCAGGAGGAGTCGGACCGGCTCGGGCACGAGACCCGGATCAGCCTCTACGCCTTCGACCACGAGGTGCAGAACCTGGTCTGGGACATGGACGTCAAGCACCTGCCGTCCCTTCGGGGCCTCTACGGGGTCGACAACGGCGCGACGGCGCTGATCGAGGCAGCGATCAAGTCCGTCGACGACCTGAAGAACATCTGGGAGGGGTACGGGGAGCACTCCTTCCTCCAGGTCGTCGTCACCGACGGCGAGGAGAACGCCTCCGGCTACTCGCAGAACGGCCAGATGCACACCCGCATGACCGGCAGCCAGGGCGCGAAGGTCCTGCGCACGTGGAAGGACCGCATCCACGGCGCCATGGACGACCTCCCCGACCACTGGACCTCGGCGATCCTCGTCCCCAACTCCCTGGCCAAGCGCACCGCCCAGGAGTACGGCTTCCCCGCGGGCAACATCGCGATCTGGGACGCGGACTCCAGCGAGGGCGTCGAGGAGGCCATCGGCACGGTCAAGTCGGCCGCCACCAGCTTCCTGCGCGGCCGCGAGCAGGGCGTGCGCGGCACCAGGAACCTCTTCGCCATGGGCCAGGACCTGAGCACCGCCGACGTCGCGGCCAACCTCGACGCCCTGGACTCCGGCAAGTACATCCTGATACCGGTCGACCGGCAGACGCCGATCCGCGACTTCGTCACCAGCACCGGGCACCCGTACACCACCGGCTGCGCCTTCTACGAGCTGTCCAAGCGCGAGAAGATCCAGGGCAGCAAGCAGCTCGCCGTGGCGGAGAAGGACCCGGACACCGGCCGGATGACGGGCCGCGTCTTCTCCGGCCCGGCGGCCCGCCGGCTCCTCGGCCTGCCGGACTCGGAGGTCACGGTGAAGCCGGGCGACAACCCGTCGTACACCGTGTTCGTCCAGTCGACCTCCGTCAACCGCAAGCTGGTGCCGGACACCAAGCTGCTCGTCATGCTGTAGCAGCTGCACGAGCCGGCCGCAGCAGCCGGCTGTACGCGAGGGGCGACCCGGGACGAAACCGTTCCCGGTGACGGCCCGGTCACCGCTACGCTCCGTGCATGACCGAGGCCTCCCGTCCCGTCCGTGTCCGATTCGCCCCGAGCCCCACCGGCATGTTCCACGTCGGCGGCGCCCGTTCGGCCCTGTACAACTGGGCGACGGCGCGACAGCAGGGCGGCACCTTCGTGCTGCGGATCGAGGACACCGACGCCGCCCGCAACCGGCCCGAATGGACCGCGGGCATCATCAGCGCCCTCGCCGCGATCGGCATCCACGCGGGCGACCCGGCCTTCGAGGGCCCTACTTCCAGTCCGCGAACGCCGAACGGCACCGTGCCGCCGCCGAGAAGCTGCACGCCGCCGGCCGCGCCTACCACTGCGACTGCACCCGCGAGGAGCTGGCCGAGCGCACCGGCTCGGCGCAGCTCGGGTACGACGGCTTCTGCCGGGAGCGGGGCCTGGGCCCCGCCGGGGGGCGCGCCCTGCGCTTCCGCACCCCGGACGAGGGCGCCACCGTCGTGGTGGACCTGATCCGCGGGGAGCCCGCCTTCCCCAACTCCGCCATCGAGGACTTCGTGATCGCCCGGGGCGACGGCAGCCCGGTGTTCCTGCTCGCCAACGTCGTCGACGACCTGGAGCAGGGCATCACCCAGGTCGTCCGCGGCGAGGAGCACCTGTCGAACACGCCCAAGCAGCAGCTGCTGTGGGAGGCGCTCGGGGCGGTGCCGCCGGTCTGGGCGCACCTGCCGGTGATCGTGAACGAGAAGCGGCAGAAGCTGTCCAAGCGCCGGGACAAGGTCGCGCTGGAGGACTACCTGGCGGACGGCTACCTGCCCGAGGCGATGGTCAACTACCTGATGCTGCTGGGCTGGGGGCCGAAGGACGACGTGGAGCTGCGCCCCTACGCCGAGCTGGAGCAGTCCTTCCGGGTGGCGGACGTCAACGCCGCCTCGGCGTACTTCGACGTGGCGAAGCTGCGCTCCTTCAACGGCGAGTACCTGCGGGCGATGGGGGAGGAGGAGTTCACCGCGGCCTGCCGCCCGTGGCTCACCGCACCCGAAGTGCCGTGGGCGGCCGAGGACTTCGACCCGCAGGCCTTCGCCGTCCTCGCCCCGCTCGCCCAGTCCCGGATCGCGGTGCTCGGCGAGATCGTCCAGCAGGTCGACTTCCTCTTCCTGCCCGAGCCGGTGCGCGACGAGGCCTCCTGGGCGAAGGCGATGAAGGACGGGGACCGCTCGGCCGCCCTGCTGCGCACGGCCCGGGAACGGCTCGCCGCGACGCGGCCCTGGGAGGCCGGGGAGCTGCGGGCGGCGCTGGAGGCGGTGGCCGCCGAGCACGGGCTGAAGCTGGGCAAGGCCCAGGCGCCGGTGCGGGTGGCGGTGACCGGCCGGACGGTGGGCCTGCCGCTGTTCGAGTCCCTGGCGGTCCTGGGCCGTGACCGCACCCTGGCCCGTCTGGACGCCGCCGTACGGCGGCTGGCGATCGGGTGACTGCGGCGGGGCGATCCTTCCGGGGCGCCCTGCCGCAGTCATCCGAACAGGAGGCCCGTCAGCCCCAGGTGCCCACCAGCGGGACGTCGCCCGGGTTGCCGAACTGCTTGCTGTAGATCACCAGGTCGGAGTTCTCGGCGGCCCCGTAGAAGGTCTGGTCACCGGGCCGGTAGACGCCGATGGTCTCCTTGCCGGTGCCGTCCCAGTCGCCCTTGACGGGAACGTCGCCGGGGTTGCCGAACCTGACGCCAGGCCGCGGGTGCTCCGTCTGGTTGGAGTCGTTCAGGTAGAAGGTCTGGGTCTGCGGGTCGTAGACGGCGACGGTGGTGGTGCCGTTGCCGTCCCAGTCGCCGACCAGCGGCTTCCAGCCCGCGTTGCCCAGCTTGATCCGGTACTTGACGGTGACGTTGTCGTCGGACAGGTAGAAGACCTGCTCGCCGGGCCGGTAGACGCCGACCGTGGTCCGTCCCTGCCCGCTCCAGTCGCCGACCAGCGGGACGTCACCGGGGATCCCGAAGGGGAAGGTGGCGGCCACGGTGGCGTTGTCGTTCGACAGCTGGAAGGTCGCCGTTTCGGGGTGGTAGACGCCGACGGTGTCGGTGCCCGGCCCGTTCCAGTGGCCGGTCAGCGGGACGGCGTTGCCGCCGCCGCCGAACACGCTCTGGCCGGTGTACCAGCCGTTGTGGGCGGCCTCGCCGAAGCTGCCGTCGGACGGCCGGTAGACGCCCACCGAGGCGGGCACCGGCGTGGGCGTGGCGTTGACCACGGCCGCGCCGATCCGCTTCTGCGCCGCGACGGTCAGCGGCACCTTGGCCGGCTGGTCCGGGCCCAGCCAGCGGAAGTTCTGCAGGTAGACGACGCGCGGGTCCTGCGCGGCGATCCCGCGGTACTCGGCGTTGAACGCCGCGACGTCGGCGTCGGTCCGGTCGGGGAAGCAGTTGTCGGCGATGCCGGTCTGGTTGGTGGACTCCGGGAAGAGCATCAGGTGCTGGTCCGGCGAGGAGAGGAAGGTCTTCAGGTGGTCCAGCCGCCACTGCACCTCGTGCCGGCCCTTGCAGTAGTAGTCGAAGCCGACGATGTCGACGGTGGACGGGATCGGCGCGGTCTGCTCGGCGTTCCAGCGGTCGAGGCTCATGATCAGCAGCTTGTCCGGGAACGCGGCCCTGATCTGCTGGGCCTGCGTCATGACCTCGTCGGCGCTCAGACCGTGCGAGTAGGCCTCGTCCGTCATGTCGACGGCGCCGATCTTGTCGATGTTCGAACCGATGCGCTGCACCAGGTCGAGCAGGTTCTGCGCGGCGTTCGGGTTCGGGTTGACCTGCCAGTCATTGGGCGAGCGCGGGACCACCGTCTCCTGGTTGAGGTCGATCACGCAGGAGCCCGGCAGGCACTGGTCCAGGAACTCCAGACGGCGGTCCTGGTCGCGCAGGTAGTTGTTGAAGTTGGTCCACTGCGCCACCTCCGGCGCGTGGTTGGCGCCGTAGTTCGGCGAGTTCGGATCCCGGATGTCGAAGAACCCGTAGTAGCCGAGCCCGCCCAGCATGGTGACCCGCAGGCCGTCCACCGTGGTGACCTGGCCGGCCGCCGAGTGGTGGGCGCCGAGCGAGACGTAGCCGTCGCGGGGCAGCTGGGCGGCGGTGCGGCCGGAGAAGACCGTCGCGCCGTTGACCTTCACGGTCGCCTGCTGCCGGTCGCCGGTGGCCAGGGTGAGCGACACCTCGTAGGAGCCGGCCGGCCGGGCGGCGGTCGGGACGGCATTCGGCGGGACGGCGGCCAGTGCGGTCGGGGTGCCGCCCTGGAAGAGTGTCAGCCCGCCGTCGGCCTGGACGCGCAGGCCGATCGCGACGTCCTCGGCGTCCACGGCACCCGTGCCGCCCGAGGCGTTGCTGACGGCGAGCGAGGCCCAGTCCTGGCCGGCGGCGCTGCCGGCGCCCGGGGTGCTGCCGACGACCGGTGTCAGGACGGCGTGCACCGTGTAGGCGCCGGTCGGGACGTCCGAGGTGGCCGGCCTGTTCAGCCGGACGGCCGAGGTGCCCTTCGGGAACGAGAGCACGTTCGGGTGGGCCGGGCTGTTGACCTGCACCGAGCCCGCCGGCGGGTCGACGGCCAGGCCCTTGACACCCGAGACGGCGCTGTAGTTCGCCGAGACCAGGCTCGGCTGGCGGGCGCTGAGGTCCCGGTTGAGGCCGAAGTCGGCAGTGGCGTTGGGCGCGCCGTCGAAGGTGTCGACGAACGGCTTGGCGCTGCGGGTGGCCGTGGTGTCGATCCGGCTGACGTTCAGGCCGTGACCGGCGCCGTCGCCGAAGGTGGTGACGCGGTCCCCGCTGGAGAGGTAGGCGCCGAGGTAGAGGAACTCGCTGCCCGGCCAGCGGGTCACCCCGGCCGGCGCGGAGACGGTGAACGGGGTGCCGTTGACCGTCAGGGTGACGGCGCGGTCGGCGCCGGTGGAGACGGTCAGCGAGACGGCGTACTGCGCCGTGGGCGCCACCGTGCCGGTCCAGAAGGGAGTCTCGCCGCTGCCGCCGTGGAACAGGGCGAGCTTGCCGCCCGAGGTGACGGTCAGGCCGAGGTCGACGTCGCCGCCGGTGACGTAACCGTTGCTGCGGTGGCTGCGGCTCAGCACGATCGAGCCCCAGTCACTGCCGCCGGTGTCCCCGACGACCGGGTCGATGACCGTCGAGACGGTGTAGTGGCCGCTGTCGTCCGCGACGGCCGGCGCGCCGAGCATCACCGCGGAGACGCCCTTGGCGAACAGCAGCTTGTTGGGGTGATCCGGGTGGCTGGTCTGGACGAACCACTGGTCGGGCGCCACCGAGGTGTCCCAGCGGCCGGAGACCCGGGTGTAGGAGATCCCGTGCTGACCGGCGGGCGGCGACTGCCGGGCGTCGAGCCCGACGTTCAGCCCGTACAGCGGGTCGGTGTCCAGGGCCGGGTCCAGCCGGAAGGTGTCCGAGAAGGCGCGCGTGGCATCGAGGTCCACCGGCGTCGGCCCGGACCCGTCCCCGGCTGAAACGTCGGACGGCGCGGCGGCGGCCGTCACGGGCGCGAGGCCCGCCGGCAGCAGCGCCAGCGCGAGCGCCGAGGCGCCGGCCAGCAGCCCGCGGCCCAGGCGTTGAGTGGGTATCACCGAGAGTTCGTCTCCCGCTCGTCGGATCGGCGACGCGGTCCCGCGCCGCCGAAGGGAGAGCGGACACAGCGGTGTCGTACCAGCCCAGCGACCTGTCCCCCCAGGGCTGGATCATAGAGGGTGGATACGAACGGCCTCGTCGACGCCCGGCCGCCGCAGCTCCTTCTGCCTGGTCAAGCCTGGTCGGGCCTGGTCAGGCCCCGGCCGCCTCCGTTCCGGCCGCCTCCGTTCCGGCCGACCGCAGGGAGGCCGACAGGGCCCGGGCCTCGTGCTCCGTCATCCGATCGGTCTCGTACGGCACGGCGTTGACCCAGCGCTGCGTCAGCCGGGCGATCCGCTCGCCGTACCGCCGCGCGGTGATCAGGTCACCGCGCGACCCGGCCTGCTCCGGGCCCTGGTCGGCGTGGCTCTGGCTCATCAGGCCCAGCCACGAGCCCAGCCGGTTCACGTCGTCGCGCGAGCCACCGCTCCAGTTGTTGCCCGGCATGTCCCCCACGCCGATCCACTGCATCCCCAACTGCGCAGCGAAGACCGCCAGTTGCTCCAGCACCGCCAGCTTGTCGCCACTCTGCGAGGCGGACATGGTGAACCCGCCGGCCAGCTTGTCCTTCCACGCCTGCGTGACGAACGGCGTGAACGCCGCCTCCATGAACGCCTTGAACACCGCCGACACACTGCCCATCAGCGTCGGACACCCCAGCACGATCGCATCGGAGCGCTCCAGCAGCGCCAACACCTCCGCATCGTGCCAACGCCCCGCGACCACATCCTCGGCCCGCACCTCCACCAGGTGCACCCGGGCCCCCGGCACCAGCCGCGCCCCCTCGGCAAGGTGCTCGGCCAACACCCGGGTGTGTCCGTGCACCGAGTGGTAGACCACCGCCACCGTGACCGCCGGCGCCTCCTCATTGTCCACGCCGACGCCAACGTCCTTGACTGCCATGCCTGTTCACTACTTCCATTGCTCGGGAACTCGCTGCTGCCCACCCATCACACCCCCACGCACCCCACCGCATCAACGCCGAACTCCGACCCGCAGCGATCGGCCCCACCGATCGATCGCGCTAACCTGCTCCGGTGGACCGGATCGAGCTGGAAGCATTCGTCGTCGTCGCCGAGGAACTGCACTTCGGCCGGGCCGCCGCGCGGCTGCACCGGGGGCAGCCCACCGTCAGCGACGCCGTCAGGCGGCTGGAGAACGCCCTGGGCGGGCGGCTGTTCCACCGCACCAGCCGCCGGGTGGAACTGACCGAGCTCGGCGAGGCGCTGCTGCCCGACGCCCACGCCGCCCTCGCCCAGCTGCGCCGCTTCCAGCAGCGCGGACGCGCGCTCGCCGCCGGCGGCCGGGCGGCCACCACCCTGGTCGTCGCCCACGCCGAATACACCGGCCACCAGCTGCTGTTGCGCTGCCTGCCGCAACTGCGCGAGCGCTTCCCCGACGTGGCGATCGTGCCCGAGACCATGCCGACCACCGCCCAACTCACCGCCCTGCGCGCGGAGTCGATCGGGCTGGGCATCGGCTGGGCGACCGACGGCATCACCGGCGTCCGCGCGACCGTCCTGTCCACCGAGCGGTTCATGGCGCTCGTCCCGGACGCCCACCCCCTCGCCGGCCGCAGCGAGCTGAGCGCCGCCGAACTCTCCACCACCGGCCTGCTCACCTGGCCCCACCAGATCAACAGCGGCCTCTGCGACCGCCTCCTGTCCGCCTTCCACATCGGCGGGGCCGACCTGCGCATCATCAGGACCGCCGACAGTGTGCACGACATCGCTGCCCACGTCGCCGCCGGTACGGGCATCGGCATCACCGTCGAATCCGCCCTCGACCACCGGCCCTCCGGACTGCGCGTCATCCCCCTCACCGGCCCCTCGACCACCGCCGACCAGGTCGTCCTCACCCCCGCCGAACCGTCGGAGGCCGCCACCGCCCTACGCGACCTGCTCCTGCAGGCCGCGGGTCAGACGGCCGCCGCGAGGCGCTGAGCGGGTGGTGTTCCGCGGGCTGGGCTCATGCCCGCCGAGCACGCCTGCGCGAAGGGTCCGCATCGGGGCGGGCCGCCGGCCGGCGAAAGTCGGGTGACCCTGCCGAGGGCATCGGCGACACTGACGCCATGACTGGTTCTGCACGGCCACGACTGCCGCAACTGCCCAGACTGCCCCAACAGCCCCAACAGTCTCGACTGCCTCAACTGCTTCGACCGCGTGCCCTGGTGCCCGGGGACCTCGTCGTCATCGCCTCGCTCTCCGGTCCGTTGGAGGCCGCTCACGAGCCCAACGTCGAGCAGACGGTGGCCGTGTTCGAACGGATGGGGTTCCGGGTGCGCCGGGCGCCGCTGCTCGAAGCAGGACGCCGCCAGTGGTGGAGCGCGGCCACGCCGGCGGAGATCGCCGGGGAGCTCAACGGTCTGCTGCGCGATCCCGAGGTGCGCGCGATCGTCGCGAGTGACGGCGGACAGACGGCGCTCGGCTATCTGGACCTGATCGACGTCGAGGCGATCAGGGCCGACCCCAAGCCGATCCTCGGCTACAGCGACATCTCGCTGCTGCACCTGGTGCTCCATGCGCGCACGGGTTTGGTCGGGTTCCATGCCGACATGGCCGTCCCGGGCTTCGGCGGGCACTGGCAGTCCGCGCCCGTGGCGCGCCGAGCGGAACTCGTCGAGCTCTACGCCAGGTTGCTGACCGGGACCGAGGCGATCGGTGCGCTGCCGGCGAGCCCGACGTGGGAGTGCTGGCGTCCTGGCCGTGTCGAGGGCCCGCTGATCGGCGGGGTGATCAATCGCATCGTGCTGGCGCAGGCGACGCGTTTCGCGCTGCCGCTCGAACGGTTCGACGGTGCGGTGCTGTTCTGGGAGGAGATGGGCGGACTGGCCTCGTACGTGTGGAGCTACCTGCAGGTGCTGCGGCACAGCGGCATCCTCGATCGGATCTCCGGCATGGTCGTGGGTGTGCCGCGCGGGATCGGCGGACTGGAGCCCGGCGCCTCCCCCACTCTGCCCGAGCTCGTCCTCGACGTCCTCGGCGACCGTGACATCCCGGTCCTGGGCAACGTCGACTTCGGGCACGCCGGCCCGAACCTGCCGATGCCGGTCGGCATCCGTGCCGGCCTCGATGCGCAGCAACGGACCTTGTCGCTGCTCGAACCGGCGGTACGGCCCTGACGGCTCCGACCCGTGCAGGAGGGGCCGTGAGCACGCCGGCGGCGCGGCGGTCCTCTTGCGCGCCTTGGGCGGGACGGCTCAGGCTGCGCGAGCCTGTTTGGCATGTCATCGTCAACCAGGGAAGAGTGAAGTCGTTGCGGCTCACGAAAACCGGTCACAGCAGCGGTATCGGCGGCGATCTTCGGTGCTCTCGCACTGGGCGGCCTGGCCGGGCCCGCCCAGGCCGCTGTCCGCGTCCCGTCCGCTCCGTCCGTCCCGTCCGCTCCGGATGCTGTCGTCGAGCCCAGCCCGGCGGCCGGGAGCGTGCCGTGCTGGACGTCCTTCAAGCCGTCGAATCCCCACGGCGCACCGCTGGACCAGTACTACAACTACCGCTAGTCGACGCCGCTGACCTGCCGAAACGCTAACTTTTCGGCCAGGGAGGGCACATCGGGGGCACAACGCTGGACGATGCGCGCAGCCAGAAGCGTGTCGACCAGCCCCCCGGTGTGCCCCCGGGCGTCGGGCGCTAATCGGCTCATTCGGCGCCAGCCCCGCGCCCCCTTGACGCCACACGCATCGGAAAGACCGCCTCGGGAATCCCTATGTGATCAAACGGTCACGCAAAACCACCGAACGGCGTAGCCTGTTCTCGGCCTGCAGGGTGGCCTGCTGGTGAGGATGAGGGGGCAGCGTGAGTCAGGAGCAACCGCTGTGGCGACTGGAGGTGCTCGCCGGCGGCGACACACTCCGCCAGGAACGTCTCACTCGGGACCTGCAGGACGCGCTCCGTCGCGCTGGCACACCCGAGACGGCCTACCTGACCGCCGAGACCACGCCTGCGGACGACGGCCGCAAGGGCGGGGCACTCAGCGAGATCACAGCCCTTGGGCTCGCAGCCGCCGCGGCTCGGCCGGCATCCCGCATCCTGATCGAGTTGATCAAGGAATGGTGCGCCAAGGACCGCCACCGGAAGGTCGAGATCACTGACGGGGAACGGTCTCTCACGGTGACCGGTCGGCCTGACGAGGCGCAGGAGCGGATCATCCAGGCCTTCCTCGACCAGGCCGACGAGTCGGACACCCCCGAGGGCGAGCAGGCGTGAGTCGCTTGGTGCGGCGCCGCGCGCTGCTGATCGCCAACGAGAACTACGACGACGGCCGCTTCGGCCGCCTGCCCTCCACCAAGGCGGACGTCTGGCACTTGGGGCAGGTGCTCGAACATCGCAGCATCGGTGCCTTCGTCTCGGTGAAGACGGTCGCCGACCTCACCGCGGACGACATGCAGTACGAGATCAGCGAGTTCCTCGAAAGCTGCGATCAGGACGAACTCGCACTCCTCTACGTCTCCGGCCACGGCACCAGGCTCTCCGCTCGCGCGGGTGGAGAGTTCCACTTCGTCGCCAAGGACACCGACCACGACCGGGTCGCCGCGACCGCAGTGGGCGCGGGCTTCGTCAACGAGCGACTGGAGTCCTGTTGGGCACGGCAGAAGGTCGTGATGATCGACTGCTGCCAGAGTGGTGGTTTCGCAGTCGGCCTGCGGACCACGGACCAGCCGAGCGCACCGGCCGCGAAGTCGGGTGCGGACTCGCCCCTGCGCAGCCACGGCGTGTACGTGCTCTCGTCCTCGCGCGTCGGTGAGGACTCGTACGGTGGCTCCGAGGCCGGTGGCGTGATCGAGCCGTCCGCCTTCACTGCGGAGGTTGTCGAAGCGCTACGCACTGGCAAGGTCAGCAAGAGCGGGACTGGAGAGGTCTCCGTCGGCGACCTGTTCGACTACGTCGTCCGACGCATGCGCGCCAAGGGATCGGCACAGATCCCGGTCAAGTCCGCCCACGGCGTCGATGACCGGATGATCCTGGCCAGTTGCCCCGTCGGCAGCGCCCCGCGACTCACACCGCTCACTCGGCGAATCACTCCTGAGTCCCCGTCGACCGAGCAAACTCCCAAGGCGGCCACACCGGGTCGAAGCCAACCGGGGTGGCCCGAACTCCTCGCCTACTACCAGCAGTGCGTGCTGTCGGATCAGGCGGACACGCCACTCATGTCCGTCTACGACCACGGCACCAAATATGTCTGCCTCACCGGATCAGAGCGCCTGCTGTCCGGCGAGTTGGATGAGGACGACTGCACCGAGGTGCCCCAAGAGGCCGTGGAGTTGATCGAGGCAGCCGCAGCTCAGGATGCGGACCTCTGGGCCGGCTACCCCGTTGTCCTCCTCAACGGCCCTCGAAACGGAAAGAGCTGGGCGGCTCCGAAGTTTGCCCCGCTGCTCGTACGCCGGGTCGAGGTGGTGCATCACGAGAACAGCACCCGACTCAAACCCTACGGCCCGGTCATGCCGCACCCGCGGCTGGCCGAAACGTGGCTCGGCAAGGAGCAGGCCGCAGAGCTCTCGGAGACCTACCAGCCCACCTGGCATGCGGGACAGCATGATCGAATGGCTGTGGACGTGCGCAACCTCCTGATGCAGGAGTACGAGTTGCCGTGCGTCCATGAGCCCCGCCCCGACCATTTGGCCGACAGGATCGACGTCAGAACGCCTGGCAACGGTGCGCGCAACTCAGCAGTGCTCTTCCTGGCTCCACGTGATCCCACGGGGCCGACTAAGAAGCTGTTGGCCGACTTCAAGGACATCACCAAGAAGGTCCCCGAGGTCGGGCGCACTGCACTCGCCGCGCTCTCACCGGTTCAGGCCGAGCGTGCGGAGTCCCAGGCAACGGCCCCGAAGCCGGTCCGCCTGGTGACCCCACTGCCCTCCAACGAGGCACAGTCAGCCGTGCTGCGGTCAGCGATGACGCGTCGGCTCACCGTAGCGACTGGCCCACCCGGAACCGGTAAGAGCCAGCTGGTGGCCAACCTCGTCGCAACAGCCCTGGCCGCGGGCGAACGCGTGCTCATCGCCTCCACCAATAACCAGGCCGTCGACGAGGTCTGGCAACGATGTGAGCGGCTCTCGCCCGGCAGCGTCGTTCGCACCGGCTCCTCCTGGGGCGAGACCGACTATCGAGGGATCGAGGACGCCACCCTTCGCAAGCTGTTGGAGGTCCCAGAGCCATTTCGCAACCTCAGGACCGCCGAGCTAGAGGTCGACGTCGCGACCGACCGCCTCTCGAAGCTGCAGAAGGAGTTCGCCCAGGCAGCCGCTCTTGAGCGGGCCTTGCGTCAGAGCGGCGAGGCTCGGGAGCAGCACGCCGACCGACTCGGCTTGCCGGTCGGTGACCTAGGCGAGCTCCTGGCCACCGATGATCTGGAGAGGCTGTCGCGAAAGGCCGCCGGCCTGTCACGTGCCTGGTTCCTCGGCGAGCGACGCCGCAAGAAACTGCTGCGTCGGATCGGAGTCGAGTCCAACGGACAGCCGACCTCCGAACTGTGTTCGGCTCTGTCGGACTTCGCCACGACTGAACAAGGTTGGCGCAGGGGGCGCGAGCGCGCGCTGGCCCTGCCGAACGACGCAGTGCTGTCGGAGGCACTCGACAACGTCGAGGCCGGGGTCCGCTCCACCAGCAGTGTGCTACTCGACAGCGCCGTGAAGACCGCAGCCCGTACGGGGCGGCAGGCCATCATCAAACTGCTCACAACTCGCGACGCCAACGGAAACGACTGGCCGGCGGTCAGGTCGGTGCTGTCCGCTGCCCGGGGCTGGGCAGTGACCAGCCTCTCAGCCCGGAACTTTCCGCCGGATGCCGGGCTCTTCGACCTGGTCATCGTCGACGAGGCCAGCCAGTGCTCCATCCCCGCCGTGCTGCCGCTGCTCTTCCGAGCACGCCGCGCCCTGATCATCGGGGACGCCATGCAGCTGCCGCACATCACCAAGATCGGCCCGGAGCGCGAGTCGATGATCCGGCGAAGCAGCGGACTTCGCTCGGACTGGCTCGAGCGCCACCAGCTGGCCTACCGGCGGCACAGCGCTTTCCACGCCGCAGAGCGGGCCGCAGGAGCCAGCCTGCTCCTGGACGAGCACTTCCGCTGCCACCCGGCGATCGCGGATGTCTCCAACCGTCTCTTCTACGACGGCCAGCTGACCGTGCTCACGGACGTCCGCTCGCGCCCATCGCTGGACCGGCCGGCGATCGTCTGGTCGGACGTCCGGACGCCCGCGACAAGGCCGCGCTCTGGCGGCTCCTGGGTCAACGACGGTGAGACCGAGATGGCCGAGAACTTCGTCCGGAGTCTGCTCCGCGATCTTCCGGCTGAGGCCACCATCGGTGTCGTCACCCCGTTCAAGGCCCATGAGGAGGCGCTGCAACGCCGCCTCGGCCGCACGGACCCTGCCCGGGTCCGAATCGGCACCGTCCACACATTCCAGGGCGGTGAACGCGACGTCGTGGTCTTCTCACTCGTCGCGGGCGGCGGGATGCACCCTGGTGCGGTCAGCTGGGTGGACCGACAGATCAACCTGTGGAACGTCGCCATCACCCGTGCCCGCTCACACCTCATCGTCGTCGGCAACGCCGACCTGTGGCAGCAACGAGGCGGCGTTGGCACCGCGCTGTTCCGAGCAGCCACGGCGGCAAGCCCTCCTGGCCCATCGGAGCACGACGGGCACGGCGAGTTGATCAAGCGGCTATACACCCGCCTGTCGGCTCCCCCTGGGGCAACCGTCGAGCTCGACGCCGTAGTAAACGGCCATCGAGCTGACGCCGTCGTTCGAAATGGCCAGGACCGGATAGCCGTTCTACTTGACCCCGGGCATGACGATGCAGATGACGCGGCTCGCCATCTGCGCCTCATGCTGCGTCGGCGGCAGTTGCTCGACGTCGAGGGCGGCCGAGCCGCTGAACGGGTCCCGGCCTGGCGGCTGTTCGACATGGCCACCAGGCCCGATCAGCAGTGATGTTCAAATCGAGCTGATCGCCACCTGACCGCGCGGAGGACACATCGAGGGCACAGCACTGAAGACCGCCTCGATCGCCGCCCTCGTTGTGTCCTCCTCATCCGGCCACAGGTGCGTGTAGGTGTTGAGCGTGATCGACGGCTTGGCGTGGCCAAGCCGCTTCTGCACCGTCTTGACGCTCTCGCGGTGCTTGATCAGCACCGAGGCGTAGAAGTGCCGGAGGTCGTGCATCGTGGCGTCGAGGAGGACAGCTGCGGCGGAGCGAGGATCCTCGCCGACATCCGCCGGATCTTCTTCGCCCACGGCGATCCGCCGAGCCGCCGCTGACCGCAGCCAGACCATCGCCCGCTTCTGCGCCACCGGCACCCTCAACGACGCCCGTGGCCTGAGTGCCGGCGATCCGCAAGACCGCCTCGACCGCGCCGTCGACGAACTGGCCGCCAGCCGCGCTCAACTGGCCCGGGTCGGCAACAACCTGAACCAGATCGCCTTCGCCCTCAACGCCCACGGCTTCCTCCGCCCCGCCGAACTCGACGCGGCCCTGGGTCTCGTCCGGCGAGCTGTCTCCCAGGTCGACACCGCCGCCGCCGAACTCGTGGGGCGGTAGGAGCCGGGTGGCAAACGTCGACAGCACCGCCACAGCACAACACAACCACCTTGACTGCTACAGCAGTTGATGTCGATTTGGTGTCGCTATCGGTGATCGGGAACATTCCCGAGCAGGGATGTCTTGTGTCGGGTTCCCACCGACCCGCACCCCTGGAGGCGCCCGTGCCCGACCCCGCCAACACCGCCCGCCCCGTGATCCGCGCTGTCCCCCACCCTGACCCGCTCAACCCGCTCGGCACCACCATCACCTGCCCACTGTGCAACGCCGCCCGCGACTGGCTTCTCCTGAACGTCCGCGCCCACGTGTTCGTCCGTTGCCGCTGCGCCCACGAATGGCACCAGCCCGACCTCACCCGCGACTACTTCGATCAGCACTTCACCGACCCCGAAAACGAGTGGGACGACTTCAACACCGCCATGCGGGCGCTCGCATTCGACGGCCTTCTCGCCGGGGCGATCTGGGACTAGCGGGGCACTCACCGCACCCCCGCTGACGCGCAGGTCAGCCGGGGCGCGGCGACCTGACTGCGACCGCAAACCTCGGACCGAAGGCTGGCGGCACGAGTGCATCCAAGTGGCTTTCCACAACTGCCACTTGGGTCTCTTCGACAGCCACGTTTGACCGTTTGAGGCGTGATGCTGATCGCTCGCCGATTGCGTCGATCTTCGATCGGAGCGTGTGCTACGTTCCGTAATCCAACCGAAAATAGGCGACCCCGGCGGTGCGCTAACACCCCGGGGTCCGGCACCAGGAGCGGTAACTCCCGATGCGGGTCCATCGTAGCGCCCACGCGCGCAACTTCACCGTGCTGCCCAACTGCATGCTGCAGTACCGGCAGCTGTCCTACACCGCCCGCGGCCTGCTCGCCGACCTCCTCTCCCGCCCGGACGGCTGGCGCGAGGACGGCCGGCACATGGCCGACACCAGCCCGCAGGGGCGCGGCGCGATCCGCAAGGCCCTGAAGGAGCTGACCGACGCCGGTTTCTACCGCGTCGAGAAGATCCGCATGCCCGACGGCACCATCCGCACCGAGACCCACGTCTACGACACGCCGCAGCTGGTGGTGCCGGGTGCCACCCGTCCGGTCCGCGGTGAAGCGACCTCCGGTGATGCTGGCGTCCTTGTAGTAAAGAACCGGTACCAAGAACCCTCCCTCCCCACCGACCCTGCCGACATTCGGACGGCCGCCGATGAGGCGGGCGACGAGCAGGGTGGGCGGGAGGAGGACCGCAAGGAGGCCGAGGACGCGCCGACGGTGCCGGACGGGCAGGTCGGCGAGGCGGTCGCCACGCTGTTTCGGGTGATCTGGCCTGAGCCGCGCCTGCACCTCGGCGAGCCCGAAGCGCGCACGCTTGCGCCGCTGGTCGCCAAGTGGCTGGAGCGCGGCGCGACCCACGCCGACCTTGCCGCTGCCCTCCTGCCCGGCCTGCCCGTCCCGGTCCACTCGCCGGTGGCGGTGCTGCGCAACCGCTTGGAGCGCAAGATGCCACCCGTACCGGCCCCTGTGCGCCCGGTGGCGGGCCGGTACGCCGAGTGCGCCAAGTGCCACGACCCCGTGCCCCAGCCGGGCATCTGCCGACCCTGTGCGGGCCTCGAAAGCCGCATGCTCACCGTCGGAGGCGGCGACGCGGTCACCCGCGCCGGTGCCGCACGCGCCCGAGCCGCACTACGTACCGCGAAGACGGTCGGTCTGAACCTGGGTAGCCTGGCAGCCACCGTCGGGTAGGGAGCGTCTGCCCCCGGGGGGTGCCAGGCCCGGCATGCGGAGCGCATCGTCCGGGTTGGCCAGCCCCGTCAGAGTGCTGCTGAAGCGAGCGCGTTCTGCTTGAGGCGGAGGTACGCGGGCTCGTCGCCGAAGAGATCGGGCTCGGGGGTCAGCTGGATTCCCGTAACCTCCTGCACGCTCTCGGCGACCGTCCTGGATGCCTCGGCGAACGCGCTGGCGGTGGCGTGGCCCTCGGCGACGAGCGTGAAGTGCTTGGTCGACATCCGGATGCCAGGGGCGATCGGCTGGCCGAGAGCGAACCCGGCGGCCTTGATCAGCCAGCTGGCGCTGACCCTGGTCAGGCCGTCGGGGAAGGCGTTCACGGGCGCCTGCTCGGCCCGGAGCGTCTCGGCCTGCTTCTCGTCGATGACGGGGCTGAGGAAGACGCTGCCGACGTTGCGGTTGTCGCTGTCTCCGGGGTCGAGAACCATGCCCTTGCCGCGTCGCACAGTCAGTACGGCGGCAGCGGCGTCGGCAAGGGGGACGGCCGTGCCCTTGGGGACGTCGAGGACCCTGGCGACCATCCCGTACATGATCGGGGTGCTCAGCTCGGACGGCCGCAGCCGGAACGTCACCGTGAGGAGCGTCCAACGGGTGGAGTGCTTGAAGATGCTGGTTCGGTGCCCGAGCCGGCAGTCCTCGGCCGACAGCGTGACCTCGCGGCCGGTGACCCAGTCCCAGGCTGTGACGCGTACGAGGATGTCCGCGACTTCCTGCCCGTAGGCGCCGACGTTCTGGACGGGGGTGGCGCCGACGGAGCCGGGGATGCCGATGAGCGTCTCCATCCCGGTCAGGCCGTTGGAGATGGTCTCCTCGACCAGGGATTGGAGCATGTGGCCGGCCTGGACGGTGGCAGTGACGGCCTCGCCGTCGTCACCGCGCTCGAACACCGCGCCCTCGGTGGCCATGCGTACGACAGGCACGCCGCATCCGGCGTCGGCGACGAGGATGTTGCTGCCGCCGCCGAGGACCAGTGGCCGGGCGCCCTCCCGACGGGCCAGGCCGACGATGTCGGGAAAGTCGGCGGGGTCGGTCAGCTCGGCGAGGACTGCGGCGTTGCCGCCGATGCCGAGCGTGGTGAGCGGAGCCAGGGGGACCTGTGTGCGGACGTACATGCGGTTCCTCGGGTGCGTGCGGAAGGCCAGGCTACGCGGCCAGGACGGCGCCGATCTCGTCTGTGACGTCGCACGCCAATGGGCTGTCGGAGTGCTCGAACTCGTGGCGTAGGCCGGCCATCCGCTCTCTGGCGCGGCCGGAGTCGAGGTACGAGCGGAGATCAAGGGCCTGGCGGGTGGCCTCGGCGGCGCCGTCGAGGTCGTGCCGCCGCAGCCGGGCTTCTGCCAGGGACATTGTGTGCAGCAGCCGGTTCCGGGGCTGCTCGTCACCGAACAGCTGAAGGCCGCGCAACAGGTGCTGTTCGGCGACCTCGGGGCGGCCGAGTTCGAGCCAGGCTCGGCCGGCGTCAGCGGCCAGGACGGCCGGCGTCACCCAGTAGGCCCATGGGGGTGTGCTCTCGTCAGCTGCGGACTCGACCAGGGCGGCTGCCTCGTCGAGGGTCCGGGCGCAGTCGTCCAGCTGGCCCAGCTGGGCGTGGGCGCGAGCCTGCCGGGTGGCGAGGAGTGCATGGACAGCTCCACCGGGTGGACCGCCGACTCCCTGACGGGCGATCTTGATCAGGCGAAGCGCCTCGTCGTGCGCGCTGCGCCAGGTGGCCTGGTAGCTGAGGCAGGAGACGATGTTCGCTCCGAGCGCGCGATTGTTGGCCGTGTGCGCGGCGCGGAGTCCGAAGAGGAGGTAGCGCTGGCCGAGGGCGTTGCGACCGAGGTCGCAGGCGAGCCAGCCGGCCAACTGCGCGAGCTCGGCGAGCACGCTGTGGAGGCGTTGCCCTATGGCTGGATCGTAGGTGCCGTTGCGGGCCAAGTGGGCGGCCCAGTTCAGGTCCTGGGTGATCCAGTCCAGCACGAGCGGGCCGCCCTGGGCGTCGTCGAGCCGGCGGAGCTGGGCGACGCGATCGGCAAGGACATCGATGGCCTGGGGGCTGATTGCCTCGCCAATGGGCCGTCCGGCGACTGGCGCGTCCGGTGTTGTCAGCCAGTCGACGGCTGGGCCGATGAGTCCCTGGCCCGACAAGGGCCGCGACACGCCGAGGCCGGAGCGGAGGGGACCGGCCGTGAATGATCCGAGTCCCTCCCAGGTGCCGTCCTGCGACCAAGGCTGCTGTAGCCAGCCATCGGCACCGGGCGCAGTGGCTTTCGCTGGCCACAGGACCTCGGCGGTGATCGTCTCCCTCAGGTGGTGCGAGAGGATCGACGCGACGATCTGGGGAAGCGAGCCGCGCGGCGTGGAGCCCTTGAGCCAGCCGTAGGGCGCCTTCGGGCTGATGCTGTTCGGGCGCACCCGGTTGATCTCGCGTGCCAGTTTGTCGGGCGACCAACCGAGTCGCTTGAGGCAGTCGCCGAGAACAGACCCTTCGTCCACAGGTGACCTCGAAGTCCGATGCTGCTGACGGTTGGACGCCAACGTACAGCAGCCCTCGGGGCCGCCCTCCGTCATTGGGTGAATCTGACCATTCTGACCAACACCTGACCTGACTGACCGCCACCAGCCCTTCCCGGCTGGGGTTGCGGTGCGTGATGGTTTCGACACGCCCCGGCCGCCATCGAGAGCGAGCCTCACCACCGATCGACCGTTGGGCAGCGCGCGCCTTGATCTGCGCGCATCACGTACCTCGTTCACACTCGGCCAACCGTTGGGGGACTTCAATGCAGCACGTGGCAACACCAGGACGCGCCCCGTCCCGGGCGGTCGTCACCGGCGCCGCCGGCTTCATCGGCTCGCATCTGATCGACGCCCTCCTCGCCGAGGGGACCACCGTCATCGGCGTGGACCGCCGCGACCCCCGCACCGACCCCGGCGCGGCGGCCAACCTCGCGGGAGCCCTCGACCACCCCGGCTTCACCTTCGTCGCCGCAGACTTGAGGACCTGCCCGCTCGCGGCGCTGTTCCTGCAGGCCGATGCGGTGTTCCACTTCGCCGCCCTGCCGGGCGTCCGCAGCTCCTGGGGCGAGCGGTTCGCCGAGTACACCGCCTGCAACGTCTTCGCCACCGAACGCGTGCTGGCCGCCTGCGAGGACGTTCGCGTTCCCAGGCTGGTCTACGCGTCCTCCTCCAGCGTCTACGGGACCAGCAGCGGCGGCGCCACCGGCGAGCAGAGCGCCCCGAGCCCCGAGTCGCCGTACGCGATCAGCAAGCTCGCCGGCGAACAGCTCTGTGTGGCCCACGCAGGCAAGGCCACCTCCACCGTCACCGCCGTGGCACTTCGGCTGTTCACGGTCTACGGTCCTCGCCAGCGCGGCGACATGCTGATCGGCCGCGCGCTCACGGCGGCGCTCGGCGGACCTGCGCTGAACCTCTACGGCGACGGCAGCCAGCGCCGGGACTTCACCTACGTCGGCGACGTGGTCCGTGCCGCCATCGCCGCCGCGACCGCGCCGATCGGCACGACGGTCCTCAACGTCGGCGCCGGCGTCAGCACCAGCGTGCTGGACGTGCTGAACGCGGTCGAGGAGTTGACCGGCCACCCAGTGCCGGTCGACCGGCTGCCCGCCCAAGCCGGCGACGTGGACGCCACCCTCGCCGACCACTCCCGGGCCGCCGACCTCCTGGGCTGGAAGCCCCGCACCGCGCTCACCCAGGGAATCTCCCGCCAGCTCGCCCACCTCACCGCCAACTCCCCGCAGCCCGTGGGTGCCTGAACGATCCTACCCCGTCGTTCCACCGGAGGAATCGTGTTCGTCACCACCGCGGACAGCGCGAACGCGCTGTTCACCCGCGCCAGCAAGGCCATCCTGAGCCAAGGCCGCAGCGTCGCGCCGCGCGGCATGGCCACCGCCGAACTCATGGGCGCCTACCTCAAGCTGGCCAACCCGGCCGCACGCATGGTCCACCTCGGCCCGTACCGGGTGCTGAACCCCGCGTTCGCCGCCGCCGAGACCGTGTGGATCCTCTCCGGCTCCAGCGCCGACTGGATCCACGACTTCAACAGCCGATTGGCCTCCCTCACCGACCACGGGGCCCTCCAGGGCACCTACGGGCCTCGCCTGCGTCGCTGGCACGGCCAGCTGGACCAGCTCGATTACGTCCGTCGGCAGCTGACCCGCGACGGCGAGAGCCGCCGGGCCGTCGTCCAGATCTTCGACCCCGCACGCGACACCGCTGGCCACAAGGACGTGCCCTGCACCCTCGGCTACCGCTTCTACCTGCGCGAGGGCCGCCTGGAGATGCACACCAGCATGCGAAGCCAGGACGTGTGGCTCGGCCTGCCGTACGACCTGATCACCACCACCGTCCTGCACGAGCTGATGGCCGGCTGGCTCGGCGCCGACGTCGGCGACTACCACCATCACGTCGACTCCCTGCACCTGTACGCCCAGCACCAGGACACGGCCTGGAGCCTCGCCGCCGACGCGCCCGCCTCGCCCACGTGGCAGCCGCTCGGCGTCCCGTGGGAGGACTTCGACCTGGTGTTGAAGCAGGTCACGGCGGGAGAGGCGGTCGGCCATCAGGTCTGGGACGGCTTCGCCGCCGTCCTGGCCAGCTACCGGCTGTGGAAGGACGGACGCCGCGACGAGGCCCGCGCGAGGGCCGCCGAGGCGACCGGGCCGCTGCCCGAGGCCCTGGCGCTCTGGTACGACCAGCGCGAGCAGAAGATCCCGCTCGCGGCCATGCCCACCCCGGCGATCCCGGCGAAGAGGTGACCACCGTGGCCGCGAATCGCGACGTCGTGCTGGGCCTGTGCTCCTACACCCACGACTCCGCCGCCGCCCTGCTCGTCGACGGCCAACTCGTCGGGTTCGTCGAAGAGGAGAGGCTCAGCGCGGTCAAGCACGACAAGAGCTACCCGGCCAAGGCCATCGAGTGGCTCCTCGACGAGGCGGGCCTGACCCGCGCCGACATCGGCACCGTCGCGTACAACTTCACCCCGCGGCACTACCTGCGGGCGATCCCCTCCGCTCTCACCCACACCCTGCGGCCGGTCACGGCGGCCAGGGCCCTGCCCCGGGCCCGCTCGTTCGCCCAGGTCGCCGCCAACACCCGCCGACGCCTCGCCCGCCTGGCCGGGACCTTCCCGAACGCCGCCATGGAGCCCGTCCTGCACCACCGCGCCCACGGGCTGTACGCCTTCGCCGCCTCCGGCTACGAGGAGGCCGCCGTCCTCGTCGTGGACAGCCTCGGCGAGACCCAGACCACCACTATTGGCCGCGCGAGGCAGAGCCCGGGCGGCTGCTCGTACCGGATCGTCCACGCCCTCGACGACCCCGCCTCCCTCGGCTACCTGTACGGCGCCGTCACCGAGCACCTCGGCTGGCGGCGCGGGGACGAGGAGGGCACCGTCATGGCGCTCGCCGCCCTCGGCGACCCGAAGCGGTTCCGCGCGCTGTTCGCCAAGGCCGTCCGGCTCACCACCAACGGATTCGCCCTCGACCACCAGCTGATCGGCCTGCGGGTCATGGACCGCCGCTACCCCCGGCTGACCGCCGCTTTCACCGCACTCGCCTGCCCGCCCAGACACCCGGACCAGGAGGTCGCTCCGGTCCACGCCGACCTCGCAGCCGCTCTTCAGGAGCGCACCGAGCAGGTGATGCTGCACCTGGCGCGGATCGCCCGCGACCGCACCGGAGCCCGGCTGCTGTGTGTGGGTGGCGGGGTCGCGATGAACTGCGTCAGCATCGGGAAGATCATCGCCTCCGGTCTGTTCGACGAGGTCGCCGTACCGCCCGCGCCCGGTGACTCCGGCACCGCAATGGGCGCCGCCGCCGCAGTCCACCTCGACCGGCACGCTGACCTCCCGACCGGGCTGGCACGGGCCTGCTACCTCGGCCCGTCCTTCCCCGGCCTGGAGCTACCGGCCCAGCCGCAGCCGGGGATGACCGCCCAGCGCCTCGACGACCCGGCCGGGTTCGCGGCCCGCGAGCTGGCCAAGGGCACGATCATCGGCCTGTTCCAGGGCGAACTGGAGGCAGGCCCGCGCGCTCTCGGGCACCGCTCGATCCTCGCCTCACCACTGCGGTCCGGGGTCGCCGACCGGCTCAACGCCACGGTGAAGTTCCGCGAGCCGTTCCGGCCCTTCGCCCCTGTGGTCCTGGCCGACAAGGCGGCGGACTACTTCACCCTCGGCCAGGAGGCCCCGTTCATGTCGATGGCCTCCCCGGTCACCGACCTGGCCCGCGAGACGATCCCGGCGATCGTCCACGCCAACGGCACCGCCCGGGTGCAGACCCTCGCCCCCAGGGACAACCCGCTCCTCGCCGACATCCTGACCGCCTTCGCCGAGCTCACCGGCGTGCCGGTCCTGATCAACACCTCCCTGAACGTGAAGGCCAAGCCGATCTGCGGCACGCCGGAGATGGCGCTGGACTGCCTGGCCGAGTCCGGGCTCGACGCGCTCCTCATCGAGGACTGGTGGGTGACCAAGGCATGAGGATCGGGTACAGCTTCTGGGGCTTCCTGGGCTCCGGGATCACCGACACCCCTGACGGCGGACGAAGCCACCGCCGCACCCTGGTGGACGGGCTGCTCGCCGCCGGTCACGAGGTCGTCTTCCTCCAGCCCAACCGGGACCTGGCCGAGGCCGGCACCGACCTCACCGGCACCTATCGATGGGACGGCGGCCTGCCGGAGATCGACGCCCTGTTCCTGGAGTGGCGCTGGCCGATCCCCGGTCGCAACACCAGCGCCTGCGGCACCGAAGGGCACACCTGCGACCTGCACCGTCAGCAGGAGATCCTCGACCACTACACCCACCGGTACGGCGTCCGAACGGTGCTGTGGGACAAGGACCAGCAACTGCCCGCCGACGACCGGCTGAGGACCGTCGGACAGGTCCAGGTCTGCGAGCCGGCCCTGTACCCGTCGCCGGGCGCGGCCAGCCTGCTCTTCCCAGTCGCCGACGACGCGCTCGACCGGGCCTACCCCGCCGCGCTCGCCGCCGAGAAGCGCGAACTGCCGCTGGTCTACATCGGCAACCAGTACGACCGCGACACCGCCTTCGGCGAGTTTTTCGCCCCGGCCGCCGCCCAGCTGCCGCACCAGGTGGCCGGGAAATGGGGCGCCACCGCCCGCTGGCCTCAGGTGAACTTCACCGGCCGCATCCCCTTCGACGAGGTCATCCCCACCTACCGCTCCGCGGTGGCCACCGTGCTCCTCGCACCGGACCGGTACGCGCGGACCGGCCAGTTCACCCAGAGGCTCTTCGAAGCCGTCCTCGCCGGCTGCCTGCCGCTGGCCCCGCGCACCCTGCGGGCCGCCGAAACGGTCGTCCCGCGTGAGCTGATCGTCACGAGCGCGGCGGACGTGGTGGCCACCGTCACCGCGCTCGCCCGGCTCGCCGGCAGCCAAGCCCACGCCGACCTGATCGCCCGCTGTATCGACCGGCTCGACCCGTTCCGCCTCACCCGCCAGCTCCGCACCCTCGACGCCGTCCTGGCCGGCACCGCCGTCCCGCCCCTGCTGCTCGAAGGAGACCACACATGACCGCCCCCGTCCTCCCGGGCATCCAACGGGTCGACAAGCTCTACTTGGAGCTGCTGTTCCGCTGCAACTTCTCGTGCACCACCTGCTACCACGGGGAGGACCTCAAGCGCCCCGACACCGTCACAGTCGAGCAGGCCGCCGCAGCCCTCACCTACTTCGCCGCCGCCTACGACTGCCGCTGGGTGTGCCTGCTCGGCGGCGAGCCCCTCCTGTTCGAGGGGCTGCCGACCGTGCTGACCGCCGCCAAGTCGCTCGGTTACCGCACCGAGGTCTGCACCAACGGCTACAAGCGGCGCGCCTTCCTCGCCCAGGCCGCCGAGCGCCTCGACATGCTCCGCGTCTCCCTGGACGGCGGCACCGCCGAGGCCCACGACCGCATCCGCCGCCCGGGCTCCTTCGACGCGGCCTTCGACACCCTCGCCTGGGCCCTCGGACGGAACCTGCCCTTCGGCGCCACGTGCACGCTCACAGGCGAGAACATCCACACGATCCCCGCCCTGGCCGAGCGGCTGCGAGACCTCGGCGCCGGCGACCTGATGCTCCACCGCGTCCGCCTGGTCGGCAACGCCGCCGAGAGTGGCATCACGCCCGTCACCTGGGAGCAGGCCCGGTACCTCCACGAACAGCTGACCGGCATGGACCTGGGCCAGATGAAGGTGAACACCGACATCCTGCTGCCCGAACGGTGCCCGCCGCCCAGCGACGTCGTCGAGAAGCTGGAGATCTCGCCCGACGGCAGGGTCTACCTGTCGTGCGCCGAGGTCGCCGGCCCCGGCCGCGTGGTCCGCTACGACTTCGACCGGGCCGCCCTGGTCACCGTCGCCGCATGACCGGCGCGAAGCGTCCTGGGCCGGGCCCGGGACG
Organism: Streptomyces sp. 1331.2; assembly: GCF_900199205.1. Classification (NCBI taxonomy): domain Bacteria; kingdom Bacillati; phylum Actinomycetota; class Actinomycetes; order Kitasatosporales; family Streptomycetaceae; genus Streptomyces; species Streptomyces sp. 1331.2. The sequence goes on along the minus strand of NZ_OBMJ01000003.1, from coordinate 269,136 downwards.
CACCCCACGCGGCCCGAAGAGAGCGCGGTCCGGCCCGTCGCACGGCTCGGTAGCCTGTAGCGACATGGACAGGATCGCCATCATCGGCTGCGGCGGCAGCGGCAAGACCACCCTCGGACGCCAGCTCGCCGAGAGGATCAACGCCCCCGTCACCCACCTTGACGGCGTCTACTACGACTCCGACTGGAACACCCTCCCGCCGGAGAAGTTCGCCGCCCTCCAGGAGGAGCTGGTCGCCGAGCCGCGCTGGGTGATCGACGGAAACTTCGCCTCCACCCTCCCCATCCGCCTCAAGCGGGCCGACACCGTCGTCTTCCTCGACATCCCCCCGATCGTGTGCCTGTGGGGCATCCTCCAGCGCCGTCGCCGCTACCGCGGCGGCCAGCACACCGAGCAGGGCGTCTTCGACCGCATCCACTGGGGCTTCATCCGCTACATCCTCGGCTTCCGGCGCCAGATGCGGCCCAAGGTCCGCGCGCTGATCGCCGAGCACGCCGGCCACGCCCGCGTCGTCACGATCACCAGCCGCCGGGCCGCCCGCCGCTTCCTGGCCACCGTGCCGCCACAGACATGACCTGACCCACATCGCACCGGGAAGGCTCCACCTGTCCATGACCGCCAACCCGTTCCTCGACACCGACCGAATCCGCCACGACCTGTACGCCGACGCCGGCCGCATCGCCCAGCGCACCGGCGCCCTGGCCCGCGCCAAGAGCGCAGGCCCCCACCCCGCCACCGTCATCGCCGACCTCGCCGCCACCGGCCTGCGTGGCACCGTCCTCGACATCGGCTGCGGACGCGGCACGACCACCCTCGCCTTGGCCGAGCGGCTCGACCCGCCGAGGCTCATCGCCTTCGACCAGTCCACCGCCCTCCTCGCCGAGGCCCGGAGCCGCCTCGCCGACCGCCTGGGCGTGGAGTTCCTGCGCGGCGACTTCCACGCCATCGACCTGCCCAACGCCTCCGTGGCCGTCGCGGTGGCCGCGTTCTGCCTCTACCACTCGCCCCGGCCGGCAGCGGTGATCGCCGAGATCGCCCGCTGCCTGGCACCCGGCGGGCTGTCGATCACGGTCACCAAGTCGCCCGACAGCTACCGCACGTTGGACGAGGTGATCGCCGCCAGCGGCCTGGACCCCGAGGCCGCCAGTCGGCCGAGCCTGTACGAGACCTTCCACAGCCACAACCAGGCCGACATCGTCGCCACCTGCCTCGACGTGCAGCAGGTCGTCCACCACGAGCACCGCTTCCGCTTCATCGACGCCGACCACATCGCGGAGTACGCAGCCACCAACCCGAAGTACCAACTCGGTGGTGACGTCGAGGAGATCGCCCGCCGGCTTCGGGAGACGATCGGCAACGGCCCGCTGGAGACCACCTCTACCGTCACCTACGTCGTGGCCGCCCGCCGATGAGGACCTTCACCAAGACCTACCCCAACCCCGAGGCCATGTGTCGGGCGCTGGCCCACCACCAGTGGATCGGCCACGCCAACCCCGACGTGCGCATCCCCCAGGTCCTCCACGTCCGCCCCACCGAGATCGACTTCGAACACATCGAAGGACGGCATGGCGGTCCCGACGACCTCATGGCCCTGGCCAGCCTTCTCGGGCACCAGCACGCCACGGCGTACACCCGGCAGCTGCGCGCCGCCCCTCTCGACACGCCGCACACCCACCGCACCGTCACCATCGCCGGCTTCACCGCCGGCCGCCGCGAACGCCTCCAGCAACTCCTGGCCTCCGGCACCGTGCCGGAGCCGGCCCTGACGTCCGAGGCCGCCGACGACTGGCTGGAGCGGGCCGCGACTATGCCGGCCGCCTTCTACAAGGACGCCAACCCGCGCAACTTCCTCATCACCGACGCCGATGTGGCCGTCATCGACTTCGACTCCCTTACCCTCGCGCCGTTCGGCTACGACCTCGCCAAGCTCGTCGTCAGCACCGCCATGACCACCGGCCCGCTGCCCGAGGACACCATCCGCCGGGCCGTGGACTCCTACAACCACCATCCCCGGCAGCGCGGCCTGCCCGGATGCTCCTGGCGCGAGTTCGCCGCGTGGTGCGAGTTCCACCACGTCCTCACCACGCCCTATCTCGGCACCAACGGCTACCGGTTCAGCTGGCACACTGCCAGACCGACCTGGACCACCGACATCCTCCGACACCTCGACAAGGAGTCCGCACCGTGACGCACAACGGCGTGATGAACAGCCGGAACTCGGTCTGCGTGATCGTCCACGACAAGAGCACCGACACGATCGCCGCCGTGCACTACGCCGCCCGCAACTGGTCCCCACACCCCGCCTGGACCGTCCCGGGCGGCAAGGCGGAGCCCGGCGAAGCCCTCGACGAGGCCGCCGCCCGCGAACTCAAGGAGGAGACCGGCCTGCTCGTCGACCCGGCGGACCTCGAACTCGTCCACGTCATCCACGTCGAACAGGGCTGGGACCAGGCCGGCCAGTTCGTCCTCTTCGTCTTCGCCACCGACAAGTGGACCGGCGACCTCACCAACACCGAGCCCGACAAGCACCTCACCGCCCGCTGGGTTCCCGCCAACCACCTCCCCGAGCCGGCCTTCCCCACGGCCACCCAGGCGCTCACCGCCTACGGCGCTGGCGGTCCCGCCTTCTCGCGCTACGGCTGGGAGCCGGCAGCGGCATGACGACACGGACGGGTGAGCTCGTCGAGAGACTATGTCGACGAGCCCACCCCACCGTCCGGCGCCACGCCCCCAACCGCTACGTCTTGCTCCGCTCGTTCGGGGTGAGAGATCCCGCCTCGATCCAGTGCTCGTATTGCCGCCCTAGACTGCGCTTGCCGAGCTACGGGCCACATCGGCTGGCTGGGAGCTGTCTGATTCGGAACTGCCAGGTGGCGGCTGACGGATCACCGACTGGTTATGCGCCGCCCCGCCGCTAGGGGCTGCCTGAGGCTCAGATGGAGCGTCGCCGTTGCGTACGGATCTGAGGGTCGCGGTGAGCCGAAGGGCTTCGGCCAACCCATAGCGGTAAGCCAGAACAAGGAAGGCGACGAGTGGCACCGAAAGGGTGGCGAGGGGTGCGTTCACATACGTCGGCAGGCCAAGGTAACTGATACCCCATGCCAATAGGGCGGTCAGAACCAGAGCCATCATGGCGGCGACAGCCAGCCTTCGTCCGTCGGTTCGGTCGGGAGATTCCGGAGCCGCTGGCGGGAGCTCCGGTGGTTGCCCGATTGGCCCGAGGAGATTGGTGAACCGCCCGTCCGCAGTCTGGTGAGCTATCGCAGCGGCGTAGCAGGCCAAGGATGCGGTTGCCCGCTCACGACCTGGCAACAGCTCGTCGGCAGTGCGTTCAAGCAAGGCAGCGACCCTCCGCGCATGCTCTCGTGTCGAGGCACGAGTTGCGCTGCGAGAGCCGTAGTCGCTGGCCGCGTGACCTGATCCGTCCACTACTGCTTGGCCAAGCGCTGCGGCCTTCTTGCTGAGTTCTGCCGCCGCTTGGTGACCTCCGAGAACCTGGACCTGTCCACATGCGCCGAGCACCTCCAACGCCGGTATCAGTGCCTGATAGCAGTACTGCACCCGGACTCCCGTTCTGGCGCTCCTCGTTACTGAGGCCACCCACAGGGCGAGAGAGACGGTCAGGACCACAAGTCCGGCCGAAACCTTCTCGTGGTGAGTCGGGCACGCAGCTAGGCTGCCCCCGCCGCTGGGCAGTAGTCCACCAGTGGTACACGCCCCTTTCCACGTCGCGAGTACCACTGAAAGGAAGATGAAGTCGAAGCCCCCGATCGCGATCAGGGCCATGGGGCCGAGGCCTCCGTCGTACTGGAGGGCGCGTCGGAACAGATCAAGGTCGAGCGGAGTGGACAGGAGCGACGAGGATCGGACTGCGTCGTCAATCTGCTTCTCGATGAATCGGTGGTGCAAACGTCGTAGCGGACGCCACAGGGGAGGAGGCACCACCGCAGATGTGGACGGACCAGTCGGCATGCTGATCAGCATGCCGCATCCGACTGCACGACATCCGCGAATCACGCATCTTCCATGCGATGCGGGCAGGGGTACCCGAAACCTGACCTGAGGTTGCCCCTTCAGCGCCTGTCAGCCGAGGAGCTGGCACCCAAGCAGGTCCGCCGCCACTTCATCCCTCGACGCCCGGCGCCGACCTGGGTTCGCTGGCTACCGTCGTCGCCATGAACGACTCCCAGTCCCGCGAGGTCGTGGCCCAGCCCCGCACCGCCGCCGGCGTGCTCTTCTTCGACGAGGACGACCGTGTCCTCCTCGTGAAGCCGACCTACAAGCCCGGCTGGGAAATCCCCGGCGGCTACCTGCACGCCGGCGAGACCCCGAGCGAAGGTGCGGCCCGAGAGGTCAAAGAGGAGCTTGGCATCAACCCGCCGATCGGCCGCCTGCTCGTCGCCGACTGGGCGCCCCATCCCACCGAGGGCGACAAGCTCCTCTTCGTCTTCGACGGAGGTATCCTCCCGGCCGACGAGCTCGCACACATCACCGTTGACCAGGTGGAGATCGGTGAGTACGCCTTCCACACCACCGACCAGCTCGACGCACTCCTCATCCCACGCCTCGCCCGCCGCATCCACTCCGCCTGCGTCGCCAGGACGCAGTCCGCGACCGTCTACCTGGAACACGGAGCGATCCGCCCGTAGGCCGACGCCTCGTGCTGACAGCGCGGGGGTTCGTTCGCTACGGCCAGCAAACGTGATCAAGGTCGCTCCGCACCAGCGCAGCTTGTCTGCCTTGGCGTTGTGGTGCGGGGGATCGAATCTTGTTGCCAGATGACCCTGGCGCGAGGATCCTCTCCATACCCACCCAAGACGCTGGAACGCCCAGAGAGCAGCGGTGATCGCAATGCACGTCCCCGAGTCAGTCTCCGCGGAGCTCAGGCCCATCGGCGAGGAGGTCGCACGGGTCGAGGAAAGCACGCGACATAGCGCACAAGGCCAGTTCGAACAGATGAAGCTTTGGCGAGCTACCAACCTCCTTCTCGGGGTGCCCGCTACTGGCCTCTCCGCAGCCGCCGGAGGGACCTTCCTCGCTGATGCTGGGCAGGCCCAGCTGGCCGGCGCACTTGCACTCATCGCTGCCGCCCTGACAGCGGTCAGCACCACCGTGAACGCAGCCCGTCGGGCAGAGGGCGCAGGAGCTGCCGCCAACTCCTACCTGGATCTACAGACCGATGCCCGGCAGCTGCTGCTTGTCGATCTCCCTCACCTGACATTCGATGAGGGGCGAGAACGACTCTCGCAGCTCACTCAGCGCCGCAGCGAGGTCAACGCGAACGCCGACCCACCGTCGCGGTGGGCGCGACGAAAGGCAGAGAAGAACCTTGCCGAGGGCGGCCAGGACTACGAGATCGATCGGAGCGCTGAGGGTGCCTAAGAGCTTGGCTGTTGCTATCGACGAGTTCCTGACCAAGATGACACCGTCCGCTTCTCAGTTCTCGGCTTCCAGCCGACACAGAGCGGAGGTGGAGGGTTGCATCAACGCCGCCATTGGGCTGAACCGCTCCGTTGAGACCGGGTCGTTGCGACACGGGACGGGCGTGAGCGGCTACAGCGACGCCGATTACCTCGTCAGTCTGAAGGGAGACATGCCATCATCCCCTGAAGCCATCCTGGCGAAGATCAGGGACGCCCTCGCCTCACGCTTCTGGGCCACACGCATCAGGGTCTCCCGACCAGCCGTAGTGTGCGCGTTTGCTAACGGTACGGAGACAGTCGAAGTGACCCCCGGCTACTTGCACGGGACCGGAGAGTACTTCAGTTACTACATCCCCCAGCCGGGTGGCACCTGGATGCTCTCTTCTCCTGACGCCCACTTGGCCTACGTGAACGAGTCAGCAGCACGTTTCCCCTCCGGCAAAGTGAAGGCACTCATCCGACTACTGAAGGCGTGGAAGTACCTGAATGACGTGCAGATGTCCTCGTTCTACCTTGAGATGCGTGCCGCACAGCACGCAATGGGCGAGTCCGCCATCGTGCACCTGATCGATCTGTGCATGGTCTTCGAGGACTTGGCGGCCCGAGCCCTGCCCGACATGAACGATCCGAAGAGGGTCGGAGGCCGCTTCTCGGCTTGCAGCTCAGACCCCAGGAGGCTCGAAGCGCTGTCGAAGATCCGGACAGCTGCCACGAGGGCCCGGAGGGCAGTCGATGCCTCCGCCCGGGGCGACGAGGTCGCAGCCTTCGAACAGCTCAACCTCCTCTTTGCCGGAAGGTTCCCGAAGCGGTGGTAGCGCCTGGCCGATTCGGACGTGACTGTGAGCGGCACATACCTCCGGAGACTCACCCATGAGACTCGGCAAGGATGGTCGCCGGGGCACATCCAGGGCACATGGGGGCGGAAAACGGCGTTGACCAGTGAAAACTCCATACATGAGTTTTCCCAGGTCAGCGCCATGATCGCTACAAACTCGCAGGTCAGCGCCGCGCTGGTCCAGTTCGTGAACAACTGTGCCAACCACGGGGACTGGGTATGCCCGCGGTGGTACGACGGCAGCGGCGGGTACCAGGACTGGGTGGGCGCGTCCAGGGTGTGGGCGCCTGCCTACTACACCGTGACGTGGCACTACAACTCCACCTACACGTACGGCTGGTACACGACGATCTTCTGCTGAACCCACTGCTGCCAGGTGCACCTTCCGGCGCCGGGAGGTGCCCGTTCAGCCCGCGCGCACCGAGGTCCGGCCCCACCCCGCTCCGATCGGGGTGGGGCCCGAGCGACGACACCGCCGGGAACGACGTTGACCGGCCGTTCCCCTGACACTTCGCGGCTCGACGTGGCGCCGCCACCGGCCTCCCGCTACGGTCGCCAACTGCGGTGGCGGGGAAGCTCGTTACCGGACTTCGAGCGGGAGGCAGAGGCAATGGGCAGGTTGGGCAGGTTGGGTGGACTGGGTAGGTTCAGGAAGGCTGCGGCTGTGGCGGCACTGTCGGCTGCGCTGGCCGGGGGGATGGTGACGGCCGGCGCAGCGCCCGCGTCGGCGAGCGGCTTCAACTGGGACGACCAGTTCGGTCCGACCGGCAGCGGGTGCTACTTCTGGACGACGTGGAGCGCCAACATGGTGACGCCCCACGGCTACCAGCAGACGGGCGACGCCCCGTCGAATTGGTGCATGCTGTCGGTGAGTCACATCGGGTACAACGCCGACGGGACCATCGGCTACAGCAACACCTGGGGGCCGGGCACCACCACCGGGCCCGGCAGCGAGATGGACGGCCCGAGCTGGTACTACGGCCCCTGGGGCAATGGCGGTTACATGTGCGTCATCATCGGGGTCCGGGACTACCGGCTCGACGTCGGCAGCAGGGGCCCCAGCGTGGTGTACTGCCCGTGACGTACTGCCCGTGACCTACTGCGCGTGACGTCCTGCCCGTGAGCCGAGGTCCGTGGTCGCGGTTCGTAGCGGGCGCGGTCCGCGGTGGTGCCGGCCGGACATGACGGTCGGGGCGGGCGGTCTTACCGTGGATCCATGGGCACGATCCGTGCGGGAGCCATCCCCGGCGGTGCCCGGCAGCGCCGGTTCGTCGACGCGGTCGAGACATCCGAGGCAGTCGAGACGGCGGCCGGACCGCGAGTCCTGGACGTGGCGCCGCTGGACCTGGTCGCCCTCGGCGGCCTGATGGCGCGCACCCGTGGACGGCCGGAGACGGTCGTGGGGCTCGTGGACGGCCCGGTTGCCGTCGCACACCCCGGGCTGCGGACCGCGCGCCTGCGTGAACTGCCCGGTGACGTACCGACGCGGTGCGCCGAGCCGGGCAGCGAGCAGTGCCGGCACGGCACCTTCGTCGCCGGGATCCTGACCGGGCGGCGCGGTACTGGCGCTCCGGCGGTCTGCCCCGACTGCACGGTGCTGCTGAGGTCGGTGTTCGCGGAGGGGGCGGGGTCGGCCGAGGGCGCGGGGCGGGCCGGCCTCCCGTTACGGAGCGGCTTCCCGCTGCCGACGGGCCCCGAACAGCTTGCCGCGGCCATCGTCGACACCGTCGACGCCGGTGCCAGGGTCGTCAACGTCAGTGCGGACCTGAGCTGGTCGGCGGTGCGCGAGGGCCGGTCCCTGACCGAGGCCCTGGACCACGCGGCGCGACGCGGCGTGATCGTCGTCGTCGCCGCGGGCAACCAGGGGGTGGTCGGCGGCTCGGTCCTCACCCGGCATCCGGCGGTGATCCCGGTCGCGGCCTGTGACCGCCGCGGCCGCCCGGCGCCGTACTCCAACCTGGCCGGGTCGATCGCGAGGGCGGGCCTGAGCGCACCCGGCGAGGGGATCACCAGCCTGGCCACGGCCGCCCGCCAGCCGCCGATCCGCGGCACCAGCGTCGCCGCACCCCTGGTGACCGGGGCCATCGCCCTGCTGTACTCCGAGTTCCCGCACGCCGGCGCGGCCGAGATCCGCCGGGCGCTGTGCGGCACCACCCACCCGCGCCGGGCGCTCTGGCCCGACCTGCTGGACGCCGCGCGGGCCCGGGAGCGGCTGGCCCGGTGGACCGGCGGCACACGGACGGCAAGGAGGACGGGATGAGGGACAGGACGGCCGGCGACAGGCTCCACGGCGGCTCCGGACCGCCGACCGGCGAACCGGCACGGCCGCGACCACGGGTGCGGCTGCCCGGCTTCGTCAACGAGGAGGACATCGGCCTGGGCGACGTGATCAAGCGGGCGACCGGGGCCGTGGGCATCCGCCCCTGCGGTTGCTGCGGCCGGCGCGCCGAACGGCTCAACCGGTGGGTGGGCTTCCGCGGCCGGTCGTCGCGGTGAGTTGCCCCTCGACGGGATGACAGCAGTGGCGGCGGGCAGGAGAAGGGAGCGGAGCAGTGGAGGAGTCCAACACCGAGCGCACGGACGCGGGCTTCACCGTGGAATCCACTGGGCCTGTGGGGCCCGTGGAGCCTGTGGAACTCGCTGAACCCGGCGGGCCGGTCGAGCCGGTCGGGCCGGTCGGGCCGTTGGGTCAGACCGTCCAGATGTCCGCCGAGGACCTGTCTCCGGCCGGCGGGTGCGGGTGCGGCTGTGGCTGTGGCCACGGCGACGGCTCGGCCCGGGCGCAACCCGCGTACCTCTACGCCGTGGGCCGCGTCGAGCCGCGCTTCCCGACCCTCGGGGTGGAGAAGGAGTTCGCCCAGGTCCTCGGCCGGGCGGACGTCGCGGGGCTGACCGACCGGGAAGCGCTCCAGGCTGTGCTCTCCGAACAGGAAAACCGTTACCTGGCACGGCAGTTGTGCTGGATCCTGACCATCGAGGGCCTGGAGACCTACCTCCTGCGGCCCCGCGATCCGGCGGACCTGTCACTGCTGGTCGACGCCGTACGGCCGCGATCCGACGGCGGCGACGTGGACGTGGTGATCGGTACGGTCGGCCCGATCGCCCCGCCCGAGGTCTGCAACGGGCTGATGGTGCCGACGGCGGTCGTCGACCAGATCTACTCCTTCGACCGTGACACGCTGCTCGCCAGCCTCCCCGTACCGAAGGGGGCCGACGCCGACCGGTTCCGCTCCGCGGCGGCCGAGGTGTTCGACCGGGTCGTCCAACTCTCGGACAACGCCGGTGCGACGGACGAGCACCGGGCGCTGAACTACCTGGCCGTCCGCTACCCGGCAATCTACGCGAGGGCGGCGGAGGCCTTCGACCGCAACCAGTCCATCACCGCCGTCGAGGTCCGCCCGTCACGGCTCGGCGGGGCCAGGACGGTCGTCGACGTGGTCTTCTCCTACACCGGCCGCGACACGGACGTCACGGAGAAGGCGTTCGCCCGGGTCGACGTGACGGAGCGGCACCCGTTCCTGGTCACCCGACTCCAGCCCTACTACGACAGATGACACACCGGACACACGGGACACACGAAGAACAGAGGACAGAGAACAGAGGACAGAGGACACGGAGGAGGAGGCACCCGAGATGAGGACCCCAGGCTTCACCGCAGAGCAGTCCCTGGACGCCGCCGCGCCCCGCTACCGGGCGGCGGCGGCCGGTGGGGTGCGCGAACCGGGCGGCGTGGAACCGAGCCGCGTACGGCCCGCGGGCCTGAACATCCGCTGCGGGACCCGGCGCCGGGCGGGGGCGGTCCGCAGGGACTTCGCGGAGGTGATGACGGTGACCTGCGAGCCGGGTTCGTCCTCGGTCTGCGAGGACTACTGCGCACACGCCGGCGGAGGCATGTCCAGCAACCCCGACGGCTCGACCACCTGCACGGTCATGTGACTTCCGCTCCCCGGCCTCAGGGCCGGGGATTCCCACCACGGTCGGGTGACCGTCTCGGCGGGTTATCGCTTCACCACCGGGCTGAAGCCCGGTGCACTGCGATTAGTGCCGGTAGCCGGAAGCGGCGGGCTCCGGCGGGCTCCGGAGCCCGCCGCCGTGTACGGGGGTCAGGTCTCCAGGAGTTCGCGCTTCACGTCCTCGTAGTCCGCCAGCGCCCGCGGGTCGCCGCGGTGGTAGTCGGTCCAGAACCCGGGCCGCTGCCAACGGGAGTCCGCGAGGCGGGTGCGGCCGTCGGCGATCACCAGGGTCCAGCCGGGTGGCATCCGGGTGTCCACCGTCTCGAAGTCGGCGGTGTCCCAGAGCAGTCCGGGGTCGGGCGTGCCGGGGCCGAGCACGCGGATCTGGCAATCGATGTCGTGGGCGACCAGCTCCAGCACCGGGTAGACACCGCCCACCCGGATCCCGTCGTACTCCGGGACCGGGAGACCGGCCGAGGGGTGGATGATCCGCAGGCATCTGACTCTCATGGCACCGTTCCCAAGAAGGCTTCCCAGGGGGTTGAACCTACCGGGTGGCACTACGGCCCGACGGTGGAGAGGATGCGGTCGACCACCAGGTCCGGTTGGTCGGTCGGCAGTGCGTGGCCGGCGCCGGGCACGATCTCCACCCGGGCCGAGGGCACGAGCCTGCCGAGGCGGTCGGCGACCTTGCGCGAGTCGTGCATGGCGCTGCGTGCCCCGAGCAGGAACAGCGCGGGGACACGCAGACGGCGCAGCTCCTCGTCGGAGAGGATCGGAGGAACCGGGAGTGCGCGGCGAAACCCCATCGATGCGCGCATCAGGTTCATGAGTTCGGTCTCCAGGATGGCGCTGTTGCCGACCAGGCGGGCCAGCGGGGGGCGGAGCGGGCGCGGCGCTGTTGCGGCGAGGGCGCCGGCGATCAGCCAGGTGTAGAACCGGGGGCCGAAGTCGGCGAAGCCGGCGGGATCCACGAGGGTGAGGGTGGCGGTGCGGCCGGGGTGGTGGATCTGGTGGTTGAGTGCCAGCCAGCCGCCGTAGGAGCAGCCGACGAGATGGGCGTCCGTCACGTCCAGTGCGGCCAGGAGTTCGTCCAGCCAGGCAGCGCCGTCCCGGCCGGCGCAGATCGGCGCGGTTTGTACGCTCGCGCCCGGCTCGCCGACCGTGTCGACGGCGATGACCGGGTGGTGCCGGGCCAGCGTGTCGATGTACCGGTGCCACATCAGTGCGTTTCCGCCCGAGCCGGGTAGCAGCACGATCGGCTCGCCGGTCTGTGGCCCGGTTCGGTAGGCGCGGGTGGTCCCGAATGTGTCGGAAGGTCCAGCGCCGTCCGTGGCCCCGGCCACAGTTCCGCGAGAGTGCGCTCGTAGGCGGTGCGGAATCGGTCCCCGGCCTGGTGGGTCTTGAACTGGCTGATTCGCATGATACATGTGTATCACGCAATGATACGGGTGTACCAGGGAGGTGGGGCCATGAACGCACGGGTCGATCACGAGGAACGCCGACGGCAGATCGCCGAGGCGCTGCTGCGGATCGCCGACACCCAGGGGCTGCAGTCGGCCAGCATGCGGGCGGTCGCCGCCGAAGCCGGCGTCTCCCTGCGACTGGTGCAGTACTACTTCGAGACCAAGCAAGGGCTCCTGCTGGATGCGCTGGCCAGGCTGTCCGTCCAACTCCAGACCCGCATGGAGAACTGGATCAGGGCGGCGGGCACCCCACCGACACCGCGCGGCACCGTGACCGCGATCCTGTCGTGCATCCTGCCGACCGATCCGGAGAGCCGCCGGATCACCAGGACCTATGCCGCCTACTACGCCCTGGTGCTCAACGACCCCGAGGTGTTGGAGAAGCACGGAGCGCGGCAGCCCGAGCTGCTGGAGGGCTTCCTCGCGAAGCAGATCCGCACAGCCCAGCAGGCCGGGGAGATCGACCCCGGGAAGGACCCCGAGATCGCCGCCGCCGGACTGCTGGCCATGGTCAACGGTCTGGGCTCAAGCGTGCTGGGCGGCCAGCGCACCGGCGACGCCGCGCTGGCGATCCTTGCCCGCCATCTGGACGAACTGTTCCTGACTCCGTGAGAGACGGCGAGGGCCCTTCCGGGATCCCGCCCAAGGGGGGGGAGCGGCGGCGCGGCGGGAGCCCGGGGGCGTGGGGTCAGGGGGTGTAGCTGACCCAGCCCTTGGTGACGGTGGTGTTCGGCGGGCAGTACAGCATGACGTTCAGGAAGGTGGTGTGCGGGCCGTCGGTCCGGAAGGAGCCGTCCGAGCAGTTGACGTTCACCCACCACTTGGTGGTGCCCCATGCGTCGCACGAAATGCCGTAGTACCACTGGCCGTTGAGGAATCCGATGGTCGGGGTGGAGCAGTTGAGGCTCTCGACCCGGGCCGGTGATGCCGACTGCGCCTCGGCGGCGGGCGCCGCGACGACGCCGGCCGCCGCGAACCCGGCCAGCAGACAGGCGGCGATTCCGAGCCTCTTGCTCCTGGTGTTCCTGTGCACGATGGTTCCGCCCTCGTTGTCGGTGGTGACACATGCCGCTGCGACCCGCGGCCGGGACGTGCCTCGCAGACGTACTCCGGCGAATGGTAGGGAGGGATGGTGAACCTCCGCATATGACAGCGGAAAAGTCGCCACGCAGCCGCACGCTGCCGCGTCCCCCGCGCCGGGCGACGCGGCGCGCCACCCGAGGCGTACCGGGCCGCCCACGTCACGCGAACCGCAGCCGACCCGCCCGCTCATCGGCCGAAAGCCGCTCTCCTCCGGACGGCGGAGCGGCGCGCCGCCAACCTCGCCCGCACCCTGCACGCCATCGGCCGCGCAACCGAAGCCGCCGCCCTCCGCGCCCACGCCCTTGACGGCCTCACCCACCACCTGGGCCCCGACCACCCCGACACCTGGGCCGCCCGCGCCGGCCACGCCCTCGACCGCGACCTGGAACTCCAGTCGGTGTAGGCGGTGCGGACGGGTGCTCGGATCGGTGCGGACGGGTGCTCAGATCGTGCCGGTGATGAAGACGTCGAGGGCCTGGGTGACGGTGTCGATCTGGTTCGAGAACGACCGGCTCAGGTTGTTGGTGCCGGCGAAGTGCAGGCCGATCGGATTGCGGTTCTCGTCGTCGGTCCAGACGATCGCGCCGGAGTCCCCGGGCCCGGTGAAGGGAAGGCCGAGGCTGGAGCTCCCGGTGATGGCGATGGAGCCGGAGAAGAACGCGGAGTTCCCGCCCGGGTAGCCGACCCAGTGCGAGGCGCCGACCTCCTGGACGGTGCCCGCGGTGACCTCCGTCGTCCGGCCGCTCTTGCCGACGGCCGCGCCGACCGTCGCCGCCGCGGTGGTGGAGCTGATCGCCAGCTCGAAGGTTCCGCCCGGCCCGCGGGCCAGCACGTTGGGGCTGACATTGGCCGCGTCCGCCCAGGCCGTCGCGCAGTCGACGCTGTTGATGGGGCCGCCGAAGGTCACGGGGACGAAGCGCTCCAGGACCGCGATGAGATCGTCCGGGCAGACCCCCGCGTCACCGGTGGCGGGCTGGTCGACGCAGTCGCCGAGCCGGCCCAGGTTGCTGTTGGCGAGGATGTGGTTGCAGCTGAGGATGAGCGTCCGCTGGTCCCGCGGGGGAGTCCGGCCGGTGGTCAGACAGCCCAGCGTGCCGAAGCCGAGGGCGTTGGGGTCGCTGAGCACCGAGATCCCGCCCGGCGCGGGCCGCTGCTGGAAGTCGAACAGCTGCGCCTCGATCGGGCCGGTCACCACCGGCACCACGACCACCCTCGGTGACGCGGCGGCGCCGACCCCCATGCGGTCGACGAGCACCGCCTTGACGTCCTCGGCGGATCGAGGCTGGGCCAGGTAGACGGTCAGCGTCGGCTGCCCCGGCTCCACCGCATCGGCCTGCGGCCCGAGCTGCGACAGGGTGGCCCTGCCGATGCCGATCCCCTGGATGTTGGTCAGTTCCGTGACGTCGTCCGCGGACCGGATCCCGCTGCGCTCGTCCCCCTGGCCGCTCAGCACTTCCTCGATCGCGGCCCGCGCCTCCAGCAGCTCCGGCGGGAACTCGGCGGGGTCGAAGCCGAGGTCTTCGGGCAGGTCCCGCGGGGGCGGCAGCACGACGTCCTCACCGGACCGTGCGAAGCCTTCGGGCGGCGGCTGGCTGGGCCCTGGCATGGCAATGCTCCTCACAGATGTGCACTGAAGGCGCTACGACCATGCTCCCACCCCGGCAAGTCGTCCGCCTCCCAACGGGTGAGCGGGAGCCGGGGCGACGCGCCGGGGTGCAGCGGGACGGTCAGCGGGACGGTCAACGAGGCGGCCGACGAGGGGGTCAGCGGGGCGGGATGATCCCCGTCAGCCACTTGAAGGTCGGCACGACCAGCGGCTTCCACGTCGACGTCAGGTGCGCCCCGGTGGTCTCGGCCGGCGTGACGACGGTCGGGCTCTTCGCCGCCTGCTGCAGGGCGGTGGCGTCCTCCAGCCCGTCGCCCCGCTTGCCGGTCACGTAGAGTGCGACGTTCGGCGGGGTCGGGGCGTGGGTGAGGATGTAGAGGGGGTTGGAGGTCTCGCGCAGCTTCGGGTCCTTGGCGGTCAGCGAGCTCGGTTCGCCGGCCGGGTTGTTGTAGCCGGACATGCTGATCGCGGCGCGGTACCGGTTCGGGTGGGCGAGCGCCAGGCGCAGGGCGCAGTGGGCTCCGGCCGAGTAGCCGGACAGGGCCCAGCGGTCCGGAGTGGTGTCGGCCCGGAAGTTGTCCACGATCATCTGCGGGACGTCCCGGGAGAGCCAGGTCTCGGCGTTGACCTTGCCGGGGACGTCGGCGCAGCCGGTGTCGGTGTTGCCGAGCAGGGTGACGCGCGGTGACACCAGGATGAACGGCGTCACCTGCCCGGACTTCATCAGCGGTTCGAGCTGCTTGGTCGCGTCCATGGTGTCGCCGAACCAGGCGCTGGAGGAGCCGGGGAAGCCGACGAGCAGTTCGACCACCGGGAAGGTCTTGTCCTTGTAGGCGGGGTCGTCGTACTGCGGAGGCGTCCAGACCAGCACCTCGCCGTCGACCCCGGAGAGCCGTCCCTTGAGGTCGGCCTGCTTCACCGTCCTGGGCACGGAGTCGGAGTCGGGCGCGTGGAAGGCCTGCGGCACCTTGGGCACCGGCGCCGCGGACGGCTCACCGGGCGCGGCCGTCCGGTCCCCCGCCAGCCCCTCGTCCTTCGGCGGCACGGGTACGGCCCGCACGTGGCTGGCGGTGCCCAGCAGGTCGCCCCAGCTGTCGTACAGCTGGTTCTCGTCGTTGACGACCACGAAGACCAGCGCCACGGCGGTGAACTGGCAGAGCAGCACCGTCCCCAGGTACGAGAGCGCACGCAGCGGCCTGCGCCGCTGCTCCGCCGTCCGCTCCCGCACCCGTCCGAAGTAGGCTCCGCGGCCCAGCCATTGGGCCATGGCCAGGGCGATCGAGGCCGCGAACAGCACTGTCGCGAGGACGAGCAGGGGAGTGCCAGTCAGGTTCATCGTTGTTCGACGCCGGTTTCTGTCCCGCCGGGCCCGCTTGCCCGGTCACATGGGGGACTCCGGGGAACACCCGTTCAGTTGCCTCTCCCTGGGAATTTCCTGGGAGCATCTTTTGGGCCCTGCCGACCGACCTGCCGACCGGCGGGCGCGGCTGCCTGATGCACCATTGGGAAACTTTCCTAACGAAAGCCATTGACCCCGGGGCCCGGGTGCCCCGATTCTGTGAGACACCCGCTGTGGGGCGTCGCGCTCCGTTCCGGGATTGCTCCGCCGCCCTGAACTGCCGTCACCGTTCTGCTGGTTCGCCCGGATCAACCGGAATCAACCGGATCAACCGGTTCGCCTGGATCAACCGGTTCGCCTGGATCGACTGGATCGACGAAAGTGAGTTGGCATGCGCAAGACCATCGGAGTCCGTCTCACCGCCCCGCTGCTGGCTGCCGCGCTCGGCCCGGCCGCGCTGCTGCTGGCCCCCGCGGCCACCGCCTCCGCTTCGGCGGCGGCCGTGCCCGGTATGGCCGCCGCGCCGTACGAGTACCTGGGCTGGGGAAGCCCGCAGAAGCCGACCGATGTGATGAAGGCGGCCGGGGTCAGGTGGTTCACCCTGGCGTTCGTCCTCTCCGACGGCGGGTGCAACCCGAAGTGGGACGGCAGCCGGGCGCTCACCGGGGGCTCCGACGAGGCGGCGATCAAGTCGATCCGGGCGGCCGGCGGTGACGTCGTGGTCTCGGTCGGCGGGTGGAGCGGCAACAAGCTCGGCGAGAAGTGTTCCAGTGCCGGCGCGCTGGCCGGCGCGTACCAGAAGGTGATCGACGCCTACGGGCTGAAGGCGCTCGACATCGACATCGAGAACACCGAGTTCGGCAACGCGACGGTCCGTCAGCGGGTCGTCGACGCACTGAAGATCGTCAAGACCAAGAACCCCGGCATCGTCACCTACGTCACCATGGGCACCACCCCGACCGGCCCGGACGCCACCGGCAAGGACCTGATCAAGCGCGGCGCGGCCGCCGGCCTGGCCAACGACGGCTGGGTGGTGATGCCGTTCGACTTCGGCGGCCACAGCGGCAGCATGGGGCAGGCGACGGTCGAGGCGCTGGAAGGCCTGAAGGCGGCGGTCAAGAGCGCGTACGGCTACGGCGACGACGCGGCGTACCGGCACATCGGCGTCTCCTCGATGAACGGCAGGACCGACGAGGCCGGGGAGACCGTCACCACCGGCGACTTCCGCACCATCCTGGGGTACGCGCAGCAGCACCACCTCGCCCGCTTCGCCTACTGGGCCGTCAACCGGGACCGCGCCTGCGGCTCCGGCACGGACGCCGACGCCTGCAGCGGAGTCGCCCAGTCCCCGTACGAGTTCACCAGGATCGTGGTCCAGTACCAGGGCTGAGGTCGCCGTGGCTGAACCCCTCAGAGGGCGTCGATCAGGCCGCCGTCGATGACGAAGTCCGCACCGGTGACGTTGCCGGAGCGGGGGCCGGCGAGGAACAGCACGAGGTCGGCGACCTCGGCCGGCGTGGTGAAGCGGCCCGTCACGGCCTGGGCCTGCGCCATCCTGGCGACCTCGGCCGGGTCGACGCCGAGGCTCTGGCCGACGGTCGCGGCCACGCCCTCCGCGCCCTTCCACAGCGCGGTCTCCACCGGGCCGGGGCTCACACAGTTGACGCGGACGCCCTGCGGTCCGACCTGCTTGGACAGGGCCTTGCAGAAGTTGCTGAGGGCCCCTTCGCCGCGCTGTAGTCGAGGACCAGCGGGTCGGGCAGCCGCGCGTTGACGGAGGAGACGGTGACGATCCTGCCGTCGCCGCCGGCGGTCAGGTGCGGCAGCGCGGCACGGGTGGCCCGTACCGCCGCCAGGAAGTTGATGGTGAGCGTCCACTCCCAGTCCGCGTCGGTGATGGCGGCGAAGCCGTCGAGGCGGGGCCGCACCGCGCCCACGTTGTTCACCAGGACGTCGACGCCGCCGTGCGCGGCGACCGCGGCGGCGACCAGTTCGGCGGGGCCCCCGGGCGTGGCGAGGTCGACCTCCACGACGGTGAGATCGGCGCCCCGCCGGACCAGCCCGTCCAGCGCCTCGCTGCGCCGCCGGCTTCCGGCGACCACTCGGGCTCCGGCGGCGAGGAACCCTTCGGTGACGGCGAGTCCGATGCCGCGGCCGGCACCGGTGACCACGACGCGCTGTCCCGCGAGTCCCAGGTCGAAGGGGGTCGCGCTCGGAACGGACATGACGGTGCCTCCCGGTCGAGGGGGTGGAGTTCCCACATCCTCCGGTCGGCCGACCGCCCGCCGCCCCCGAACCGGGGACGACACCCGGGCGCCAGGGCGGATTCGCCTGTCCGGTCCATCGGAGCGGACTCGCAGCGCTGGAATCCCGGTCGCCGACCCGCGGGTAGACCACTGGTGATCCACACGATGCGGCTGCTGCCGGCCTGGGTGGTCAACCAGTGGTGGGCGCGCACCGGAGCGCGGAATCGACCCGGCCTCAAGGCTCACGGTTCTCCGGCTCCGGCCGGACCTCGCGCTTCTCCCCACGTGACACCTGTGACACCTGTGACACGTGTACGGATGCGCCGGGGCCGGTCGGGCCCGCTACCGCTCGGCCGCTACTGCGCGGCGCGCAGCGTGAGGACGTACGCCGCGGTGAGGGCGACGGCGCGGTCCTCGTCGTGGGAGAGGTCCGTGAGGGCGCGGGAAGCCGTGGCTCCGGGGATGTCGGCGAGCGCCTGGGCGAGCCAGCGGCGTGCGGACGGGCCGGCGGTGCCGTGGGCGAGGCAGTCGGCGAGCAGGGTGGCGATCGGCTCCGCCCGTGCGGGGTCGGCCGCCAGTGCGGCCAGCGCGTCGGCCGCGTCGGCGTCCTTGCGTTCCTCGACGATCATCTCGATGAGCGTCGGGACGGCGTCGGCCACCCCGCGCGCCGCGAGCGCCAGGGCCGCGTACTCGCGGACCACGACGTCCGGGTGCGCGAGGGAGTCCTGCAGCAGTGCGGTCGCCGCGTCGTCCTCGAACTCGGCGATCGACTGCACGGCGCGCTTGCGGACCTCGGCCTCGGGGGAGTCGAGGGCCTGTGCCAGCAGCGCCGCCGCGTCGCCTCCGGACTGGGCGAGCGCCCAGCGCAGGGCCCCGGAGACGACCGGGTCCGACTCGCCCAGGACGGCCTCGGCCAGTGCCTCCACCGGCACCGCGGCCCCGTCGGCCGCCCCGTCGGCGGCGGACAGGGCCGCGCGCTGCCGGGCCCCCGGGCTCTTCGACTCCAGGGCCTGGAGGAGCGCGACGATCCGTAGCACGTCCTCCCAGCCGGCCGGCCCGGCGGCGCCGATCCGGCGCAGCCGGGTGAGCAGTTCGGTCTCCGCGGCGATGCGCTCCAGCGTCCGGTCGATGAGCTCGTCCACGAGCCCCGAGGGCGTGAAGCCGGGGTCGTCCAGCGCCCGCCCGACGTCGCCCAGCGACAGGCCCAGCGACCGCAGGCTCTCGATGTGGAAGATCCGCCGGATGTTCTCCTCGGAGTACTCCCGGTAGCCGGTGCCGGTCCGGCCCGAGGGCCGCACCAGCCCGAGCGATTCGTAGTGCCTGAGCATGCGGGCACTGACCCCGGACCGCTGCGCCACCTCGCCGATCAACACTGCCTACCGCCCCTCCTGGTCGTCCGGGCCGAGGACCGCGATGCGCTTCGCCTCCTCGACTGCGAACTCGAATCCGGCATCCGGGTCGCGCCACAGCCGTTCGGTGGCGATCGCGTGCGCGCGCACCCGCAGGTCGGGGTCCGCCGTCGCGGTGCCCAGCACCGGCACCACCGCCTCCCCGAGCGAGATCAGTGCCCGGCTGAGGCTCAACTGCGTCTCGCGACCGCCGCGTCCGAGCTGCGTCGCCAACAGTACGGCCAAGCCGTGCTCCGCCCCGTCGGGGACGAGCACGACCGCCGCCCGCCAGGCGCTGCGGGCCACCTCCTCGTCGGCGTCGGCCAGCAGGGCCGGCGTGACCGCGGGCCACGCCCGCCGGTCGCCGATCTTGGAGAGCGTGTGCAGCGCCTGGCTCCGGGCCTGCGCCTGCTCCGCGCGGACCTCGTCGAGCAGCGGCGGCACCGTCAGCGCCGCCGGGTGGCGGGTGAGCGCCCAGGTGAGCATCTCGCGGACGTGGAAGTCGGGTTCGACCGCGCACCGCCCGACGAGCGGGCGCACCGACGCGGGGTCCGGGTTCGTGCCGACTGCCAGCGCCGCCTTCAGCCGCACCGATGGGTCGTCGTGTCCCAGCGCCCGAATCGCCCCCGTCGTGCCCGTCCTGGCGTCCGTGCTTGCGGTCGCGTCCGTGCCTGTGCTCGTGCCCTCTGCCGACCTGGTCATGGGGACCACCTCCTCGGCCACAGTGAAGGGCTTGTCACCGTGTCAAGGTCAAACGGATCCGGGTCGGGCGCCGGGAGTGCTACGCCTCGCGGCGGTCGATCTGGTCCTCCCGGACCAGCCAGAGCGCGAGGCCCGCGCCGACCAGGCTGACCAACCCGCCGAGCAGCAGCACGATGTTGAGCCCGTCGAGGAAGCCCGCCCGGGCTGCAGCCTCGGCTGCCTCGCGGGCCGGTGCGGGGAGTGCCTGCAGGGCCTGCGGGAGGCTGCCGGAGGAGGAGGCCTCGATCAGTTCGCGCGGGTGGGGGCCCTCCGCGATCGGGGTGCCGGCGGCCAGTTCGCGCACCTTGTGGGAGCCCCGGCCGACGAAGATCGCGCCCCAGACGGCGATGCCCACCGCGATGCCGACCTGCCGGAAGGTGTCGTTGATGCCGGCCGCCATGCCGCTCTTCTCCTTGGGTACCACGCTCACCGCGACGTCGGCGATCACCGGGTTGATCAGGCCGACGCCCGCGCCGCCGACCAAGAAGCCGGCCAGCAGCCCGGTCCAGGTGTCCTCGGGCTGGATGTCGCCCATCAACAGCAGGCCCGCGCCGACCGCGACCAGGCCGACGCAGAGCATCAGCCGGGCCGGCACCCGGGAGAGCAGCGCCCCGGCCACCGGCGCCACGACGAAGCTGAGCACGGTGATCGGCAGGTAGCGCACGCCGGCCGCGAACGGGGACAGCCCGAGGTAGTTCTGCAGGTACAGCGTCAGGTAGAGGAAGAGGGCGAACAGCGAGCTGGAGACGGCGAACGCGGCCAGCTGCACCCCGGTGAAGGCGTGCCGGCGGAACAGCCCGAGCGGCAGCATCGGCTCGGGGACGCGCCGTTCGACCAGCACGAAGACGACGAGCAGGGCGCCCGCGGCGACGAACAGACCCACGATCAGCGCGCTGCCCCAGCCCTCGGTGTTGCCCCGCACCAGCGCGAGGACGAGCAGGAAGAGGCCGCTGCTGAAGGCTGCGACCCCGGCCCAGTCGATCCGGGTGGCGTTCGGGTCGCGGCTCTCCGCCAGCTTGAGGAGGGTGACGGCCAGGGCCGCGGCGCCGATCGGCACGTTGAGGTAGAAGATCCACTCCCAGCCGAGCGAACTGGTCAGCGCCCCGCCCACCAGCGGCCCGACCGCGACGGCCACCCCGATCGTCGCCCCGTAGACGCCCATCGCCGTGCCGCGCTCGCGGCCGGGCGGGAACTCCTGGGCGACCAGGGCCAGCGAGACGGCGAACATCACCGCGCCGCCGACGCCCTGCACCGCGCGGGACACGTTGAGGAACACCGGGTTCGGCGCCAGCGCGCAGAGCAGCGAGGCACCGGAGAAGATCACCAGCCCGGCGGCGAAGGTCCGGCGCCTCCCGAGCCGGTCGGCCAGCGAACCGGCCGTCAGCACCAGGGTGGCGAGCGAGAGGGCGTAGGCGTCGAACACCCACTGCAGGTCGGTGAAGCTTGCCCCCAGGTCCTTGCGGATGGAGGGCAGGGCGACGTTGACCACCGTGATGTCGAGCAGCAGCATGAACGTCGCGACCGAGACGGCGAGGAGCGTCCACCACTTGCGTTGCACGGCTGCCGGTCTCCTTCGACGGAGGGGTGGTTCCGCCGACCGCTGTTCGGGTGGCGATGGCGTCGACCGTACGCACAGCCCCCGCCCGAACGCGGGCCGACGCGGCCGGACGCGCCCGGGGGTAGCCCCGTCCGGGCTCTGCCCGTGGCGAATCTGCGGCGGGCAGAGATACCGCATCGGCGGGCCCCGCCGGGTCGAGAGTGGAGGGCGAGGGCACACCCGCCTCCCGGCCTCGACAAGGAGACCCGATGACTCCGTTCACCACGCTCGCGCCCCGCGCGGAGGAGGGCGACACGGCGCCCAGCCGCTTCGACGACCACCTCGCCGCGCAGCTGCTCGCCCGGCGGATCGTCCTGCTCGGCACGCAGGTCGACGACGTGTCGGCCAACCGCGTGTGCGCGCAGCTGCTGCTGCTGTCCGTGGAGGACCCGCGCAGCGACATCAGCCTGTACATCAACAGCCCCGGCGGGTCGGTCACCGCGGGCCTCGCCATCTACGACACCATGCGGCTCATCCCGAACGACGTCTCGACCCTGGCGATGGGCTTCGCCGCCAGCATGGGCCAGTTCCTGCTCACGGTCGGGGCACCCGGCAAGCGGTTCGCGCTGCCGAACGCGCGGATCATGATGCACCAGCCCTCGGCGGGCATCGGCGGCTCCGCCGCGGACATCGAGATCCAGGCGGAGAACCTGCAGTTCACCAAGAAGTCCATCGAGCGGATCACCGCCGAGCACACCGGGCAGAGCGAGGAGACCATCGCGCGCGACGGCGACCGGGACCGCTGGTTCACGGCCGAACAGGCCAGGGAGTACGGCATCGTGGACCGCGTCGTGGAGTCGCTCACCGACATCCGCCCGGCCGCCTCGCACCGACGGATGGGGCTCTGACATGGCGTCGTACCCGATTCCCTACGTCGTGGAACGGACCGCTCAGGGCGAGCGCTCCTTCGACGTCTTCAGCCGGCTGCTGAACGAGCGGATCATCTTCCTCGGCACCGAGATCGACGACGGGGTCGCCAACGTGGTCATCGCGCAACTCCTGCACCTGGAGTCGGCGAGCCCGGAGCAGGAGATCGCGATCTACCTCAACTCGCCGGGCGGATCGTTCACTTCACTGATGGCGATCTACGACACGATGACCTTCGTGCAGGCGCCGATCTCCACGTTCTGCGTCGGCCAGGCGGCGTCCACGGCGGCCGTGCTGCTGGCCGGGGGAGACCCCGGGCGGCGCTTCGTCCTCCAGCACGCCCGGGTGCTGCTCGGCCAGCCCGCCAGCGGCGGCCGGCAGGGGACGGTCTCCGATCTCAGCCTCGCCGCCAAGGAGATGGTCCGCATCCGCTCGCAGGTGGAGGAGGTGCTGGCCCGGCACACCGGCCACGACACGGCGACGCTGCGCGCGGACATGGACCGGGACAAGGTGTTCACCGCCGAGGAGGCCGTCGCCTACGGGCTCGCCGACGAGGTGCTGAGCCGCCGGCTCCCGTTCGGGTAACCGCCGCTCGCCGGGCGGTCGGAACGGCTGTGGGCACGGCGGTGCACCACGGCCGTTCCGACCATCGGCCCGCTCGGTTCGCTCGGTTCGCTCGCTCGCTCGTTCGCTCAGGCGACGAGGCAGAGGCCGTCGTTCTGCGCCGTGGAGGACGGCCGGCCCCGGACGGCGGTGCTCACGCTGCTCACGCTGCTCGCACGAGCGACCCGCCTGCGGGCGGTGTGTCGGGCCAGGTCGTCCTGGGCGAGCGAGAGCAGGTCCCCGAGGCCGAGCCCGAGGGCCCGGGCGGCGGCCGCGAGCACCTCGGAGGAGGCCTCCTTGCGCCCGCGCTCCAGCTCCGACAGGTACGGCATCGAGATCCGCGCCGCCTCCGCGACGTCCTTCAACGTCCGTTCCTGCGCGAGCCGTTCGCGCCGCAGCACCCCGCCGACGAGGTCGCGCCACAGCGGCTCCCTGGCCGGCTCGGGCGCCGGTGCCGGCGGGGCGCCCGCCGGTCGCAGCGGTGGCCGGGCCGGGCCGCCGGATGCCGGGCCACCGGAAGCAGGGACGCCGGACGCGGGCGGCGAGGCCTGCGGGCGCAGGGGAATGACGCGGGCTTCGTTCGGCGCTTGAGTGCTCACCCCTTCAGCCTAGGGATTCAGGGCGCCGGGGGAAGGCATCGGCGTTCTGCCCTGGGTGAAGCCGGGCGTCGGCAGTGCGTCAGCAGCCGTTCCCCGAGCTCAGTCCGCCGCCTCCGCCTCCGCTGCTGCCAGCGCCGCCAGCCAGGGATGGCCGGGGTGCACGAGCTCCAGCCACCCGCCGAGGGCGTCCCGCCGGGGCCGGTTCAGCAGCGGCAGCACACCTTCGAAGTCCGCCACGTCCTTGGGCCGGGTCGCCTTCGCCTTGAACAACAGCACCAACTCCGGTCGCAGGTAAGGGATTCCGTCCACGGTGTGCTCGATGATCTCCTCGTACGGCAGCCGCACGCGCTCGTCCCGCCGGCAGATCCACGTCCCGCCCTCGTGCGGCTCACGGAAGACGTCGAACAGGAACCGGTCGCTCGCCGGATCACGAGCCCAGGTCTGGTGCACGGCCGCCAGCGCCTCGGCTTCCGCCGCGGGCCAGACCTGCCCCCAGCCCACCGCGTCGAAGACGTACTCGGGGAAGTGCTCCCGGACCTCCGGGAACCGCGCCGCCGGCACCGCGATCTCCAGGTCCTCGTGCGGCCGCGACTGCCTTCCCCGGAACAGGTCCAGCGCCCATCCCCCTGCGACGCACCAGGTCACCCCGACCCCGACCAGCCGCTCGGCCACCTGCTCAGGCCGCCAGGCCTGCGCCCACCGGGCGTCCAGTTCGTCCTCGTCGAACACCACACCGCCGGGTGGGAGGGATTCCGTCATGGCCCCAACGTAATGCCGAAGCACGCCCGTTGTGGGATCCCGGGGATGCTTCGCCGACGCGCAGCAACCAACCCGTCCTCCGGGAAGGCCGCCGGACGGCTCAGTGCGGGGCGTCCCGGTCCGCTCGCCGGTGGCGGAGGCCATCCTGGGAGTCGACGTACTTGAGCAGGAGGCGGGCGAAGTCCAGTCGTTCGCGCTCGGTCCAGTCGGCGGTGACGTACTCGAAGGCCGAGCGCTGGTGGCGGCGGAAGCGGGCCATCAGTTCGCGGCCCTCGGGGCTGAGGTGCAGGACCGTGCGGCGGCCGTCCTGCTGGGAGGCCGCGCGGATCAGGTAGCCGGCCGAGATGCAGTCGGAGACCATGCGGCTGGCCACCGACGGGTCCACGCCGACGTGCTGACGGTCCTGGCCGCCAACGCCGATGGCGCTGCCCTGGCCGACGCCATCGGGACGGTCGTCGCCGACGGCTGGGTCGCCCGCCCGGAGCCGGGCCGCCTCGCCCTGACCGGCGTCGGCCGCGCCCGTCTCGCCGAAGTCGCCGAAGGGGTCGGCACCTTCCGCGAGCTGTCGACGGCGGGCATCTCGCCCGAGGAGTACCGGACTGCCGTCACCGTCCTGGAGCGGATGACCCACAACCTGGAGGGCCGAGCGGGACGGTGACCCACCGGGGGTCGCCCGGCCCTGACCGAGGGCGTCGGGGCGTGGGCGTGGGCCCGGCGGGGGCGCGGTCACAGCTGGTCGTAGACGGCGGCCAGTTGCCGGAGTACGTCGGTCGCGATGTCCAGGCCGGCGGCGTCGTGGTGGGCGAGGGCGGCGTCGAGGGCCTGGGTCAGGACGGCGTGGCGTTCGTGGTGGCGGCGCCGGCCCGCGTCGGTGAGGGTGACCAGGACCGACCGCTTGTCGCCCGTGGGGCGTTCGCGGGTGACGTAGCCGGCGGCGACGAGGCCGTTGACCAGTTGGGTGGTGGCGGCGCCGGTGGTCTCGGTGGCGGCGGCCAGTTGGCCGATCGACAGCGGGCCCGTCTCGACCAGGACGCGCAGTGCGCGCGCGTGGGTGAGGGAGAGTGCGCCGGGGGTGCGGGTGGCGCGGCCGCGCAGGCGGGAGTCGGCGGCGCTGAGGCTGTAGGCGGCGCGGGTGAGGTCGTCGAGGGCGTGGTCGCGGGTGCGGGCGGGCTGCGGCTCGGGCACGGGGCGGTCTCCGTGGGGTGGGCGGATCGGCGGTGGGTTGACAGCAGCTTAGCCTAAGTACTTAATGAATAAGTACTTAGGCAATTGCGCGGCGGACGCCGTGCGGCCGAGCACCCATCGAGAGAGGACTTCCGTCATGACCGTTCGTTCGACCGGCCAGAGCTGGGCCCTGGACATCGCCCTCGCCCAGGGCGGCTTCGACGCCCTGCACCCCCAGGCCAAGGGCACCCTGGAGCAACTCGGCCACGACCACACCGACTTCGACAAGGTCTTCGAGCTGGTGAGGAGCGGCGCGATGCTCCCCAAGGCCTGGGCCACCGTGGCCGGGCAGGCCGAGGAGCGCGCCGCCCACCACGAGCGGGGCGGCTTCGCCCAGACCGCCGCCGACCTGTACCTGCGCGCCGCGGTGATGTGGGGCCGCGCCCAGTACTCCGTCTTCGACGCCGCCGACCCGCGTAAGCGCGCCTTCCGCGAGCACGCCGACCACTGCGTGGAGCGCCTGGGCGCACTGCGCGACAACCGGGTCCGCCGGGTCGTCCTGGACTTCGAGGGCCACCGGATCTTCGGCCTGCTGCACCTGCCGGCCGGCGAGGTGCGGAACGCCCCCGCGGTGATCCTCGGACCGGGGATGGACATGATCAAGGAGGACTACATCTGGGCGGCCGAGCGCTACTACACCTCGCGCGGGATGGTCGCCCTCTCCATCGAGGGCCCCGGCCAGGGCGAGAGCCGGGCCGGCGGGCTCACCGTCGACCTCACCAACTACGAGCGGGCGATCGGCCGTTACATCGACCACCTGGCCTCGCTGCCGGAGGTCGACCCGGCCCGGATCGGCATGTTCGGCATCTCGATGAGCGGCTACTGGGGCTCGCGCGCCGCGGCCACCGACCGCCGGCTCGCCGCGCTGGCCGCCTTCGAGGCGGTCACCGGCGACTTCCGGACGATCTTCGAACGGGCCCAGCCGACCTTCAAGAACAACTACATGTTCATGGCCGGCTACACCGACGAGGACGCCTTCGACCGCGAGCTGGCCGACCACATGCCGCTCGGCGACCTCGTCCGGGAGATCACCTGCCCGGTTCTCTACGGCATCGGCGAGTTCGACGAACTCACGCAGCTGGAGCAGGCCCTGGCCAACTACGAGCTGATCCGCGCGCCCAAGGAGCTCCGCGTCTACGAGAACGAGTTCCACCCGCTGGGCGGGGCCGCCGCCGAGGTGTTCCGCTTCGGTGCCGAGTGGATCGAGCGCGCCCTGAGCGGCGCGTTCTGCGAGCCCGGCCGCGACGTGCGCCACTACGTGCACCGCGACGGCCGCACGACCGACGGCACCGCCGACCCCGCCTGGTGGCTCGGCACCGTCCCCGCCGGGGTCGCGGAGGCCCGGATCGCCGGGGCCCGTCAGGCCTGACGTCGGCCTGACGCCGGCCTGACGCCGGACCGGCGTCGGACCGGCGTCGAATGCCGGTCCGTCGTCAGGCCGGCCGGGAGGTGATCGTGCACAGGCGCTTGGTGGCCCGGGTCAGGGCCACGTACAGGTCCCTCTCCCCGCCGGGGCGGGCCGTGATGATCTCCTCGGGGTTCAGGACGACGACCCCGTCGAACTCCAGGCCGCGGGCTTCCGACGCCGGCACGATGCGCGCGTGCTCGGCGATGCCCCGGGCCGTCAGCTCGCCCACCCTGCCGTCCGCGCAGACCACTCCCAGGAGCTCGCCCGGGTGCGCGCTGCGCTGGGCGCGGAGTTCCTCGACAACGGCGGCGACCAGCCCCTCCGGAGGCGGGGTCACGGTGCGCGGGCTCTCGCCGCTGCGCAGTGACCGGGTGGGCTTCTGGTCCGGAGCGATCCGCGCGAGCAGGCCCCGGACGTTCTCCAGGATCTCCTGCGTGGTGCGGTAGCTGACCGTCAGGTCGTGCAGTTGGAACCGCGGTCCGACGTGGGGGCCCAGCGCCTCCTTCCAGTCGCGTGCGGTCGCCACCGGACCCGCCTGGGCGAAGTCGCCCACCAGCGTCATCGCCCGCGCCGGGCAGCGGCGGACGATCATCCGCCACTGCATGGCGGTCAGTTCCTGGGCCTCGTCGACGACGACGTGCCCGTACGTCCGCTCCGGCGGGCCGTCGACCAGGCTCGCCGCCTCGTCCAGCAACGGCACGTCGGCATCGGTCCACGGGTCGTCCGGACCGCGCAGCAGGAGGGAGCGCTCCTGCGCGGTCAGGCCGGGCAGGTGCTCGGCGAGCGCATCGGCGTCCGTCAGGAGCGCGTTCACGAGGTCACCGGGTGCCAGCCGCGGCCACAACGCCTCGACGGCCCGGTCGACGCCGGCGTCGTCCAGGAGCTCGGACCGGACGGCGTCCAGGTCCAGCTCGTGGGCCGGACCGGGGTCGGCCGCGCCCTCGGTACGGCGCTGGGCGGCTCCCGTGAACCGGTCGAGGTCCAGGCCCGTCATCCTGGCGGTGTCGGCGTCGATCTGCTCCAGGACGTCGCCCACGTCCCGTTGCATCGCGTCGGCGACGGCGTCGACCAGGAGCTCCCGGAACACCTGGCGCGCGGGGTTGTGCCCCGGTACGGCTGCCACGGCGGCGTCGCGTGCGGTGGCGACCTCCTCGCCGGACAGGTGGACCAGGTCCTGTCCGACCCGCACGGTGAAGTCGCCGACGGGGGCCTGGTGGACGCGCAGCAGGCCGGCCAGGGCGTCGGCGAGGGCGGAGCTGCCCTTGAGCCGCGCCGTGTCGAACGGGGCCACCGTGTCCGGCGCTTCCAGCATGTCCGTGGACACTCCGGCCAGTTCCCGGCAGGTCGCCAGCACGACGTCGTTCTCCCCGAGGGAGGGAAGGACCTGCGAGATGTAGTCGAGGAACCGGGCGTTCGGGCCCACCACCAGGACGCCCTCCTCCGCGGCGCGCGGGAACGCGTACAGGACGTAGGCCGCCCGGTGCAGGGCGACCACCGTCTTTCCGGTGCCGGGCCCGCCCTGCACCACGGTCACCCCGCGGTGGGCGGAGCGGACGATCTCGTCCTGTTCGGCCTGCAGCGTCGCGACGGCCGCGTGCATCCTGCCCGTGCGCCGGGCCGACAGGGCCTCGGCCAACGGGCCGTCCCCCACGACGTCCTCGTCGGTCGGGGCGGTCCCGTCCAGCAGTTCGTCGCTCACCGAGACGACCGTGCGCTCCTCCAGGCGCAGGTGCCGGCGCCGCCGCAGGCCCATCGGGTGGACGGGCGTCGCCTCGTAGAAGGGCCGCGCCGCGTTCGCGCGCCAGTCCACGAGCAGCGGCAGGTCATCCTCCTCCGTGTGCAGCCCGATCCGCCCGATGCGCAGGGCCATGCCGTCCGTCCAGTCGATGCGCCCGAATACCAGCCCCTTTTCCGCGCCCTCCAGCCGGCCGATTTCCTTGGCCAGCCGGTCGGCGGCGATTTCCCGCTCGTGTGCCTCTCCGGCGCTGTCCGCCGGGGCCTTCAACAAACTCGCCCGGTGTGCCCGCGCCTCGGAAAGCCGCTCGGTGAGCACCTCATAAAGGGAGGACACATAATCCCGCTCCGAGTCAACTGCGCGCACGGCGGAATCATTCGTTTTCGACAACAGGAGCTCCTTCGATTCGACCGATACCATACGGTCGAATTCCCCGGAAGATAAGTCTTGACTTGCTTGTCGAAGATATGGCCCTGTGGCCGAATAAACGTGGCGGGCGCGGGGTGGTCAGGGGACCTGCCGATGGCAGGCTTTGCCAAACGGTCGACCACCCCGTGCTCCCGGTCGGGTAGCTTCCGAGGCATCCAGTGATCGTGATGCGCGGGCCCGGTCGGCAGGACCGATCGGGGTCGTGGGGGAGGGTTGTGCCGTGAGTGTGGTCGATCTGGTGGCGACGGCGGCTGGTCTGCCGAAGGCGTGGAGCTCTCGTCGGCTGGGCCGGGTGGGGACGGCCTGCGTGAAGGTGCTGCGCATGGACGAACTGCCGGTGGAGGAGGAGAGCCACGGCGCCGACGAGGCACTGCTCGTGCTCGACGGCCGGCTGGAACTGGAGGTCGACGGCACGCCGGTGACGGTGCGGGCGGGCGAGCTGTACCTGGTGGCGGCGGGAACCGTGCACGCGGTCCGCCCCGGAAGCCGTGGCACGCTGGTGATCGTGGAGCCGACCGACGATTGACGGCCCGTCAGGCGGCAGGGGGTCGGCGGGTCGGCCACCCGGCCCGGGTGCGGATCCTCGGGTCAGCGCCCGTCGGGGCCGGCCGGCTGTGCGTCCACCAGGACCTGTCCGGCGGCGGTGCGGTAGTAGAGGACGGAGCGGCCCGCGCGCCGGCGCTGGGCCAGACCGGCTTCGTGCAGGATCCGCAGGTGCCGCCCGACCGCGCCCAGGGGTCGGCCGGTGAGGGCGACCAGCTGGGTGGTGCTCTTCGGCGCGGCGAGCAGGGTGAGCAGTTCGGCGCGGGCGGAGCCGAGCAGCGCGCCCAGCGGCGACGGCCCCGGGCGGCGTTCGCCGTCCGCCAGGACTCCCGCGCACGGGTAGACGACCGCGTACCGCCTGGTGCTCCGGGCGGGGCCCGGGTGCGGGCCGTCGAACGCCGAAACGTCCCAGCAGAGCCAGCTCTGGGCCGGGGTCACCGGGACGAACAGCAGCTGGGCGTCGGAGAGTTCCAGCGGCGGGCTGTCGCAGCCGGTGATCTGCAGGCGGTCCTGCCCCAGCCAGCGCATCCCGGGGCGCATCCCGTCCAGCGTGGCGGCCCAGCCGTGCCGGCCGAGCCGGGCCGTCCGGGCGACGATGTCGGCCTCGATGATCCGCCGCCGGCGCGGCCAGGAGGGCCGGACGGTCCGCGTCCACACCCACTGCAGCAGGTCCGCAGCGCGATCGGCCAGGTCGTCGCGGTGCAGCAGCGGCGGCAGCGGGCCGTCCAGGGCCTGCACGAGGTCGGCCCGGACGACGGCGGGCGGGGTGGCCCGGACCTGTGCCAGCTCCTGCGCGAACGTGCGATCGCCGAACACGGGATCGCCATCGCCGACTCCCGTCGCAGCCGCCGGAGCCGGAGCCGGAGCCGGCGTGAGGAAGGTCGCGTTCCAGCGGGGCCTCAGCGCGGCCCCGACCAGCGCCGCCGTGACCGGGTCGCCGGCCAGGCGGTCGCGGTAGTCGGCGAGGTGGGCGGCGAGCCACCGGTGTTCGCCGGGGTGGGCCGCGCCGGCGCGGTGCAGCGTCTTCAGGGCGGCCAGCGCCTCGGCCAGCGGGGAGACCACGAACCGGCTCCCGGCGAGGGTGTCCGCGTCGATCCGCCACCAGCTGATTGGTTTCGCCTCCCCGCGAAACTCTAACGGTCCGCCGCCCGTCCCGGGGAGGGTCTGCCGCATGCGGACGTATCAGGAGTTGTTCCACACCCGGGAGTTCACCCCGCTGTTCCTCGCCTCGGCCGGGCAGAACGCGGCCCAGACGGTGGGCGGGCTCGCCCTCGGGATCCTCGTGTTCGAGCGGACGGACTCGGCACTGCTGTCCTCCCTCGCCATGTTCGGCCCCGCGCTGGCGCAGCTGCTCGGCGCCGTCACCGTGCTGTCCGCGGCCGACCGGCTGCCCCCGCGGGCCGCCATGACGGGCCTCGCCCTGCTGTTCGGCGCGGGCACCGCCCTGCAGGCGGTTCCCGGGCTGCCCCTGGGGGTGCTGTTCGCGGTGCTGCTGGGCCTCGGCCTCGCCGGGTCGGTCGGCGGCGGGGTGCGGTACGGGCTGCTCAACGAGGTGCTGGCAGGCGGCGGTTACCTGCTCGGGCGCTCCGTCCTCAACGTGTCGGTCGGCGTCCTGCAGATCTGCGGTTTCGCGGCCGGCGGGGCGCTGGTGGCGGCGCTCTCGGCGCGCGGCACGCTGCTGCTCGCCGCCGGCCTGCATCTGCTGGCCGCCCTGGTGGCGCGGTACGGGCTCACCGCCCGTCCGCCCCGCGGCGCCGGACGGGCGTCGGTCGCCGAGACCTGGCGCACCAACGCCCGGCTCTGGTCCAGCGCACCGCGCCGGTACGTCTACCTCGCCCTGTGGGTGCCGAACGGCCTGATCGTCGGCGTCGAATCGCTCTACGTCCCGTACGCGCCCGGCGACGCGGGCCTGCTGTTCGCCGCCGGGGCGCTCGGCATGCTGGCCGGCGACGTCGTCGCGGGCCGCTTCCTGCCCGCCCACCGGCGGCACCGGCCGGCCGTCCCGCTGTGCGTCCTGCTCGCCGCCCCCTACCTGCTCTTCGCGTTCCGCCCGGCACTGCCGCTCGCCCTGGCACTGGTCGCGCTCGCCACCTTCGGGTACGCGTCCGGACTGCTGCTGCAGGACCGGCTGATCGCCCTCACACCCGACGGCCTGAGCGGGCAGGCGCTCGGCCTGCACAGTTGCGGGATGCTCGCCATGCAGGGGATCGGCGCGGCGGCGGCCGGCGCGGTCGCCGAACTGACCTCCCCCGCCACCGGTATGGCGGCGACCGCCGGCGCCTCCCTGGCCGCCACCCTGCTGCTGGCCCCGGGGCTGCGCGGGGCGGGTGCGGCGGTCGGCCGTACCGGGACGGACGGCGTTGACGGGTTACGGCGGGCAGAAAAACCGGGTGCACCGGCCGTACCGGGTGAGCTACCCTCGCCGGCATGAACGTCATGGGCCGAAGCACCACCGCAGCCGCGCGAGCGACCAGCTCGCCGGTTGCCGCCGCCTGACGTACTCCCCTCCCCGGCGACCGGACACGGTCTGCCGGGTGATCCCACGGCGCTCCTGCGCCCGTCCCTGACGATCCGGCGGACCAGTCGTCCGGTGCCTCCCCGCCCCACGCGAAGGAGCACCCCGTGAACACCCCCGTGAACACCGACCTGACCACCGACCGGATCGTCCGCACGTTCATCGAGTACTTCGAGGACCGCGGCCACCACCGGATCACCGGCTCGACCCTCCTGCCGCCGCCCGGAGACCCGGTGCTGTTCACCACCTCCGGCATGCACCCGCTCACCCCGTACCTCGAAGGACGCCCGCACCCGCTCGGCAAGCGCCTCGTCAACGTACAGCGCTGCCTGCGCACCACCGACCTGGACGAGGTCGGCGACACCACCCACCTGACGGTCTTCGAGATGCTCGGCACCTGGTCGCTCGGCGACTACGAGGGCCCGCAGAGCCTCGACTGGGGCTACGGACTGCTCACCGACGGCTTCGGCATCGACCCCCGGCTGCTCCACGTCACCGTCTTCGGCGGCGACGACCGGACCGGTCCCGACACCGCCTCCCTGGAGCTGTGGCAGGACCGCGGCGTGCCGGTCGAGCTCACCGTCGAGGACAACTGGTGGTCCAACGGCCCCACCGGCCCGTGCGGCCCCGACTCCGAGATCTTCCTGTGGACCGGCGACACCCCGCCCGAGTCCACGCCCACCGGTGACGACCGCTGGGTGGAGGTGTGGAACCACGTGATGATGCGCCACCGGCGACTGGACGACGGCTCACTCGTCCCCCTGCCCCAGCGCAACGTCGACACCGGACTCGGCCTGGAACGCCTCGCCTCGCTCCTGCAGGGCCGGCGCTCGGTGTTCGAGTGCGACGTCTTCGACCCGTGGCGCCGGATCGTGCCGATCCTGTGGCACCTGGACGACCCGTCCCTGCGCGTGGTCTGCGACCACCTGCGCTCGGCCGTCGTGGTCATCGGCGACGGCGTACGCCCGTCCAACACCGGCCGCGGCTACGTCCTGCGCCGACTCGTCCGACGGGTGCTCACCGTCCTGCGCCGCGACGACCCGCGAGTCGGCCTCGGCGACCTGCCGCGCGAACTGATCGAGCACACCCTCGACCGCTTCCGCCAGGCCGGCGACCCGGACACCGTACGGCGGATCCTGCTCGACGAGGAACACCGCTTCGACCGCCTCCTCGAACGCGGCCGCCGGATCCTGACCCGCCCCCGCTTCCACGGCCCGCTGACCGAGGACGACCTCCACTACCTCCACGACACCCACGGCCTGCCCCGCGACCTCATCCTCGACCTGCGCCGCCAGTGAGGGCCCTCGACCCCGACGGCGGCCCGGTGGCCGAACGCCCTTGGAAAATCCGGGACTCGGCGGGCCCGCTGCTGGGATGCTGGTGGCCGCGGAGCTCGCTGCCGTGCCGTCCGACGTCGAGGGGGAACCCCGTGCAGTGTCCGAACTGCGGGTCGCTCATGCAGGATCAGGGTAGGCAGCTGGCCTGCGGGCAGTGCGGCGCCGTCATCGGCCGCGCGGTGCCGTCGGGTCCGCAGGCCGCTTCCGTCGTCCCTGTCGTCCCCGTCGTTCCGTCCCCGTGAGGCTGAGGTAGGCATGAACTCTCCCCGTTGCGGCAAGTGCAGGCAGCCCGTCAGCCACGGGCCGCAGGGAGGGTACGTCTGCGGGTCGTGCTGGTACGTGGTGCCGCCGCCGGCGAACGTCGCCTCGCGGGAGGTCACCACGCGGGAGGTCGGCGTGTCGGGGATGAACTGCGCGCAGTGCGGGGCGGAGATCAACTACGGGCCGGAGGGCGGCTACGTGTGCGGCAACTGCAACTTCGTCGTGGAGCCGCCCAGTGCGGCGCAGGCGCGCAAGGACGCGGCGAAGGACCGGGCCAACCGGCAGCGCCGTGCGGCGGAGGACCGGGCGATGCAACGGCGCTGACAGGGGAATCGGGCGAGGAGAGGGGGGCATATGACGGAGCGTGAGCGGGTCGCGGTGCGGGGCGGGGTCGTGGCGCTGGCGGTCTGGTGGCTGTGGATGCCGCTGGTCGCGCTGCTGGTGTGGGCGGTCAAGCACTTCGCGTTCGGCGGGTTCGGGCAGCAGGACCAGAGCTACGTGCTGCTGCTGCGGCAGGAGTTCTTCCCGCACGGCGGGATCCTGGACGCGACGCCGCTGTTCTGGGTCTGGGTCGCGGTGGGGCTGTGCGGCACGGTGGGCGTGGTCGTGTACGTCGCGCAGGAGTCCGGGGCGGGCTTCCGCGGGTGGCGGGCGCGGCTGACGCTGGCGGCGGTGCTGCTGGCGGTGGCCGGCTCGCTCGTGCGGGTGGGCACCGGGCTGTGGGACGACGACAAGGACGCGGGCCGCTTCTACGCGGCGGCGACGGTGCTCGACGTCCCGGCCGGCGGCGCGGGCACGCCGCGTTCGGTGCTGCCGGTGACCGAGCACACCCGCGCGGGCGACGGCGGCCGCTGCGACCTGGTGGGCACCGCGGACGTACCGGCCTGCGTGAAGACCGCGCCGATGCCGGACTTCGACTTCGAGGCGCGCACCGCCTCCTACGCGGCGGCGACCAAGGCGCTCACCGACAGCGCCGGCCTGACCTCCGGGGTCCACCTGATGGGCCACAGCCTGCACTACCTGCCCGACGCCTCGCAGGGCGGCGGGGTGTGGACGGCCGTCCTGGACGGCTCCGGCGAGCAGCCGATGGAGGGCGTCGCCGTCTGGGACGGCCGCTCCAACTCCGTGGCCACCTGCGCGTTCCGCGGCGACCACGCGTTCGGCCGCGCCTTCGCCGGCACGGGAGCCGTCAGCCTGCGCAACCTGCTCGCCGAGCGCTTCCCGGACCTGGTCTACAGCGACCAGGACATCTGGGGCTACTGCGACGGCCCCGACCCGCGCACCGCCCGGCCGGTGGTGGTGGTCTCGGTGGCGCGGCAGGCCGGCTGGCGCCAGCGCACCGTGCTGGAGCCGGCCGGGGTGCTGGTCCTGCGCGGCTCCCCGGACGGCCGCCCCGACACGACGTACCGGGCGAGCGTGGCGCCGGGCGACCTGCCCGGGGCGGTGTACCCCGCCTCGGTGGTGCGGGCGCAGATCCACGAGGTGCAGTGGCTCGGCGGGCGCGGCGCGAAGGACGACCGCGGCTTCGGCTACGCGCACACCTCGGCGGCGACCAACGCCGTCAACCCGGGGGAGTTCCTGCTGCGCTCGAAGGCGGACGGCCACCTCTACTACGTGACCCCGCTGGTGCCCCGGGAGAGCTCCTCGCAGCTGGTGGTGGCGTTCGCCGTCCTGCAGGCCGACCGGGCCGGCGGCGGCCTCAACGACCTGCACGTGTACGTGCGCGGCGACGACGCCCCGTCGGTGAACCTGGACGTGCTGGCCAGCCGGATGGTGTCGTACATGGCCCAGCAGACCTCGATCACCATCAGTGCCGGCCAGGGCGGCGCGCTGCAGGAGATCGTTCCGTTCGGCCGGGACATGTGGCGCGGGTTCGTGGACTTCAACGGGCAGACCCAGGACTACATCGACCTGTCCGGCGATGCCACGGTGACGCCCAACCTGGTGTCGCTGAACGGCCCCATCACCCCGCCGGGCGGCGGTCAGCCGGCCCCGGCGCCCGGTACGCCTGCGCCCGGTACACCTGCGCCGGGTGCGCCGACTCCGGGTGCGCCCACGCCGTCCGGTGCGCCGCCGGTCGTACCGGCGGGCGGCTGCGGCGGCGATCCGGGGCAGCTGTCCACCGGGCAGCTCGCGGCCTGTGTCGCGGAGCTGTCCCGGCAGCTGCAGGGGCGCGTCCAGGATCCGGCGCCGGCCCGGCCCTGACGGGGCCGAAAAAAAATCCCGGTCCGATGTCGCCCACCCTGTCGATCCGGGGCTGCGCCGTTCGACCTGGGACTGAGAGGGTCGAGGAACGGCCCTCCGAACCACCCGAACAACCCGAACGACCTGGACAAGGAGAACGATCATGGCGAAGTACATGCTGATCATGCGGGGCACCGACGAGTCCGTCGAGAAGATGATGGGGACGCCCTTCGAGGAGATGCTCGAAATGGTCGGCCGCTTCAACGAGGAGCTGATCCGGGCCGGCGTGCTCGTCGCCGCCGAGGGACTGGACGACCCGTCCCAGGGCGTGGTGGTCGACTTCAGCGGGGAGACCCCCGTGGTCACCGACGGCCCGTACGGTGAGACGAAGGAGCTCTTCGGCGGCTTCTACCTCATCGACGTCGCCTCCAAGGAGGAGGCGGTGGCGTGGGCCAAGCGGCTCCCGGCCGTCCCCGGCTCGAAGTGCGAGGTGCGCCGGGTGCCCAGCATCGAGGAGTTCCCGCAGGACAACGAGTGGATCGTCAAGGAGCGGGCGTGGCGCGAGCGGACCGGCCAGCTGTGACACACCCCGCGGACGGCCCGCCGGCCACCGACGGGCCGCCCGCCACCGACGGCCCGCCGGTCGCCGAGGCGGCGCGGCGGGCCGTCGAGGCCGTCTGGCGGATCGAGTCCCCGCGGATCGTCGGCGCGCTGGCCCGCTACACCGGGGACTTCGCGCTCGCCGAGGACGTCGCGCAGGAGGCGCTGGCGGAGGCGCTCGTCGCCTGGTCGCGGGACGGGGAGCCGGCCAGCCCGGTGGGCTGGCTGCTGTCCACCGCCCGGCGGCGGGCCATCGACGCCTTCCGCCGCCGGTCCGCGCTGGACGAGCGGTACGCGGCGCTCGCGGGCCCGCTCGCCGAGGGCGAGTTCAGCGCGGGCGCGGGCGGGACCGCCGCCTCCGAGCGGCCGGACGACCTGCCCTGGGACGCCGACCGGGTGGACGACGACGTGCTCGCGCTGATGTTCACCGCCTGCCATCCCGTCCTCTCGCCCGAGGCGCGGGTGGCGCTGACCCTGCGCGTGGTGGGCGGACTGTCCAGCGAGGAGATCGCCCGCGCCTTCCTGGTGCCCACGGCGACCGTCCAGGCCCGGATCACCCGGGCGAAGAAGACGATCGCCGCCGCCCGCGTGCCCTTCGAGCTGCCGCCGCAGCAGGAGCGGCGCGGGCGGCTCGGCGCCGTGCTGAGCGTCCTGTACGTGATCTTCACCGAGGGCTCGACGGCGACGGCCGGCGACGACCTGCTGCGCCCCGACCTCGCCTACGAGGCCGTACGGCTGGCCCGGACGCTGGCCGCCCTGCTGCCCGCCGAGCCGGAGGTGCACGGCCAGCTCGCGCTGTTCGAGCTCACCGCCGCACGCTTCCCGGCCCGCACCGGGCCCGACGGCGAGACGGTCCTCCTGGAGGACCAGGACCGCCGCCGGTGGGACCGCTCCGCGATCCGCCGCGGCCTCGCCGCCCTCGGCCGGGCCTCCACCCTCGGGTGGGGCCTCGGCCGGGGTCTGGGACCGTACGGTCTTCAGGCCGCGATAGCCGCCTGCCACGCGACGGCGCCCTCGGTGGAGGAGACGGACTGGGAGCGCATCGTGCTCCTCTACGAGGCGCTGGGCCGGGTGGCGCCGTCACCCGTGGTCGACCTCAACCGGGCGGTGGCCGTCGCGATGGCCGGCGGGCCGCAGGAGGCGCTGGACATGGTGGACGACCTGGTGGTCTCCGGCCGCCTGTCGGGTTCGCACCTGCTCCCGACCGTGCGCGGCGAACTGCTCACCCGCCTGGGCCGCACCGCCGAGGCCAAGGCGGAACTGGAGCTCGCCGCCCGCCTGTGCCGCAACACCGGCGAACGGTCGGTGTTGCTGCGCAAGGCAGCCGCCCTGGGCTGACGGCGGCCCGGGTCAGGCGTTCGCGGCGGCGCGGTCGGAGTCGGCGTCGGCGGTGCGGTCGGAGTCGCTGCGCAGGACGCAGAACTCGTTGCCCTCGGGGTCGGCGAGCACCGCCCAGCCCGAGCCGTCGGGGTTGCGGTGGTCGCCGACCCAGGTGGCGCCGAGGGCCAGCAGCCGCTCCACCTCCTGGTCGCGCGAGGTCTCGGGGCGCAGGCACAGGTGGACCCGGTTCTTGACGGTCTTGGGCTCGGGCACCTGGTTGAAGTACAGCACCAGGCCCTCCGTCAGCTGGACCGCCGTCTCCCGCGAGCCCGGCCCGTCCTCCGGATCCAGCGGCCGGCCCGTCACTTTGCTCCAGAACAGGGCCAGTTCATAGGCGTCCGCACAGTCGACCGCGACGTTCTGCACTACCGAGACCATGCGTGCGAGTCTTCCCGATCGCTGCGCCGAACGCCACCGAGTCGTGTTCCCGGGGTGCGGGTGCAGCTCACATCGGCATGGCCGGCGGCATGGACAGCCCTGGCAGCAGGCCCGGGTTCCAGGGCACGAAGCAGGCGTAGCCGATCAGGGCGACGCCCAGGACGAGGCTGAACGCCTTGCCGTGGCGCCAGGTCTTCTCCAGGAACACGGCCACGGCCAGACCGGCCATCCAGGCGAGGTTCATCACGCCGACCACGATCAGGACGACCATCAGGCCCCAGCAGCAGCCGACGCAGTAGCCGCCGTGGTAGAGGCCGACGCGCAGGTCACGCAGCCGTCCGGTGTAGCCGCCGAAGTGCAGGAGGAAGCCGACGGGGGAGCGGCAGTGGCTCAGGCAGCGGTCCTTGAGCGGGGTCAGCTGGTACAGGCCGGCCCCAGCCAGCAGGAGGGCGCCGATCCAGGGCGCGGCGCCGGGCGCCCTGGCGGCGAGTTCGCCGCCCGCCCAGGCCGCGCCGTACGCGCCCAGCCCGAAGGCCTCCCAGGCGAAGAGGTAGCCGACGACCAGACCGGTGCTGCGCCCTGCCCGGGTCCAACCCGTCGCGTGGGCGCGCAGGGTCCGCAGGTACAGCGAGACGACGGGCGTGACGGAGGGGAGCATCATCGCGGCCATCATCAGCCCCCACAGGACCAGGAAGCCCCACAGGTCGCGCCCCATCGTGCCCGGCCCGGGCGCCATGCCGGAGGAGCTGCGGACCGTCAGCACCCAGGCCAGCACTGCCGCAGCCAGGAGCGCTGCGGAGCTCGCCGGCAGGACGGTCCGTCG
Organism: Streptomyces sp. 1331.2; assembly: GCF_900199205.1. NCBI lineage: Bacteria > Bacillati > Actinomycetota > Actinomycetes > Kitasatosporales > Streptomycetaceae > Streptomyces > Streptomyces sp. 1331.2. The sequence goes on along the minus strand of NZ_OBMJ01000003.1, from coordinate 229,814 downwards.
GGCCCGTCGGGCAAGCGGTGGCGACATCGGCGACATTCAGGCCGCCCAGGAGAACGGCGCCGAGAAGGCGTTCTTCCCTTCGTTTCCGAATTCAAGGCCGAAGGCGTTGACCCGCGACCTCGTCGCGACTCCGGCCGCGAGGGTGTCCGCAGGGAATCCGACCCCGCTGACCCTGACGCCCTTCCCGGTCGCGTCGAGCGGGGAGACGAAGTCCTCGACTTCGATGTCGATCGCGTCACCGATCGTCACGCGGTGGTTGCGGCCGTCGTCGGCGTAGTCGATCCGGGCGGTCTCCAGTCCGAGCATCTCGCCGACCAGCGGTCCGAGGGCCTCCATGGGGCCGCCGCGCTGACCGGAGAAGACGGCCCCCAGGGCTTCGGCCTGCTCCGGCGAGGCGGCCTCGTCCATGATCACGCCCATCCGCCAGTTGCCTTCGCTCATGAGCGGCGGGGCATCGCCCACGACCGCGACCGTCAGTCCGCTGACGTCGACGTCGTCGACCCGGCCGGAGTCGACGTGGAAGGCCAGGACGACCCGGCAACGGTCGTAATCCGCCGGTGCCGTGAGGCCGGAGGTGGAGCAGGGGCACACCATGTCGCAATTGCAGTTCTCGAAATACGTCCCCTCGATACGCCATGCCATCGGAAGCTCCCTTCCTGAGGCCGAGGAACACGTTCGGTCATTCCATTCTCCGTCCGTGACGATCACCCGGCAATGCACGGGCGGGGCCCTGCTAGGATCCGCGGGCCGAGAAGCGGATCACGGGGGACACGGGGTTGACGATGGACGAGCAGGGCGGGCCGGACGAGCAGGGCGGGCCGGACGAGCGCGTGGAACTCGCGTACACGCTCACGGTCGAGGACTTCCGCGAGGCGCTGGCCGCGCGCACCCGCGCCACCCCGGCGGGGCGGCGCGGGCGGGTGCTGCTGTACGTCGTCCTGGCCTGCTGCCTGGCCAGCGCTGCCTTCGGCCTCGCGGGCGACGGGAGCGTGGACACGCCGCTGGTCGTCATGGGTATCGCCTGCGTCCTCGCGATGTTCGGCCTGCCCCGGCTGCAGGCGCGCCAGTTCCAGCGGCTGAGCGCCGAGAAGGGCGAGTTCGGCGCCGTGGTCGACCGCGCCGGGGTCACCGTCACCAACCGGCACTCCACCAGCACCCTCAGCTGGCAGGCGGCGCCCCGGTACGTGGAGACCCCGCAGCTGTTCGTGCTGCTCAGCGGTGACAAGAACGCGTCCTGCCTGACCATCCTGCCCAAGCGCGGCACCGCCGAGCCGGACCGCCTCGGGGCCCTGCTCGCCCGGCAACTGCCCGCCTCCGCACAGCAACTGGCCGCCTCCGCATAGTTGCGGCCAGTGGACCGTCAGTTGACGGTCAGGACGATCTTGCCGGTGGTACGACCCTGCTCGCCGAGCTCGTGCGCCTGCGCGGCCCGCGACAGCGGCAGGACCGTCTCCACCACGGGCCGCAGCGCGCCCCGCTCGACCAGGGCGGTGATCTCGCGCAGGCCCTGGTGGTCCGGTTCGACCAGCACCCACAGGGCGCGCACCCCGTCCGGGGCGGCGGGCACGTCGTCCGGCCCGGGCAGGGTGATCAGCCGGCCGCCGGGCCGCAGCACCTTCAGCGAGCGCTCCGCCGTCTCGCCGCCGAGCCCGTCCAGCACGACGTCGACATCGGACACGGCGTCCTCGAAGCGCACGGCCCGGTAGTCGACCACCTCGTCCGCGCCCAGCTCCCGCAGCAGCCCGTGCTTGCCGGCGCTCGCGGTGCCGATCACGTAGGCGCCGCGGGCCTTGGCGATCTGCACCGCGAGGTGGCCGACCCCGCCGGCGGCCGCGTGCACGAGTACCCGCTCGCCGGGGCGCACGTCCGCCGTGTCCACCAGCGCCTGCCAGGCGGTCAGCGCGGCCAGCGGCAGCGCCGCGGCCTGCACGTGGGTCAGGCCGGCCGGCTTGGGAGCGAGGTGGCGGGTCGGCGCCACCACGTACTCGGCGTACGCGCCGGCCTGGCGCGGGAACAGCGGCATCCCGAAGACCTCGTCGCCGGGGCGGAACAGGCCCACGCCCGGCCCGACGGCCTCGACCGTGCCGGACACGTCCCAGCCGACCGCCGGGACCTCGCCCCACTCGATCAGGGCGCCGCCGGCCCGGGTCTTCCAGTCCACCGGGTTCACGCCGGCCGCGTGCACCCGCACCAGGACCTCGTTCATCCCCGGCTCGGGGCGCTCGACCTCGCGCTCGACCAGGTTCTCGGGTCCGCCCCACCGCTCCACGACCACTGCTCGCATGCCGTCCTGCCTCGTCCTTCGTTGCGTTCCGTAGCTCTCCGTGCGTCGCCGGATCCCCGGCGGCGCAGTCCACGATCCGGCATCGCGGGCCTCGGCGGCGTTGGCCGTCCGGCCACTATGTGACAGGATCTGGCCATGGTCAGCAGGACAGGCGTGTGTACGGATGCGGCGCGGACGACAGGGCGGCCACGGCGTCACCGGATCGCCGTGCTCGCCCTGCCCGGCGTCCCGCCCTTCGAGCTCGGGATCCCCTCCCGGGTCTTCGGCAGCGCGCAGGACGCCGACGGCCGCCCGCTCTACGACGTCGTGGTCTGCACCGCCGACGGCGCCCCGGTCCTCAGCGACGCCGGCTTCACCGTGCAGCCGGCCGCCGGGCCGGAGGCGCTGGCCGGGGCGGACACCGTGATCGTCCCGCCCACCCACGCCATGCCCGAGCTGGGCCACGGCGGCCCGCTGCCGCCCGAGGTCGGCGCGGCCATCGCCGGCATCCGGCCCGGCACCCGGCTGGTGTCCATCTGCTCCGGCTCCTACGTGCTCGCCGCGGCCGGGCTGCTCGACGGCCGGCCCGCCACCACGCACTGGAACCTGGCCCCGGAGTTCCGCCGGGCGTACCCGAAGGTCAGGGTCGATGAGGAGGTCCTGTTCGTCGACGACGGCGACGTGCTGACCTCCGCCGGTGTGGCCGCCGGCGTCGACCTGTGCCTGCACGTGATCCGGCGCGACCACGGAGCCGCGGTCGCCAACCGGGCCGCCCGGATGTGCGTGGTGCCGCCCTGGCGGGACGGCGGGCAGGCCCAGTACATCGACCGCCCGGTCCCCGAGCCCACCGTCGCCACCACCACGGCCACCCGCGCCTGGGCGCTGGAACACCTCGGCGAACCGCTGTCCCTCGCCCGGCTCGCCGAGCACGCCCGGATGAGCCTGCGCTCCTTCACCCGGCGCTTCCGTGACGAGGTCGGCATGACGCCGGTGCAGTGGCTCACCGCCCAACGCCTGGAAATGGCCAAGCAGTTGCTGGAGACCACCGACCTGTCGATCGACCTGGTCGCCCACCGGGCCGGCTTCGGCTCCGGGAACTCGCTGCGCGCGCACATGCGGACGGCCTTCGGGGTCTCCCCGGCCGCCTACCGGCGCACCTTCAGCCCGCACGAGCCGGGCACGCCGGCCGCACCGGCCGCCGCCGTCGGCTGACCAGCCGTTCCGGCTCAGTCGCGCCGCCCGGCAGGGGGCGCAGCGGCGGCGTGGCCGGAGACGGCCACCACCAGCACGCGGGTGCCGGGGCTGGTGCTGCGCCAGCGGTGGCGGACCCCGCCGGCCAGGTAGAGGGTGTCGCCGCGGTCCAGCCGGTAGAGCCGGCCGTCCGCCTCGACCTCGGCGGCGCCGTCCGCGACGTACATCAACTCGTCGTCCGGGTGCAGGAATTCGCGGTCGGCCTGCTGGTCGCCGGTGAACTCCAGTGCGTGCAGCCGGCGTTGTCCGCGCACCAGGGGGCGGACCCCGGAGCCCGGCGACAGGCCCGCGTCGTCCAGCGCGAGGACGATGTCCACCGGGTGGCCGACGGGGTCGGCGGAGGCCAGCAGTTCGACGGCCGTGGTCTCCAGCCCGTCCGCGATGCGCTGGAGCGACCGCATGCTGGGCCGGGCCCGGTCGTTCTCGATCTGGCTGAGGAAGGGCACGGACAGGCCGGTGCGCCGGGCCACCTGGGCCAGGGTCAGGTCGAGGGCCCGGCGGCGCTGCCGGATCGGGCCACCGAGCCGCGGCTGCGCCGCTTCGCCGCCGCCGGTCCCGCGCCCGCCCCCGCCCTCGCTGCCGGTCCCGGATCCCGGCTCCGCGTCACTCATGATCAGCTCCTTCTTCCCGCGGCCACCTTACGCACCGGCGCGATGCGCCCGCCGCCACGTTTCGCACGGCTGCAACAGAGCCGTCACATGACGCTCCTATCGTCGAAGCAGTTTGACAGCATCAAAAAAACTTTGATCGGAGTGGATCCATCATGCCGCCCCAGCCCCGCATCGACCAGAACCAGCGCCGCCGCCGCGGCACCGGGCTCATCGCCCTCGACCCGGAGGCCGCCTTCCCCGGCTTCACCCTGTTCGCCCCGCTGACCGGCGGCGGCGAGGTGTACCTGGTGGACCTGCACGGCACGACCGTGCACCGCTGGAGCCTGCCGTACCGGCCCGGCCGGCACGCCCGGCTGCTGGCCGGCGGGCAACTCGCCTACAACGGCGTGCTGCCCGGGCAGCAGGCGCTGTTCCCGATGTGGCACAAGTACCGGGGCGGGGTGATGCTCCGCGCCGCACCCGACGGCACCGTGCTGTGGGAGCACCGCGACCCGCGCCAGCACCACGACGCCCACCACCTCGACGACGGCGGCGTCCTCTACACCGAGATCGAACCCCTGCGCGGCGCGGAGGCGAAGGCCGTCCTCGGCGGAGTCCCCGGCTCCGAGGCCGGCGGGGAAACGGTGTGGGCCGACACCATCACCGAGGTCGGCGCGGACGGCGCCACCCGCTGGTCCTGGCGGGCCGCCGAGCACCTCGACCGCGCCGACTACCCGCTCCACCCCGACTACGCGCGCGAGCACTGGCCGCTGATCAACAGCGTCACCCCGCTCGCCGACGGCAACATCCTGGCCAGCCTGCGCAGCGTCTCGGCGGTCGTGGTGATCAGCCGCGCCACCGGGAAGATCCTGTGGCGCAGCCGGCCCGGCACGGTCTCCCAGCAGCACAACCCCACCGAACTCGCCGACGGCCGGCTGCTGGTCTTCGACAACGGCGTCTTCCGCCCCGGCCACGACGTGCCGTACTCCCGCGTCATCGAGATCGACCGGGCCCGGGACGAGGTGGTGTGGGAGTACCACGACCCCGCCCGCGAGTCCTTCTTCGCCCCGTTCATGGGCTCCGCCCAGCGGCTGGCCAACGGCAACACCCTGGTCACCGACTCGCCGGCGGGCCGCCTCTTCGAGGTGACCGCGGACGGCTACCTCTGCTGGGAGTACGTGGTGCCGCACTTCGGCGCCTACACCGAGAGCGAGGTCCGCACCCTCTTCCCGGCCGAGCCCAACGCCGTCTTCCGCGCCTACCGCTACGCCCCCGAGGAGATCCCGTGGCTGGAGACCCGGCCGTGACCACCCCCGCGACCCCCGCCGACGCGACCCCCGCCGTACCGCCCGCCGACGAGCGCCTGCCGCTGCGGCGACTGCTCCCGCTCGCCCTCCAGCACGTGCTCGCCATGGCGGCCACCCCGGTGTCCACCGTGTTCCTGATCGCGGCGCCGCTGCGGCTGACCCCCGCCCAGACCTCCTCCCTGCTGGGCGCGGCGCTCGTGCTGTCCGGGGCGGGCTCGGTGCTGCAGTCCCTCGGCGTCTGGGGCTTCGGTGCCCGGCTGCCGTTCGTGATGCTGCCGGGCGGGGCCGCCACCGCGCTGTTCGTCCAGATCGCCCACGACCACGGGCCCGCCGTCGCCTCCGGCTCGGTGCTGCTCGCGGCGGCGCTGCTGCTCGCCGTCACCCCGCTGTACGGCCGGGTGGTGCGGCTCTTCCCGCCGGTGGTCACGGGCGTGACGGTGCTGCTGGTCGGGATCTCCATGGTGCGGGTCAGCACCCAGCTGCTGTCCGGCCCGGGCGGCCGGGCGGCACCGGGCGCCCTGGCCGCCGCCGGGCTCACCGTCGCGGTCACGCTCGTCGCCCACCTGCTGCTGCGCGGCGCCTGGCGCCAGTCCGCCGTCCTGATCGGGCTCGCCGGCGGCGCCCTGCTCACCGTCGCCACCGGCCTGGGCGCGCTCGCCCCGGCCACCGGGGCCGAGGTCCTGCTCCCGCACCTCCTGCCGTACGGCACCCCGCGGCTGGACCTGCTGGCGGCGCTGCCGCTGCTGCTCTTCAGCCTCACCTCGCTCGCCGAGGCCACCGGCCAGACCGTCCTCAACAGCGACGTGCCGGACCCGGGCCGGGACGTCCCGCGGGTGGCCCGCGCCGACGCGCTGATCTCGCTGCTCGGCTCGGTCCTCGGCACGCCCACGATGGTGACCAGCTCCGAGAACATCGGCATCAACCGGCTCACCGGGGTGCGCAGCCGCTTCGTCACGGCAGCGGCCGGGGGCCTGCTGATCGCGGCGGGCCTGCTCTCCCCGCTGTCCCGGCTGGTCGCCGCCCTGCCCCCGGCGGTCGTCGCGGGCTCCGCGCTGGTCGTGTACGCGGTGATCACCGTCATGGGCGTGGAGATGCTCGGCCGGGTGCGGGTGGGTGACTCCCCGGACACCCTGGTCGTCGGCCTGGCGCTGACGGCGGGCCTGCTCCCGGTGGTCGCCCCCGCGCTGTACACGGGGTTCCCCGCCGCGGTCCGTACGGTCCTCGGGAACGGGGTGGTCGCCGGCACCCTGGCGGCGGTCCTGCTGCACGCCCTGCTCATCGCCGTCCGCAGCGGTACCCGCGACGGCAGCCGTAGCCGCAGTGGCAGCCGCAGCCGACGGCCCTGGCGCGCGGGCGCCCTCGGCGACGGCCAGGCGCCCTGACGCGCCCCGACCGTACGGCCGGGAACCCGGCGCGTGCCCGGCCCGCCGGGCGGAGGATCATGGCCGGTGCGATTCGCGTCGAAAGGGAGCAGATGAGCCTCATCCCGGTGGAGATCGACACCCCGGACATCATGGTCGAGCTGGGCGTGCTCGAACGGAACATCGAGCGCATGGCGGCCGCCCTGCGGGCCAAGGGCCTGCGGCTGCGGCCGCACGCCAAGACCCACAAGATGCCCGAGATCGCCGCACGGCAGCTCGCGGCCGGGGCCGTCGGGCTGACGGTGGCGACCATCGGGGAGGCCGAGGTCTTCGCCGAGCACGGCGCCACCGACCTCTTCATCGCCTACCCGCTGTGGATCGGGCCCCGGCAGGCCGAGCGGCTGCGCCGCCTCGCCGGCCCGGTGCGGATCGCGATCGGTGTGGACTCCGTCGAAGCGGCCGAGGCGGCGGGCCGGCACCTCGGCTCCGCGGCCGGTGACATCGAGGCCGTGGTGGAGATCGACAGCGGGCACCACCGCAGCGGCGTCCGCCCGGAGCAGGCCGTGGCGGTGGCCCGGGCGGCGGCCGGCGCGGGGCTGCGCGTCGGCGGGGTGTTCACCTTCCCGGGCCACGGCTACGCACCGGGCATGCCCGCGAAGGCGGCCGAGGAGGAGCAGCAGGCCCTCGGCCGGGCCGCCGAACTGCTCGCCGCGGCAGGCTTCGAGCTCACCCGGGTGAGCGGCGGCTCCACCCCGACCGCCGAGCTCACCGGCGCCGCCGAGCAGGCCGGGCCGTCGGCGCTCACCGAGGTGCGCCCCGGCGTCTACGTGTTCGGCGACGCCCAGCAGCTCGAACTCGGCCGGTGCACCGCAGCGGACATCGCGCTCACCGTCGCAGCGACCGTCGTCAGCCGGCACGAGGGGGACGACGCCACACCCCGACGGCTCGTCCTGGACGCGGGCAGCAAGGTCCTCGGCGGCGACCGCCCCGCCTGGGCGACGGGCTACGGCCGCCTCATGGACCACCCCGAAGCCCGCATCACCGCGCTCTCCGAGCACCACGCCACCGTGGTCTGGCCCGAGGGCGTCGACCTCCCCGCCCTGGGCGAGCGGCTGCGCGTGATCCCCAACCACGTCTGCGTCGCCGTCAACCTCGTCGACGACGTCGCCGTGGTCAGCGAGGGCAGGCTCGTGGACCGCTGGCGCGTCGCCGCCCGCGGCAGGAACAGCTGACCCCGGGCGCCACCACGCAGGTGCCATCGGTCGCTGACCTGCACCGCTTCGGGCAGGGCCCGGCGTATGGCCTCGCCGTAGGATCCGGAGCCGTCCCGGCAGGCGACCTCCGCGCCGGGGTGCTCGCGCAGCCACGTCTCCGAGGCGTTGGCGCCTCGGCCGGGGAGTACGTCGATCCGCTCGCCGGTCTCGGCGTCGATCAGGACGGTGGCGTACCGGTGGCGGCGCTTGAGGGCGAAGTCGTCCACACCGAGAACCCGTGGCGCCTGCCGCGTGGGCAGCGGCAGGCGCATCAGTGCCCGCAGTGCTGTCGAGCGGGACGCCGGGACCGCCAGGGCGTGCAGCAGCCGGGAGCCGGCGCGGCCCGCTGACTCTCTGACGACCGCCCCGAGCTGTGCGGCCAGCCGGGCCGTACGTCACGCCGCCGGCCAGCGGCCCGGAGGGCCCTTGATCGTCCCCCGCCCCGGGGCGCGCAGGCGTGCGACGCGCCCCGGGGACGGGCCGGGTCGGCGGCAGGGTCAGATGCCGGGGGCGTCGAGGTAGGTGTAGGTGTCGCCGGTGCTGCCGCCGAGGGTGGTGACGGTGATGGTGATGGCGCCGGCGGAGTGGGGCGGGGCGACGGCGGCGATCATCTGGTCGGAGGTGACGGAGAACGGTGCGGGCGCGCCGTCGAAGGTGACCTCCTGGGTGGTGGCCAGGTGGTTGCCGGTGAGGGTGACGTCGGTACCGCCGCCGGTGGGTCCGGAGTCGGGGCTGACGCCGTTCACGGTGGGCACGTCGAGGTAGGTGAAGGTCTGGCCGCCGGCGCTGCCGCCGGGGGTGATGACGGTGACGGGCACCGGGCCGGGGGACGGGACGGCCGGGATGGTGACGGTGACGGCGGTGTCGGTGACGGACTCGATGGTGGCGAGTCGGGAGCCGAAGCGCACCGAGGTGGCTCCGGCCAGGTCGGCCCCGGTGATGACCGCGGTGCCGCCGCCGGTGTAGGGGCCCATGGCGGGGCCTGCACTGGTGGTGATTCCGGTCAGCAGCGGGGGCGGGAGGTAGGAGAAGGTGCCGAAGACGGCGGTGCCGCCGGGGGTGGTGACGGTGACGGGGACCGTTCCCGACCCGGCGGGGGTGCTGACGGTGATCGAGGTCGCGGTGTTCGCCAGGATCGTGGCGGGGGCGCCGCCGAAGCGGACCGAGGTGGCTCCGGCCAGGTCGTGGCCCCGGAGGGTCACGATGGTGCCGCCGGCGGTGCTGCCGCGGTCGGGCTCGACGGTGAGGGCGATCACGCTCACGGCGTTGTCGGCGTTGTCCGTCACGTACAGCCGGTTCCCGGCGGGGGCGACCGCGACGCAGACGGGGCCGTTGCCCACGGGGATGCTGCCGGTGGCGGTGTCGGTCGTGGTGTCGATCACGCTGACGGTGTTGTCGGCGTAGTCGGTGGTGTAGGCGGCGGTCCCGTCCGGATTCACGGCCACGAAACGTGGCAGACTGCCGACGCCGATGGTGGCGATGACGGTCGTGGTGGCGGTGTCGACCACGCTGACGCTGTCGCTGCCCGCGTTGCAGACGTAGCCGCGGGTGCCGTCCGGGCTGAAGGCGATGATCACCGGGACGTCGCCGGCGGTGAAGCTGCCGATGACAGTGTTGGTCGCGGTGTCGATCACGCTGACGGAGCTGTCGCCGACGCAGCCGACGTAGGCGCGGGTGCCGTCGGGGGTGACGGCGACGCCGACCGGCATGGGGCCGGTGGTCACGGTGGCGGTGACCGTAGTGGTCGCGGTGTCGACCACGCTGAGGGTGTTGGCGCTCTGGCTGGTGACGTAGGCGAGGGCGCCGTCCGGGGAGAGCGCCACCGCGACGGCTGCGGCACCGACCGCGACGGTGGCCGTGAGGGTGTTGGTGGCGGTGTCGATCACCCCGAGGGTGCCGTCGTCGAACAGGGTCACGTAGACGCGGGTGCCGTCCGGCGAGACCGCCGTGAGGAACGGGCCGCCGCCGGTGGTGATGGTCGCGGTGACGGTGTCGGTGGCGGTGTCGATCGCGCTGATGGTGTTCGACGCCCGGTTCGCGACGTAGGCGCGTCCCCCGTCCGGGGACAGTGCCACCCCCAGCGGGGAGAGGCCGACGGGGATCGTGGCGTCGGCCGATGACATCACGGTGAAGCCCTGCCGGGGCAGCGCGACGGCGGACAGCAGCGCATCGGGTCGGATCGAGTCGGTCACGGCGCAGCCTCTCTGAGCACGGTTCGGAGCCTCGCAGCGCACTGCCCCGGACGTGGAAGGCGTTCATGGGACAAGTGGCTGCGGCTGATGCCGCCGCGGGGGCTTTGCCCGCGGCGCTGCGGCCCGTGCTGCAGGCGGTCGACGGCCCTCACTGGTCCTCATGACCGGAGGAGCACACGGGAGAACCGCTGCGACCGCCTCAGGCACGGCCCCCGGCAAGGGATGGGCAGCCCACCGGTTCTACTGCTCAAAGTGACCCATACCATCAAATGGGTGACAAGAGCCGGTCGTGCGGGATCACCCGAACAGCCCAGCATGCGACGCCGGCCTCTCTCGGGTCCCGCCTCGCGTACAGACCGGGCGGGAATCGGCGGGAATCCGCGTAGCGATCCGTGCGGCAGCGGCCTGCGCAGCGGCCGCGCCTTGGCACGGCGTCAGGTGGCGGAGTGGTCACGGTACCTGTGCAGGTGCCGACCGCAGCGGTGGCGGGGATCGTGCTCACCGCGGCGGGATTCCGGCTTGTGGAGCCGTTCCCGCTGCCGGTGGAGGTGAAGGCCGGCCCCGGGCTGTCGAAGACCTGTTCGGCCGAGGCGTCGCGCTCGCCCGGAGGGTCGTCACGGTGGCGTTGCGCGACCAGCGCCGGCTTGTCCGGGTCGGTGAGGCCCGGCCGGCGTGCGGCATGGGATGGCGTCAGTCGCCGGACATCCTGCAGTCGCGGCAGGCTCTTGGTGAGTCCGGCCCCGTCACCGAACGCGCGGGCGGGGCCGGCTCGCCGCCGGGTGGGTCGACAACCGCTAGAGCAGCCAGCCGAGGAAGGCCACGATGTTACCGAGCAGAGCGAGGAGCATGAGTCTCGTTCCTTTCAATTCCGTCGGAGCATGGTTACCGGCCGTATGAGTTCAGCGCCCGGGTGCGGCTACGGTCTGCAGCTCGTCGCACGCACTCCGTAGCTACCCGCGCCAAACGTGAGGTCACCCGAAAGATGGAGGATTCACCCCATTGGGCCAACCTGATGTGACCCGCCTCGTCAGGGGAGCCGCTCGGTGCGGCACGCCCGATCGGTTGCCCCGGGCACGGGCGGGGAGGAAAGAGGGCGCAGCGATCGTCACCGACCGCGGGGTCCCGCGTGGCAGCGGATCGGCGGCCGGTCGATGCGGGAGCGCGCTCGGTGGGCCCGGCGTGTGACGCGTGGTCGCGGTCTTCGGGCTGCCTCACGGACGGGCGGGGAATGCGCGCCGTGTTGTGCGGGTGCTACCGGGATGCCCGGTGCGAGGGTTTCTGCCGACGGTCCTCCTGGGACTCCTGCCGGGCGACGAGCAGTTGGCGCACCATCTGCTGCAAGGACACCACAGCCGTCACCGGCGGAAGGCCCGCGACGACGGCCTCGGGCATCGTGCAGGGTGTGCTGACGATGCACAGGAGGCTGGCGATACCCGCGAACACCAGGATGACCGACCAGGAGTTCGCCACCCTGCGCCCTCCCAGAGCGGCACGCAGAACGGAGAGGGACGCGACCATCCACGGTCCGTAGACGACGACCGGCCAGTACTGGGACAGACCCCTCGGCAGCTGCGAGAGGGCCACGTCCCGCAGCGGATGGTAGGAGATCATCCAACCGAGGATGCAGACCGCGGTGACGATCGTCAGCGTCAGGAATCCGATGACGGATCCGAGGACGTCGGGCCGGCGGCGTGCCGGGCGGGCGCGGTGCTCCCGGTGGTCGGCGACAAACTGGGGGTGGAAGCCCATGGCCGGCAGGCCGGCCTCCTCCTCGACCGCTTCCGCGTTCGAAGGATGCGGAAGCATCCCCGGGTCTACCCAGCCGTTGCCGACCGGGTCGACCCAGCCGTTGACGACCGGATAGGACAGGTCGGCGGACAGCTGCCCGGTGGACGGCCAGAGGGAGCGGTTGTGTATGACCCCGTTGTCGGGGGTGAATCCGGCTGTGCGGTAGGGGCTGGAATCGATGTCCGTCGACTCGTACACAGCAGTCCTCCTGTTTTGCGTCATCGTGGATCGTGGCCGGCGCTCTCGATCAGCCCGTTTATTCCTCTGATCGTTGCAGCCGCGTCGAGAACTCGAACTCGAGCCGGCGCAGGATGCGGAAGAGTTCGGCCAGCTGGCGTGAGCAATGCGTCAGCACCACGCGTTCGCCATTCTTCACGAGATAACCACTTTCCAGGTCGCCCGCGGGATTCGTCCGGTCCGGAACGAATAGCCAGTTGTCACCGGCACTGCACATCCGGTCCCGCTCCAGCGGCAATGGAAGAGGCGGCTTGACTGCTGTTGGACTCATGCCCCGACAACGATGGGCTAATCTCCGGGAAATGTACGGCATCCGGGTGTCCTGAAATATGCTCAGGCTGCCGGCGCTCGGAGCTTTTACCCGGGCCGCCGAGCTCCTTACCGGGCGTGCGGCGTTCTTGCGGCTGGCTTCGGATGGGGACGGTCGAAGCGGGCGCGACCCCGTCCGCTCGCTCGGCTTCCCCTCTTCCGTAGCGGGACGGCCTCGAACGGTGCCGGATGCTCTGCAATTCTCCTCAGCGGGGCTCGCTCGCGCGGGAGCCGCACGGCCACCGTTGCACCCCTTTCCCGTTCGGTCATCCGATTAACGGACGCTCGGATTGCGTGCGTGAAATGGCCGGTTGCACGTTTCCCGTTTCGGGTGACTGGTGATAGGACCGCTGGATGCCGCATCATGGTCGGCGTCCTGCCGCCGCCGTCACGAGGAACGCTCCGGGCGGACGACCGAACCCCACTGCCAGGCGTTCGAGCCGTCCGTTCCTGCCGACCGGAACGAACCACTGCCCGTGGCCGGATCCAGTGGGCCCCGACAATGAGTCGTACACGAGAGGTATTCACACCCTGTGATGGGAGGAGTACTCTTGGTCGAGACTTGGTTCAGTCGTGGATCAGCCGTCCGGACTCGGGTGAGTCCGGACGGCTGTGGGGGTGCAGTCGGTGCGACATCGCTGTTCCAGATCACCCTCGGGCGCCTGAATTCGAAACCGCGTCAGGCAGAAGCGACCACTCGTGATCGCTTCTCTTCGTTCGTTCGACCCTCTTCAATCACTGTGCCCCCTGTGGGGAGGTTTTGACGTGACCTAGCAGTATGGAGACGGACTTGGTCCGCACCACCGGACCTCCACCGTCTGTGCACCAATCACATGCCTGGGTGTCTGAACGCCCTGTATCCGTCGCCGCCGGCCACATACCTGAGTCGACGACGGAATCTCACCGCTGCCTCGGCCCGTCCGCACACTCGGATCAGGCGAGAACCTGTGTCCTGACGGGCTGTTGCCTCCTCACACGTCCGTAAGTAGGCACTGCCATTTTGCATCACCGAATCAGAATCTGCCAGCCGCTCCCCACCCATGTCGTGATCCGCCGTTCCGTCCTTCCCCGGGAAGGACGCAGGGCTCTGAATGAGCGAAACCTCAAAGGACCTTCCCAAACGGGCTGTCGAGCGCGCGTGACCACCGCTCGAACGGAGCGGGTCGGGGAAACGGCCGCCCCGGCGACTTCGGGCCGGCCGGCGTATCGCCCGTCGACCGGTCCTGGCGTCGACGGGCGGCCGGGCGGGCCGGGCAACGAGACGGGCGGGCGTCGGGCGTTCGGCGGTGCTCCGTGAGCCCGGGGTACTCGGAGACCGTGCACACGGAGCAGGCCCAGGGCCCCGGGCCTGCTCGCGGGCAGGCCCGTGCGACCGGGCGGGCCGGCCTGCCCGCCACCCGGTTCCCGGCGGCGTGGCTCAGTGACAGGGACTTGACCGGCGACCTGCTCCGGGTCGTGACGCTGGTACAGGACTACGGCTGGAAGTCGGGATTCTGCTTCGCCGCCGACGAGACCATCGGGCGGCAGCTGGGGCTGTCACGGGGCGGTGTCAACCGTCTGATCGCCAGGGCGAAGGCCAAGGACCTGGTTCGGGCGTCGCGGAATCCCGCCACCGGAACCATGAACCGTCGTGTCCGTCCGCCTGCCGACGACGAGCTCACCGTGTGCGTCGGCTCCTACGCCCGGGCGAGTCTGGCCGGTACCCGGTTCAAGGTCTATGCCCTGCTCTCCCTGCGGCAGCACTTCCCCGAACCGACTCCCGTCGCGCGGATCGCGCGCGAGTGCGGGATGAAGGAGGCGACGGCCCGTGAAGCGGTGGCCGAACTCCTGGCCCAGGGGTGGGTGAGCCGAGGAGCCGTCGAGAGGAGGGCGTACAGGTACGTCGTCCATCCCGTGCCCGTCCGCGTACCGGACGGGCAGCCGCAGTCCCTCCCGAGCGGGCCCGTCCCCGCGCCGCGGTCCGCGGACGGGCCCGCGGGCGACGGTGTCGGGGTCCTCGACACCGGACCGGATTCCCGTGACGGCGACCTGCTCGACCCGGGCCGGGAGGCCGCCGGTTCGGTGACAGCCGATGCCCCCGTTCCGGTGACACCGGCCACCCCCGATTCGGTGGCAGAAACACGATCCTTCCAACATGACCTGCTGAACACGTCCGCGGTCGTGGACGGTCGTCCGTCCCGCGGACCGGGAACCGTGCGCACCCGCGCGCGAGGCCACGCGGCGGGAGCCGACGGGGACGCAGCAGGCCCGAGGGGGCGCGAGGGACGGCAGACCGACCGCAGGACGATCCGGTCGATGACCGACGAGCAGAAGCGGTGGGGCCGGCAAACCGCGTCGTCGGCCCTGAGCCGCCTGCCGAGGCAACTGGCGGACCGGCTGACCGAGCGACAGCTCGACTTCCTCGCTCGGTACATCGTCGCGACCTTCGCCGACTACGGCACATCCCCCGAGGTCCACGGCGCGGTGGTCCTCGAAGCCCTGGAGTCGGCGTGGGAGTTCGCGCGCCGCAGGGAGCCGGTCGGCGCCGTGCCGTGGTCCTCGGTGGTCTCCCCGCTGCCCTGGCTGGTCAAGGTCGTCGACCGGGCGAGCGAGACGGTCACCGGGAGCAGGCCGGTCCGGAGCCCCGAGTGCGCGCTCTGCCGCGGGCCGCTGGTCGTCCGCGACGCCGACGATCCGGAAACCTGCCGTTCCTGCGGTCCCGCCGCCGCCGCTGCCGCCTGCCGCCGGCTCCGGGCGCAGTGGGAGCCGTCCGACCGGGCGCCGCACGCGCCACCCCCGGCGGACCCGTTCACGGCGCGGGTCGAGCCCGGTGCGGGCGAACCCGCCGACCGGTCGGCGGCAGGGGACGACGAGTCGGAAGGAGCAGTCCTTCGCCGGCGGATCGCCGCTCGCCGGATCGAGCGGGAACGGACCTGTGCCCGCGGTGGCGGGGCTCTGCCGACGGCCCGCCCCGCCGACGCCGCTCGGCACCGGCGGGGCGCCACCGAGGCCTCCGGTCGGGAGGCTGCCGGTCGGGGAGGCGTCGGCCGGGTGCCCGGACACGGGACCGGGCCCCGTGACGTGCCCCCGGGAGCCGTAGCGGCGTCCGATCCCGCTCCGCGGCGGGACGGCCGACCCGATGCGGGGAAGGCCGGCACGGCCGCCGCAGCGCGGCCGGGGCCTGCGGGACGCCACCGCGCAACCTCCAGCCGGGTCCGCCTCTCCGGTGGTCCGCCGGTTGCCGCCGGCGCCCGAGGCCGACGCGGGTGCGGGGCCAGCCGGCCGGGATCCCCACCCCGGGTCCGGCTCCTGTCGTTCCGATCGAGCCTGCGGTCGGTGTGCGGTGATCGCCGCCGTCGGGTCCCGACCGGTTCCCGCACGCGGTATTCCGCGATCGACGGGCAGTCTCCTCCGGATATGGTGTCCAATTTCCCGAGCGGACGGACCGGGATATGAAAATTTCCTGACGGAAGGGCTTCCGGTCCGATCGCACAAGCGGTTTGCATTTCTGGCGCGCTCGGCCGTACGAGTGAATCGACCGGTCTGGGGATTGCGGCTATTTCGGTCCGATGAGTAACTGGGTGCATCCGAATCGGGTGGGTCACCCATCCTCCCCGGGGGTAAGTAGCTGCGGTGTCTGCCGGCGCTTCCGGATTGCGCCTGATCGCTGAAGTGGCGCGTTGCCGCACCCCCGGTCGAGGAAATTGGATCAGCGGGCCGGTGCGACTCCATCGCACCGGCCCGCGTCGGCTCACGGGGTCGTCTCCGCAAGAGCCGGCAGAAGCACTCCTCCCGGGCGTGCACGGGCCTTCGGGGTCACACCGTCGATCAGAGGCCCCACGACAGGATCGTTCCCGGCGCAGCTTCTCGCGGCGCAGCTCCTCGTCGACGGTGCCTCCCACTCCGGTGCGACGTCCGGCCGAGGTCGGCCGGCCCGGCTGCGCATCCCCACCAGGACGCCTTCCCGGCCGCGACGCGCACAGGCGGAACGGCTGATTTCGGCCAGGTCGGTGCGGAATTCCGTGAGCGAGCCTCCGCCCTTGTGCGCCCGGAGGAAGTCCGCCCCAAAAGGCTCCACTGATTGCCGGGACCAATGACCCCGGATGTCTGCCATTCGCTGTCGGATCCGGACCCGGGTGGACGATACAAGCCGTTTCATTCCACCGGATCGTCGACGGCGTGAACTATTCCTACCTTCACACTAGGCGCTGCATTGCATAAATGCGCCCCCCTTTTCTTGCGGCGGATAGCTCCCCGCGAATAATCTATTTCTGATTTACTTCCACCAGTCCGGCGCCCGCTCGGCCGGCTGTGCGCCGAAGGGAATGGTCCGCAGGCGCCGGGCGTGGACCGGGACGCGAAAGCCACGAGCAGTCGCATGCGGCCCGTGAGCCGAGAAGCGGTCCCGCCGTTCACCGAGGAGGAGATTCCACTGACCACCGCAGAGATCGATGGACGGCCGACAGGAGCTCTCGCCGAAGATGTCCTGCGCCACTGGGTCAGGGGCCGTCCGCTGTCCTTCCGGCTGCCGTCCCTGGTCCGCGCGGTACCGGTCTCCCGGCGGCTGGCAGGG
This sequence comes from Streptomyces sp. 1331.2, assembly GCF_900199205.1. Lineage (NCBI taxonomy): Bacteria > Bacillati > Actinomycetota > Actinomycetes > Kitasatosporales > Streptomycetaceae > Streptomyces > Streptomyces sp. 1331.2. The sequence continues at coordinate 212,711 of NZ_OBMJ01000003.1, read as the reverse complement.
CTGTGGCTGGACGCCGAGGGCGTTCGGGCCGGCCATACCCGGGAGGCCGTCCTGCTGGTGATCTCCGAACTGGTCACCAACGCCGTCGAGCACTCCAACAGCGCGTACATCACCGCCTGGTTGCGCCGGACGGCGGACCGGCTCCTGGTGGAGGTCCGTGACCAGGGAAGGACCTCCGTGGTGCCGCGGCTGCACCGCGCCACGCCGGAGGAGGACCACGGTAGGGGTCTGGCGCTCGTCGCGGACCACTCGCAGGACTGGGGGGTGCGGCTCGGTACGGACGGCAGCTGCTCGGTGTGGGCCGCCGTCCCGCTATCCGGTCGGAGCGCCGCGGCGTGCTGACCGTTGCGGGACGGCCGCGATCCAGCCGGGCCGGGCGGCGCATCGAGCGTCAGCCCCCGTCTTCCACCGCGCACATCGTAAGGAGAACCCATGTCCAGCTCAGGCATCGAGGTCCGTGAGATCGTCAACAGCGTCATCAACTCGGTGGCCCGGCTCGACCGCGACGGCCTGCGTCGCCTCGATTCCGAAGGGCTCAGCGCGCAGTTCAACGCGCGTCTGGAGCTGGAGGACTACTTCCACGCGCTCTGGGAGCACCTGAACGAGTGCGGTGAGCACCCGGCCATCCGCACGGAATACCAGCCGCTGGCCGCCGTCCTCGACCTGCTCGCGGGCTTGAGTGAGAACGCCATGTTCGCGGACGGCGTCACCCGACAGGACCTGTTCCGCCAGCCCCAGCAGTGACAGGCCCCTCCGGAGGCAATGCCTCGGCGGGTCACGCATCAGCCCGTCCACCGAGTGCGCGGTTCCACGACCGCGCACTCGGGGATGGGCTGATCGGGTTTCATCGCGGTACGCCTCACGCCCGGACGGCGTCATGACGCCGTCCGGCGAGGTGGAGACGGTAGCCACCTCGCCGGACGCCGCCCGGCCTTCGCGGACCACGCGGGTACGTGACCTTCACCAGGTGGGCCCCGCTGTCCGGCGCATCGAGGACCGAGGCCTTGTCGACCGGTACCGTCGTGCCGCGCTGTGAAGCGGACGGCTCCACGGCGCGGCCCGACCGCCGGGGCCCCGCACCCGAGCGGGTGGACGACGGGCACCCTTGCGCCGCGAGAGCTCACACCGCGGAGTACCAGACGATCTCCAGGGCCTCCGTCAACTCGGCCGCCACGGCGTCCTCGCTGTCCAGCGCGGCGGCGGAGTCGCCGACCGAGTTGGACAGCGCCGCGCGGACGCTGTCGGCCGCCGCGGCGGCGATGTCCGCGCGGACCTGGCCGTGCTGGCAGGAGCAGTCGTGCCTCGCCCCGGCCAGGATGGCGAGGGTGTGGAGGTTGTCGGCACGGGCGGTGGCGGTGTCGTCGGCGATGTCGGCCTCGATGGCCGCCGCGTTGCTGTCGAGCGCGGCCGCGAGATCGGCGGCACACGTGGACACCTGGAGCACGGGGGCTTCCGCGGCCCGGGCCGCGGGGGCGATGGCGAGGGCAGCGCCGGTTGCGATCGCGACGGCGACGACGCCGGCGGCGAGACGAGAACGGATCATCCGAATCCCCTCCGAAAAGAAGCGTTGTTGCCGGCGGGGCGCCGGCATGGACGGAACGTAATGCACCGCCGAGCACGGATGGCAGGGCGCGCGGACGGGCAGGGTGGTGCGAAGAATTGATGTTCCGGCAATCGAAGGCGAATTCAGTAGTCTTCATACAAAATCTGCGCTACTCCATCCGAGTTGCTGTCGGGAAGGCCGGTGTTCGGGGTCCGGAAGGGCGGGGTGGGGAATTCGGTTAGCAATTCCCGGCGTTTTACCTGCCGCTGGTCGGTGAAATTACCCGGATCCGGCCGGCCGCGCGGGCCGCGCCGGCCGTGCGCAGGACGGGGGCGCGACCCCGCGCGTCCTCGGGCGCGGTCTGCCGGACCCTGCGCCGGGCGTGATCACGCCCGGCGCAGGGTCCGGCAGACCGCGGGGCCGTCGTACGCGCTATCTCCCCTCGGAGGGCTCCTGCCGCATCCGTGTCGTCCGGTTCGGGTGCCACGCCGAGCCGGTGTGGCTTCGCCGGTACGGCGTCGGGTCGTGCTGCCGATGCGCGGCGAGGTGGATCACGGCTTCGGACCGGACGTGCTCCTCGTCCTCGGCCGGGTCCTTCCGGATCCGGCCGAGGACGTCCGTCCACCGCCAGGACCGGCCGGAGCGCGCCGACGAAGCGCCGGCCTGTCGACCGGGCTCTAATCCGTCCTCCTGGCGGGTGTCCTGTCGGAGCGCCTCGGCCGCCGCGAGCGCTTCGGCGGACGGCGGACTGTACATCTTGCTGTTGCAAGCCGGCCTGGGCACAGGGAGCGGACGATCGAGACCGATCCCGTGCCGGTGGCCGATGACCGACAGGCCGGCACCGTCGGGCGCCAGTGAGTGCTGGGCGATCACCCGTCCACGAGGGGTCGCGATCGCCAGGAGCGGGTCACCGAGCCTCTGGCGCACTTCCACGGTGTGGCCGTGCAGGTGCCGCGGAACCGCGTAGAGGTTGCCCCGGTACGACACCATGCTGTTGGCCGAGACCGCGCGGGTCACGCTGATCCTGGCGGGGTACGGGTCGTGGGGGAGGTCGAGCAGGACCGGCGCGGGCGGCACGGTGCTCCCGTCGTGGCCGCCCCGTGTCGGGGCCTGGCGGGTGTGGATGAGCCTGGCCAGCCTGTCGAGGCTCTCCTGCGCCTCCAGCGGGCCGGTGTCCGCTCCGCCGGTCCGCCACCACAGGGCGAGGGTCTGCCCGATCGCCTCGTCGTCGGTGCCCTGCCGCGCCGGACCGAGGTCCGCGACGACACCGTAGTGCTTCGCGACCCTGCCCAGCGCCGTGGTCAGCTTGCCGCCTCCCGGGCAGTGGACCGCCGGCGTCCGGTCGAAGCGCCAGCGCCAGCCGGTCCCGCCGAGCTGGCGCAGGATCCGGTCGACGGAGCCGACCAGGTGGCCGAAGTCGATCTGCTCCGCGAGCGCCGCGCTCCAGCGCTGGGAGCGGGTCAGGCGTCCCACCAGGACGCAGGCGTGGGTGCAGCCCCAGTCCGCAGGGGGGTCGCAGAAGACGAACCAGCGGAAGTGCACTTCCTCCGCGTCGTCCTGCCGAGCGGGGCGGGTGCGGGGCGGACGCTGGCACAGCGGGCACCTGGGACGCAGCTGATGGGTCCGCAGAGCGCGGGTGAAGGTCGAGTAGCCGCCGTTGTAGCCGAGATCGACGAGTTCGGCGAACAGCGCCGACGCCTCGAAGTGGGCATCGTCCTGCAGTCGCTGGCGGCAGTAGGGGATGAACCGCTCGAACTCGCCCCCGCCGGAGCTGCGGACCCCGACCGTGCGCTTCCCGCTCAGATAGGAGCTCACCGTCTTGCGGTCACGGCCGAGGAGACGGGCGATTGCGGCGATGGACAATCCTCGGGATCGCAGGGCACAGATGTTGATGTATTCCTCTCCGGTCAGCAATTTTGCTCCTGTAAGGATCCGATAGGGATTACGGATCCCTCATGGGACCCATTGGAAGCCAGGAAATATACACGAAATCCGGAGGCGGGAGCAGAAAGGATTCTTCAAGACCTCGCCGATTGCTGTGCAATTTGAGTGAGCGAATCGAGCTGCAATCAATTGGCGACGGCCCCGTGCATCTCGTGTCAAGTCGCACGCGGAGATCGGCCAAAGAGTGGCCGGATCTCGACTGCCGGATGCTTGACAACTTTCGCAAGCGCGCAATGAGGGTCGACTGGAATAGACCTCTGTGGGCGCGGCGGCGCTCGCGGTCCTCCCAGGAATTCCGGGCCGTTCACGCATCCGGCGGCCCGTCGCGCCACCGTGCCCGGCGTACCGTGGCGCACGGCCGTGATCCTGGCCGGTCGCACGGTCGGCACCGCCGCTCGGAGAAACGGTCGATGGCATATGCCGGTGTACATGCGCACCCGCGCGCCCCCCGTCCGCTCCCGTGCCCGGACGTCGGCCGGGTCGGACGTCAACGGAAGTTGACACGTCGTGGGCTCGCCGCCGCACGCCGGAAGCGCACGCGGCCGCCAGGGGACCGACCCGCGGACGGTCCCGCCGGTGCGACCGGAAGGTCCACGCGTCCGGCGCGGCCGGGCGTTCACGCGGGGCAGGCCGCGCTCCAGGCCGCAACGTGCCGCCAATCGGGTGATGCGACGTCAAGTGCCTTGCCTGCTTGTCACCTCAATGGGTTACTGGAAGCTCCAAGCCGGTGGGTCGCCCATCCTCTCCGGGGGAGTGGGGCGTCGGCCTGCCGTACGGCCGGTCACTACCGTGGCGCCATGGGCTCCCCTGGGTGGGGCGTGAACGATCCGCCCGTCACCGCGACCGGCGACATCCATCCAGGACGGTCTTGTCCTCACGCCCGGAAAGCGGTCCGGCCACACCCGTGGACCGGCCCGCCGGCGCCCGCTCCACCGCCTCGGCCGTCCGTTTCGTCCCGGCCGGGGCCTGGTCCGGCCCGCACCGTGCGTAACCGCGATTCCTCCTGGGCCCGCCGTCGCGGCATTCACCCACCTCGTCCAAGGAGACAGTCGTGCCCATCTCCCCCAACCAGGGATCGTCCGGCGGCGGAACCACCGTCACCATCACCGGCGTCAACCTCGCCGGAGCCACGGCCGTGCACTTCGGCTCCAAGCTGGCCACCATCACCGCCAACACCGCCACCTCGGTCACCGTCATCGCGCCGTCGGGCAGCGGGACGGTCCAGGTGACCGTGACCACCGCGGGGGGCACCAGCAACCCGCTGAACTTCTACTACGTCGGCGCGCCGTTCAAGGCCTCGCTCAGCGACACCTCCGGGCCGCTGGCCGGCGGCAACACCGTCACCATCACCGGTACCGGGCTGTCGACCGCCACCGCCGTGAACTTCGGGGCCAACAGCGCCACGCCGACCGTCGTCAGCGACGGCGTCATCACCGTCACCGTGCCCGCGGGCACGGCGGCCGGATCGGTCGGGGTGAGCGTGACCACTGCGGGCGGAACCAACAACGGATTCAGCTACACCTACGTGGACGCGCCGACCGTGGCCACTGTCGTTCCTGCCGTGGGCCCGACCTCCGGCGGCACCCCGGTGACCATCACCGGCACCGCCCTGAGCACCACCCAGTCGGTCACCTTCGGCGGCACGCCGGCCCCGTTCGTCGTCGTCAGCGACACGCTCGTCACGGCCGTCACGCCGCCCGGCACCGCCGGGGCCGTCGACGTCGCCGTCACCACCGAGGGCGGCAGCGCGACCGCCGTGGGCGCGTTCACCTACCTCGCCGGCCCGGGGATCTGAGCCGGGAGTCAGGCCACTGGCGACCGGACCCCACGGCCGACGAGGCCGTCTGCCCGGGCGGGACCGTCATCGGTCCCGCCCGGGCAGTCTCGTCCCGCCGTACCCGCCGCCCGGCCCCCGTCGCCCCGGGGAACGGAGCCGGCTGCCCGATCGCGCAAGGGCCGGCGGCCGTGGGCGCCGCGATCGGGCGCAGGCCGAGCACGGCGCCCACGGCCGCCGCGCGCTGGACGGAGCCACCCGCGTCGAGGCGGCCCCGTTCCGAGGGGTTGATCGCGATTCGGTGAGTGGCGTCCGCGCGCAGCGGCCACTGGTTGATCCTTTCGGGATGGCTGCAGTCGCGAAGAGGAGATCAACACGATGACCGCACCCAACGGCGCGAGGTTGCCCGGACGTCTGGTCGGCGCTCCGGTCCCGGAGCATCCCGGTCCGTCCCGCCGCCCCGGCGGTCCCGCGGTCGGCGCGCTGCTGCGCGCGTGCCTCGGACACGCGCCGTGTGTACGACATCTTGATCCCCTTCTCCTTCTTCAGCCCCGAACAGCTGGCGAAGGTGAACGAGGACCGGGCCGACCGCGGGCTGGGACCGCTGACGGCCGAGGATCGGCCGCTCGCTCCCGCACCGCCGCGCAAGCCCCGGGTCGACAAGGGGACGAAGCGGTCCGCGAGACCGGACGTCCCGGGAGGTGCTTCGAGCACCCCCGGTGCTTCAAGCACCCCAACCTCAACATTCCGGTGGTCGTGGCCGCTCAGCTCAACCGGTGCGTCGAGCAGCGCGCGGACAAGAAACCAGCCATGGCCGACCTGCGGGAATCCGGTGGCATCGAGGCCAATGCCAACCAATCATCCTGCTCCACCGGGAGGGCGTCTACGCGAAGGATTCTCCGTGCGCGGGCGAGGCGGACCTGATCGTGGCCAAGAACCGCATGGGCGGCACATTCACGGTGACGGTCGCGTTCCAGGGCCACTACTCGCGTTTCGTCGACATCACCCGCAACGTCACCTGACGTCCCCGGGGTCCCGCACTCCGCGGCCGGATCCCACGGCCGGATCCCACGGCGGACGACCGGCCCGCGGCCGCTGGCGGGACTTCGCAGGTCAGCGGCTCGGCCGGGGCCGGGCGTGCCGGGGATGACACGGCTGTGAGGCCGGTCGACCCGGCCTGCTGCGACAACCTCCGAGCGTCCCCGCGCAGGTCCTGCCCGGACCGATCCCACGGCGCAAACCCGGGTCGGGAAGTCGCGATCCCACCGGGTGGGGAATCAGCGTGAAAATTCCCCGAAGGGGTGTCCGTTTTCGCTGATCGGCGTCGGGTCGCGCGCTACGAAATCGGCCGTTTCGCGGATTTCGGAAGGCGACCGGGCGCTGCGCCAAGCGGGTGAAAGCGAGTCGGAAGACTTGTCACCGATTTCACGGCTCTGGATTACTTTTCCGTATCCAACCGGCGGGCCGCCCATCCCTCCCGGGGGAAGCGCGCAGTCGGCGCCCGCTGTTGCTTCAGGCGGCGGGGTGACGTACGGCTCGCGATGGGCACCCCCGTGGAGGACGTGGATCCATCTGCCGGCACCGTCTCAGCGGTGCCGGCAGATGCGGCGGCTTACATACGCCCAGGAGGCGTCATGCAAGCGATCCGAAGGCTCCGAGGCGTGCTGGCCCGTGCGGCGGACAGGTGGTCTGCCGGCTCCCCTCCCTCGGACCGTCGACGGACGACTTCAGCGGTGTGGTGCTGGGGGCACCTGCTGGGGTGGTACGTGCCGACCGTGCTGGTGGGCCGTCAACCTCCGAGCAGACCGTCGACGACGGAGAGCGCGACCGCAGCCGTCGACGGCCACGCTTTCGAACGGAACTCCTCCGTGATGCGCTCGGCCGAGTCCGTCCGCGGCAAGCACAGGCGGCGCCGGGGGCGGATCGGCCGAGGACGGCGTCCCGACCGCCCCGGGGAGGCTCCCGGCGACGGCGACGGCGACCGGGCGGACGACGGCAGTCTCCTCCGCTGGGACGAGCCGGTCTGTTCCGCCTGACCCGCCCGGCGACACACCCCTGACGAGCCCCGGTCGATGTTCCCTCCATCGACCGGGGCTCCCCGCCTCGGCGCCCGCGGTCGCGCATCCCCGGGTGGACAACCGGCTCTCCGGCCGCTTGCGCACGCACGACATTCGTCAACTCGAAGACTGCACAAGCCTTTGGGAGTAAACCATGCTTGACCACAACATACCGGTGATCGTTTCGGTCAGTCCGGCGTCGGGGGCGGCGGGGTCGGTGGTGACCCTGACGGGCACGGGGTTCACGGGGGCGACGGCGGTGCGGTTCGGTGCCGTCAACGCCTCGTCGTTCACGGTGGTGTCGGACACGCAGATCACTGCGACGGTGCCGGCGGGTTCGGGCACGGTGCAGGTGACCGTGGTGGCGTGGTGGTGGGGGGCGACCAGCAACGGTGTTGCGTTCACGTATGCGGTCGCCGCTCCGGTGATCGTTTCGGTCAGTCCGGTGTCGGGGGCGGCGGGGTCGGTGGTGACCCTGACGGGCACGGGGTTCACGGGGGCGACGGCGGTGCGGTTCGGTGCCGTCAACGCCTCGTCGTTCACGGTGGTGTCGGCGACGCAGATCACCGCGACCGTGCCGGCGGGTTCGGGCACGGTGCAGGTCACGGTGACGACGCCCGCTGGCACCAGCAACGGTGTCGCGTTCACCTACGTTCCCGTTCCCCAGCTGGTGAGCGTGGTTCCCGCGGCGGGGCCGACCTCGGGCGGGAACACGGTCACGCTGACGGGCAGCGCGCTGGGCGCCGCCACCGCGGTCGCCTTCGGGTCCGCGCCGGCTGCCTTCACCGCCGTGTCGGACACTCAGATCACCGCGACCGCGCCGGCGGGCTCGGGCACCGTGCAGGTGACCGTGACCACCCCCGGCGGCACCAGCAACGGCCTCGCCTACACCTACACCGCGGCACCGGTGGTGGCCACGGTCGTCCCGGCCCAGGGGCCGGCGTCCGGTGGCAACACGGTCACGCTGACGGGCACGGGGTTCACGGGGGCGACGGCGGTGCGGTTCGGTGCCGTCAACGCCTCCTCGTTCACGGTGGTGTCGGCGACGCAGATCACCGCGACCGTGCCGGCCGGGGGGCCGGGGCCGTCCGGCGTCACCGTCACCACGGCCGCCGGCACCAGCCTTCCGGTGCCCTACTTCTACCTGAGCAGCCCCCAGCTCACCGCTGTGGTCCCCGGCCAAGGGCCTGTCCTCGGCGGAACCACCGTCACCGTCACCGGAAGCAATCTGCTGGGGGCGACGGCGGTGCGGTTCGGTGCCGTCAACGCCTCGTCGTTCACGGTGGTGTCGGCGACGCAGATCACCGCGACGGTGCCGGCGGGTTCGGGCACGGTGCAGGTCACGGTGACGACGCCCGGTGGCACCAGCAACGGTGTCGCGTTCACCTACGTTCCCGTTCCCCAGTTGGTGAGCGTGGTTCCCGCGGCGGGGCCGAGCTCGGGCGGGAACACGGTCACGCTGACGGGCAGCGCGCTGGGCGCCGCCACCGCGGTCGCCTTCGGGTCCGCGCCGGCTGCCTTCACCGCCGTGTCGGACACTCAGATCACCGCGACCGCGCCGGCGGGCTCGGGCACCGTGCAGGTGACCGTGACCACCCCCGGCGGCACCAGCAACGGCCTCGCCTACACCTACACCGCGGCACCGGTGATCTAGGGCCTGTCCGGCGGATCTTGCCGGGCGCACGACGCCGGATCATCCCGCCTGGACGCACGCCCGAATCGTCCAAGTACACCCAGTACGAGGGCGATTCGGGCGCACGCCCGGACGGGCGCGAAGTGGGGGTGCCTCCCGGCCGAAGGCTGGGGGAGCCGCTCGCTGATCCAACGCGAATCGTCAGACACACCCTAAGCGCGGAGATCGGAGTCCCGTCCATGACGGGGTGTCCGACGAACAGTGAGCTCCGACAGCGAATGCTGTCGGAGCTCACTGTTCTCGTGCCGCCGGGTCATCTCGCGCTCGGACCGGCGGTTCGGCCGCCGTCCTACAGGTAGGTGTAGGTGGCGCCGTTGCTGGTGCCGGCCGGCGTGGTCACCGTGACCGGGACGGTCCCGGATCCGGCCGGCGAGACGGCCAGGATGGCGCCGTCGCCCAGCACGGTGAAGTTCGAGGCCGGGGTGGCGCCGAACAGGACCGACGTCGCGGCGGACAGGCCGTGGCCCACGATGAGGACGGGCAGGCCGCCCGTGGCCAGGCCGACCGGCGGCACGAGCGCGAGGATGGTCGGCGGGGTCGGCGGCTGGTAGGTGTAGCTGAGGTTGTTGCTGGTGCCGCTGGGCGTGACCACCGTGACCGGGACGGTCCCGGTCCCGGGCGGGGCGACGGCCGTGATGGCGCCGTCGAACTGGACGGTGTAGCTGAGCGCGGGGGTGGCGCCGAACAGGACCGCCGTGGCCCCGGTCAGCCCGGTGCCGACGAGCAGCACGGGGCTACCCCCGGTCGCCGGACCCTGCGAGGGGACGAGTGCGAGGAGAATCGGGGACATAGGATTCCTCTTTTCCGTCTTCCGAACGCCTGACAAGGCCGTTGCGGCCGAGTCGGGGAGGCGTTTTCCTCACGGTAGGTTCGGGTTCCGGTGCGTGGCAATAGGGAATTCGATAAGGGTGGTAGCGCGAGGCCGGATCGGGAGCGCACAACTTTTTCGACGCCTCGCCGAGTGGGGTCGGAAGCGACCCAAGTCTTGCCATTGGGTATTTTATGTGAGCATGGGCGGGTGCCTTCCCGGGTGCTCGTCGAAGAATTCTCAAGAATTCGGTGGGGAATTATGGCGAGTGCGCCCGTGAACTGGGGAGATCGTATCCGGAAGTCAGCCGATACTCCCCCTCTGACCTGCGACTATGTCAATGACTCGGCGCGCCTCGGGAGCATGGCGCAGTTTTCGTACTTATCCTTGGCGGCGCTTCGGAATCGGGGCTTTGTTCGGATGGAATAACGGCTTCAGAGGCGTCTCCGTGATCTGCTGGCTGCGGTGCGAGTGCGCCCCTGGCTTGCGTCGTGCGCTGTTGGTTTTCCTGGGTTGAACGGCTTTCCGTTGGGGTACTCCGTGTGTACGCCGTCAACCGGCCGGATGATCGTCTCGAAGAATTCTTCTGCGTTTCCGAATGGGAAGGTGAGTGTCGTGCCAAACTCTCTGCTCGTCTTCCTCAGGGGCGGCCCGATCGACATTCCTGAGATTCGGGAAGTGAAATCCGGGAACGCCGAGAGCAGGTTGAGGATCCCCCGCGGGAACGGCTACGAGCACTTCGAGATCACGCAGGACTTCAAGGACGTCGGGGGCGTACTGATGCCCGTCTACCAGTGGTCGTACCGGACCGCCATCGCCGAGTAGGTGCGCGCGTCACCGTCTCCCCGGCATCCGACGCCGGCGCCGGGCCCCGCGAGCCGCACACCGACGCGGCGCCGCCCCGCATCACCCCACCCCACACTCCGAGGTGAGCAATGACCAGCGACCGTCCCGTACGAGTACGGACAGAGCATCAGCCCCGCACCCGTGGGGGCGCGTCGTGAGCGGGCCCTCCAGCCCGCGCCCGCGAAGCGGCACCGGCGAGCGGGACACCGTGGTCACCGGCATGGGGTTCTGCCTGCCGGGCGAGGAGCAGCCGCTGTTCACCGCGGGCGAGGTCTGGGACGTGGCCTCCAACGGCCGCTCGTGCCTCAAACACCACGGTGTCTACTACGGCTCGGTCGATCTGCCGGACGCGGCGTTCGCGGAGCGCCTGCCCGGGCTGCCGGGCATCTTCTCCCAGCACTACACCAACGCGCACCGCTACGGGCTGGTGTCCCTCGTGGAAGCCTGCTCGGACGCCCAACTGAGCATCAGGGACGGCGACCTCACCGAGGCCGCCGTCCTGGTCGGGCGCGGGGGCATCGACGCCAACGTCTCCAGCTACCTAGAGGTCCTGCACGCCGACGCGTGCACCATCACGCCGCACCAGGCGATGGAGCTGTTCGTCAGGGCCCAGCAGGGACTCACCCCTTCCGATGTGGCGCTGGTCCAAGGGGCGCTGATGCGCACCACCGGCCCCTGCTTCACGGTGTCGTGCGGCTGCGCGTCCTCCGCCGTCCAGATCGGCAACGCCCGCCGCATGATCGCGGACGGCGAGACCGACCTCGTCGTCGTCACCGGCGTGGACGTGTTCGGCGTGGACGTGATCCAGAACGTCCAGCGTCTGCTGCACGGCGCCCAGCGCGCCTACGACACCATCCGCGTCGACGGCATGCCCGAACTCCTCCCGGCCTTCGACCGGGTCATGAGGCCCTACGACCGGCGGGCCGACTGCGTGAACCACGGGGAGGGGTCGGTGACCCTGGTGCTGGAGAGCCGCGACCACGCCCAGCGGCGCGGGGCGTACACCTACGGCCAGGTCCTGTCGCACGGCATGACCCGCGACGGCCTGTCCAACCCGCTCGCGAGCGACGAGAACGGCGCCTCGCTGGTCGCCGCCATCCGCAAGTGCCTCGGCGACCGGTGGGACATCGGCCAGATCCCCTACATCCACGGCGGAAGCGACGGCGACGTCGTGGTGACCGCGTTCGAGGCGAACGCCGCCCGACAGCTCTACGGCGACGCCGTCGAAGACCTCCTGATGACCTCCCAGGAAGCCTGCTTCGGCCACAACGGCGCCCCGGCGGGAGCCCTGGGCGTCGCCCTGACCCTCCTGATGCTGGAGCAGGGGGAGGTGTGCCCCACTGCGAACTGCGAGGAGCCGGCCGACAACATCTGCTTCGATCCCGTCCCCGGGCTGCGCACCCGGCACCTGGAGTTCGACTACGCGCTCACCTGCAACTACCAGATCGGTGGCGTCAAGAGCGCGATCCTGCTGGGCAGTTCGGACGTCGACTGAACCCCGGCATCCGCCGACCGCACCGCCGGACGGCGAGCGCTCCCCACCCCCGTCCGCGCAAGCGCGTAGGAGAGCATGTGATGGGCCACGCAGAGAACCTGAAAGCCGCTGACGCGCACATCGCCGTCGTCGGCATGGGATGCCGGCTTCCCCGCGACATCGACTCGCCCGCCGCGTTGTGGCGGTTGCTCGAAGCCGCCCGGGACGCGGTCGGCCAACCGCCGATCGGCCGCGCGGGGCACGTGGCCGCGGCCCCGGCCCACGCCGCCGGGACGATGCCGCCGTGGGGCGGATACCTCAGCGACGTCGCCGGCTTCGACGCCGACTTCTTCGGGGTCTCGGGCAAGGAGGCCGACGTCCTGGACCCCCAGCACCGGCTGCTCCTGGAAGTGACGTGGGAGGCACTCGAACACGCCGGATTCCCCCCGGAGCGGCTGGCGGGGTCCTCCACGGGGCTGTTCTCGGGCCTGAGCTACACCGACTACATGGAGTCCCTCGCCGGCCAGCCCCGGGAACTCGAGGGCGCGGTCCTGACCAACGGGCACTGCGTCGCCCCGGGGCGCATCTCCTACCTGCTGGGCCTGCAGGGCCCGTGCGTGGCACTGGACACCGCGTGCTCGTCCTCGCTCGTGGCGGTCCACCTGGCCTGCCAGGCCCTGCGCGACGGCGAGTGCGACCTCGCGCTGGCCGGCGGCGTCACCCTCATGCTCGGCGCCAGGACGACGATGTCCTTCGCCCGCATGGGGATGCTCTCGCCCACCGGCCGGTGCCGGACCTTCGACGCGGCCGCGGACGGCTTCGTCCGCGGCGAGGGCTGCGGCGTCGTCGTCCTCAAGCGCCTTGAGGACGCACTACGGGACGACGACCGCGTCCTGGCCCTGGTGCGCGGCTCGGCCGTCAACCAGGACGGCCGCTCCGACGTCCTGGCCTCGCCCTCCGCCGAGGCCCAGCAGGCCCTCTACCGCCAGGCCCTCGCCCGGGCCGGAACCGACCCGCGCGACGTGGGCCTGGTGGAGACGCACGGCACCGGCACACCCGTCGGCGACCCCGTCGAGTTCTCCAGCCTGGCCGCGGTCTACGGCACCGGGCAGGGGCGCTGCGCGCTGGGTTCGGTGAAGACGAACGTCGGGCACCTGGAACCGGCGGCCGGCGTCATCGGCCTGATCAAGGCGGTGCTCTGCCTCCGGCGCGGGCTCGTCCCGCCCAACCTGCACTTCACCCGGTGGAACCCGGCCATCAGCGCCGAGGGCACCCGCCTGTTCGTCCCCACCGGCCTGTCCGCCTGGCCCACCCGGACGGCCTCGCGACTGGCCGCGGTGTCCTCCTTCGGCTTCTCCGGGACCAACGCCCACGTGGTCCTCGAACAGGCCCCGGCCCGCCGCCGCACCGTCGTCCTCCCCGGCGCGCCCACCGCGGGCACCGCCGTACACGCGGCCGTGCCCGCCGGCGACCCGCCGTCGCGGTCGCAGGCCGCCCCGCCCCACGTCTTCCTCCTCGCCGCCGGCTCCCCGGACGCACTGCCCGCCGCCGCCGCGCGCCTGGCCCACTGGCTGGAGACCGAGGCAGGCGCCACCCCCCTGCGCGACATCGCCCACACCCTCGCACTGCGCCGCTCCCCCGGGCGCGGCCGGCTCGGCGTGGTGGCCGACTCCCACCGCGGCCTGGCGCACGCGCTGCGCTCCTTCGAAGCCGGCCGGGCCCACCCCGGCGTCGTCCGCGGCCACGTGGGCGCGGGCGTCACCCGCCGTCCCGTCTGGGTGTTCTCCGGCCAGGGCTCGCAGTGGCAGGGCATGGGGCACGGCCTGCTCCACCACGAGCCGGCCTTCGCCGAGGCCCTGGCCGAAGCCGATGCGCTGATCGGCGACGAGACCGGGTTCTCCGTCCTGCGGGCCGTCCGCGACCGCGAACACGTCAGCGGCTGCGGCCGCGTGCAACCCGCGCTGTTCGCCCTGCAGGTCGCCCTGGCCGCCGTCTGGCGCGACCACGGGGTCGAACCGGCCGCCGTCATCGGCCATTCCATGGGCGAGGTCGCGGCCGCCGTCACCGCCGGAGCGCTCACCCTGGCCGACGGCGTCCGCGTCATCTGCCGGCGCTCCGCCCTCCTCACCCGCATCGCCGGAGCCGGGGCCATGGCGAGCGTCGGCCTCGACAGCGCGACCGTCGAGAACGACCTCGCCGCCGTCGGCGACGGCACGGTGTCCGTGGCCGTCGTCGCCGCCCCCGACTCGACCGTCGTCGCCGGCACCGCGGCCGCCGTCCGGCGCCTGACCACCGCCTGGCAGGCCCGCGGACTCGTGGCACGTCTGATCGACGTCGACGTCGCCTCGCACTGCCCCCAGGTCGACCCGCTGCTCGCGGACCTCGCCGCCGAGCTCGCCGAGCTCACCCCCAGCCGGCCGGCCGTCCCCTTCTACACCACCGTCCTGGACGACCCCCGCGACACCCCGGTCTTCGACGCCGCCTACTGGTGCGCCAACCTGCGCCGACCCGTACGCTTCGGCGCCGCCGTGGCCGCGGCCGCCGCCGACCGCCACCAGGTGTACCTCGAAGTCTCGCCGCACGCCGTCGTCACCCGCCCCCTCGCCCAGAGCCTGACCGGCCTGCTCCACGAGCCCGTGATCCTGCCGACACTGCGCAAGGGGGAGGACGACCGCACCACCTTCCGCACCCAGCTCGCCGCCCTGCACTGCGCCGGAGCCGGCGTCGACTGGTCCCGCCTCTACGCGGGCGGCCGCCTGGCCGACCTACCCGCGCTGACCTTCGACCGCCGACCCCACTGGACCGACACCACCCCACCCGCAGCGGCGGCCTCCCCGCACACCGGGAGCGCCCCCGCCGCCCTGCCGGGAGCGCACACGGAGGTGCCCGGCGACCAGCCCCGCCACACCTGGCACGCCGACGCCGGCACCGACGTCCTGCCCTGGATGGCCGACCACCGAGTCCACGGCCGGCCGGTCCTGCCCGGCGCCGCCTACTGCGCCCTGGCGCTGTCCGCGGCCGGCGAGGTCTTCCGCGGCGCCGCGCACGACGTCGAAGCGACCGACATCCGCTTCCGCGAGCTGCTGCACCTCGACGCCCGCACGCCCGTCGGCACGACCGTCACCCTGACCGGCGCCGACCGCGCCGACTGCGAAGTCTTCGGCCAGGACGAGGACGGGACCTGGGTACGGCAGGCCACCGCGGTCCTGCGCCGCACCGACGCCTCCCCCCGGACACCGGCGCTCCCCGCGGCCGCACTGGCCGCCGACCACCCCGTCGTCCTGGACCCGCACGCCCTCTACGCGAGCCTGCGCGCACGGGGCCTGGAGCACGGACCCGCCTTCAGCGGCATCACCGAGCTGCGCGCCGGCGCCCAGGGCGACAGCTTCTGGGCCCGCGTGACGCTGCCGGACCCGGCACGCACCGCCCGCCACGGCCTGCGGATCCACCCGGTCCTCCTGGACCTGTGCGCCCAACTCGTCGTCGCCGGCCTGATCGACGAACCGGACCACGGCCTGGTCCTGCCCGTCGGAGTGCGCGCCGTGCGGATCCTCGCGGCCCCCGAGGACGCCTGCTACGCGCACGCCCGGCTCACCCGCACCGACGCGGACGGCATCGTCGGGGACGTGCGGCTGCTGGACGAGGAGGGAAACCCCCTCGTCGAGATCGACGCGCTGCGCTTCGTACGCCGCGGCGCGGCGGCCGAGGAAAGCGTCGACCGGTGGTTCATCGAGACCGGCTGGCAGCCGGTGCCGCGCCGGGAGAGCCCCGAACCGCCCGCCCCGGGCCCCTGGCTCGTCATCGGCGAGGCGGACGGATCCGCCCGGGCACTGGCGGACGCCCTGGAGCTCGCCGGAGCCCGTACCGACGTCCTCGACGTCCCCGTCGACAGCGCCGCCCTCCAGCCGCTCAAGCAGAGCATCGCCCGGCACTGGGACCGCGCACCCGCACCGTGCGCCGTGGTTCTGCTGTGCGCGCCGTCCGCGCCCGAGGACGACGCCGCCGCGATCGCACTGCGCCGCACCCGCCGCCTGCTCGCCGCCGCACAAAGCGCGATCGCGCGCGACACTCCCGCACGCCTGTTCGCCGTCACCCGGTCCGCCCACGCTCCGGAGCCGGGGCAGCCCGCCGACCCCGCCCAGAGCGCCCTGCGCGGACTCGTGCGCGTCCTGACGCACGAACACCCGGAGCTGCGGGCGACCCTCGTCGACGCCGACCACGCCGACACCGGCCTGCACCGGCTCGCGGCCGAACTCCTCGCCGACCCTCCCGAGGACGAGATCGCCCTGCGCGGTGACACCCGGCACATCGCCCGGCTGTCCTACACCCCCCTGTCGGAGGCCGAACGCGCCACCGCCGTCACCCGCACCGTGCGCTACGGCGCCGACCGCTTCCAGCTCCACGCGGGGCGGCTCGGCGACCTCGACGCCCTGCGCCTGACCACCTCGCCACGGCGTACCCCCGGTCCCGGCGAGGTCGAACTGCGCCTCCACGCCGCGGGCGTGAACTTCCGCGACGTGCTCACCGCCATGGGCATGCTGGCGACCGACGACGAGGCGGGCTACCGCATCGGCTTCGAAGCCACCGGCGTGGTCACCGCCGTCGGACCGGGCGTCAGGCACGTGTGCGTCGGCGACAGCGTCGTCGCCGCCGACGTGCGAGGCGGACTCTTCACGACCTTCGCCACGCTGCCCGCCGCCGCCGTCGCCCCCTCCCGGCCGGCGTGCCCGCGGAGACGGCCGCCGGGCTGCCCGTCGCCTACCTCACCGCCTGGTACGCACTGCGCCGCCTCGCCAGGCTCGCCGGCGGCGAGCGCGTCCTGATCCACAGCGCCACCGGCGGGACCGGACTGGCCGCGATCGCGGTCGCGCGGCGCCTGGGCGCCGACGTGCTCGCCACCGCCGGCAGCGAGGACAGGCGCCGATACCTGCGCGCGATGGGCATCCGGCACGTCATGGACTCCCGCTCGCTGGACTTCGCCGAGCAGACCCGCGACGCCACCGCCGGAGAGGGCGTCGACGTGGTCCTCAACTCCCTCTCCGGGCCCGCCATCAGGGCCGGACTGGAAACGCTGCGCCCCTTCGGCAGGTTCGTCGAGCTGGGCGTGCGCGACATCCTCGCCGACACCCCGCTGGGTCTCGCACCGCTGCGGCACAACATCACCATGAGCGCGGTCGACCTCGTCGAGCTCCAGGACACCCGCCCGGACACCTTCGCCGAGCTGCTGGGCGAGGTCCTGACCGAACTCCGCCGGGGCACCCTCGCCCCGCTGCCGTG
Organism: Streptomyces sp. 1331.2; assembly: GCF_900199205.1. Taxonomy (NCBI): domain Bacteria; kingdom Bacillati; phylum Actinomycetota; class Actinomycetes; order Kitasatosporales; family Streptomycetaceae; genus Streptomyces; species Streptomyces sp. 1331.2. The sequence goes on along the minus strand of NZ_OBMJ01000003.1, from coordinate 195,295 downwards.
CCGGACCTATCCGTTCGCGCAGGCCTCCGACGCCTTCCGCCTCATGGCCGGCGCCGGGCACATCGGCAAACTGGTCCTGACGGTGCCCGGCGAAGGCCAGGCCACCGCCGTACTGCGCGACCCGCCCTCGCCGGTACGGGCGGACGGCGCCTACGTCGTCACCGGCGGCCTGCGCGGCGTCGGCCTCGCCACGGCGCTGTGGCTGGCGGGCCGGGGCGCCGCCCACCTCGTCCTCAACGGACGCACGTCCCCCTCGGCCGAGACCGAACGGGTCCTCGCCGCACTGGGCGACCAGGGGACCCGCGTCAGCGTCGTGCTCGGGACATCGCGCAGCCCGGCGTCGCCGAGCAGCTGGTGGCCGAGGCCACCGCGTGCGGCGGGCACCTGCGCGGCGTGGTCCACGCCGCGATGGTCCTCGACGACGCCGCGGTGTCCAACATCACCGACGACCAGCTCGAACGCGTCTGGCATCCCAAGGTCACCGGCGCCTGGCGCCTCCACGAGGCCACCGCCGGACTGCCGCTCGACTGGTTCGTCCTGTACTCCTCCATGGCCTCCCTGCTCGGCAACCCGGGCCAGGGCGCCTACTCGGCCGCCAACGCCTGGCTCGACGCGTTCGCCACCTGGCGCACCGCCCTGGACCTGCCCGCGCTGGCCGTGAACTGGGGGCCCTGGGGCGAGACCGGGGTCGCCACCGGCTTCGCGGAGCGCGGCTACCGGACCATTCCCACCGCGGAAGGATTCGAGGCCCTGGGGGCGCTCCTGACCCACGGCCGTGTACGCACCGGCGTGATCCCGGGCCCGCCGGACACCTGGATCCCCCCGGCCGGGCGGGCGTCCTCGCTGTTCGCCCTCCTCACGCCCGAGGCGCCCGGCACCCCCGTACAGGCGCCCGGGCAGGATGCGGCGCGCGACATCCGGGACGAGCTGCGGGCCGCGGAACCCGGCCTCGCCCGCCGCACGGTCCTTGAGGACTACCTGGCCGGACACATCCGCACCGTGCTCCGGCTGGGGGCCAGCACCCTGGACCCGCAGACCCCGCTGAACGCGCTCGGGTTCGACTCCCTGCTCCGCATCGAACTGCGCACCCGCCTGGAGGCCTCCCTCGGCGTCAGGCTCGCCGGCGACTTCGTCGCGGGCCACCCCACGCTGGCAGCTCTCGCCGACGGCCTCGCGCAGCACATCGGCATCAGCCTGACCGCCGACGCCCCACCGGATCCCCCCGGCGGGGCCGAGCCCCTGGCCGCGGACCTCATCGCTCCCCGCTCGCGGCGGTCGGCCCTGCCGCCGGACGTTGCCGCCGGCACCGAACCGCAGAGGAGGAACCCATGAGCTCACTCCGGGCCGCCGGCGCCACGCCACTGCCGGACCGCGAAGCACGGGATCCCGGCCCTGCCGGGAGAGGGAACCAGGGGACGGCCATGACCTCCGCAGACTCGCCACGCTCGGACCCGCACGACACGCAGGGACGGCGCATCACCATGTTCGTCCTGCCGGAGGCCCACTGCGTGGGACCCGTGCGCCGTGCCGTGAACGCCATTCTCAGCCACTGGGACATAGCGCACCTCACCGACGACGCCGAACTCCTGACCTCCGAGCTCCTGACGAACGCAATCCGTTACACCGACAGCGAGCACCTGATCAGGGTGACCATCGCGCGCGACCAGCGGTGGCTTTCGATCGGCATCCGGGACCGCTCGGCGATTGTTCCCCGGGCGCACCGGGCGCCCGCCTCCCAGGAAGGCGGGCGCGGGCTGCTCCTGGTGGAGAGCATCGCCGGCTCGTGGGGGTACCGTTTCCACCTCGACGGAACCAAGACGGTTTCCTGCCGATTGCCGCTGTGAGGCCGCGCGCCGCCCCGGACCCCGCCCGCCGTGTCCGCCGCACCGACGGTCCGGCACCGGTCCGCGCGGCGCGCGATTCGCGCGTCCTTCGATCGGCAATTCCCGCGCCGCTCGGCGGACCCCGAGAAGTATGCGGGATATTGCGGAGCCGGGGTGGAATTCCCGGTCGGGACAGCGGTAAACCCGCTCCCTGAAATTGCCCACGACATATCCGTAAAGAAACGTTTCCGCTCCTTGAGCCGTTCGGTCGCATGCTGTATTTTTCGACCATGCCCGGCGGCCGCCGTTAATTCAAGGCGCTTTGCGGCGGCGAAATTCCGACAAACTTGGGGTCGTGATGCTGAGTGCAGAGGAATACCGAGAGATTTGCGCCATGCGCCACCAGGGCTGGTCCATCTCGGCGATCGCCCGGTGCATGGGCCGTGACCGCAAGACGGTCAGGGCCTACCTCACCGGGGAGCGGACCGTAGGGGTCCGGGCGGAGACCCGTGACGAGTTCCTGCAGTTCGTCTCGTACTGCCGGCAGCGCCTCGACGACGATCCGCACCTGCAGGCGAGGATGCTCCACGGCGAGATCGTCGAGCTGGGCTACGACCGCGCCTACTCGACCTTCACCCGCGCCCTGCGCAGGCATCTGATGTGGCCGCGCTGCGGACCGCGCCACCGCGGGAGGGCCAGCCCCGGCGGAGGCCCCCTGGAAGACGTGCAGTTCGACTGGGTACAGCTCCCGGCCCCACCGGTCGAATGGGACTGCGGGCAGGAGATGTACCTGCTCATGGGCTCGCTCACGCGATCCGGCCACTGGCGGGCCGCCCTGGCCGGCACCGGCGACCTCCCGCACTGCGTGGAAGCCCTGGACCAGGTGCTGCGCCGCCTCGGCGGCACCGGCGAGCGCTGGTCATTCGACCGGACCGCGCCGGTCTGCTCGACGGCCGGCAAGGTGATCGCCGTCTTCCACGAGATCGCGATCCACTACGGAGCCACCATCGCGATCCGTCCGCGGACGGGAGCGCCCGACCCCGTCGTCCGCGCCCACCGCTCCGTCGTCCGCCACTGGTGGGACACCGCGGCCGGCGAACCCGGCGTGCAGGCGGCCCAGGACAGCCTCGACCGCCTGACCGAGCGCTCGGGCAGCCGGAACCGGCCGGCGGGCTGCCGCACCCGAGCCCTGCTGCCCCTGCCCCCGAAGCCGTTCCCGGCGCGCATCTGCGTCCAGCGCAGGGTCGACCCCCGCGGACTCGTGTCGTTCGAGGGCAACTTCTACCTGCTCCCCGCGGGGCTCGTCGGCAACGAGGTGAGGATCCGCCGACGGCTGGACGAACCCCACCTGTCCGTCACCACCACCCGCGGGGCGGTCATCGCCTGCTTCCGCAGGGCACCGAGGGGGGCGGGCCGGACGGTCGCCGAGCACGACGGCCCGATCGCCCTGGAACGGCCCGGCCGGACGTCCGGCGCCGGGGCGCGAGCCCGCAGGACACCGTGTCCGTCGAATCCGCACCCGAGGACCGCTCCGTGAGCATCGGACCGAGCACCAGCGCGCTGCTCTCGACCACCGGCCGCACCCACAGGCAGGACGTCACAGCGTCCTACGCGGCCCTGGCCCAGGCCTGTGCGGCCACCGGCGACGACGCCCGGCACGCCGAGCTGGTCAGCGACCACCCCCACGACGTCTGGTCGCTGCCCGCCTCGCGCGCGATCGCCCTGGTGCACACGGGGCAGGACGAGGCATGGGCGCTGGTACGGGGCGCGGAGCTGCTGGAACAGCACCAGGTGGCCGTCGTCACCCCGTACTACGGCGGCGTGCGCACGGCCGCCGGCCGGGCCGTCACCTTCTGGCACGACCCCGGGAAACGGCGTCGGGACGCGTCGCTGAGCGCCCGGGTGACCGCCGCGGTGCACCGGATCCATCCCGGGTCCGCGCTGTGGTTGGAGGACCACGACCCGTTCGCCGGCCTGCTGGACGGCCTGGACGACACCCCGCTGAGCGAGTCCGCTCGCCGGTTCCTGTTCGAGTGCACCGCCTGGCTGCAGGCGGAGTGGGCGGGCATCGACTGGCCGACCCCGCCCACCGTCATCCTCGGCGCCCGACGACTCGCCCGCTGCCACGACGGCGGGACGCACCCGCGGCTGGCGCTGCGCAGACCGCTGTGGCGCGGCCACCGGGAGTGGGACCTGGTCGCCGCGCGCTGGAGCAACGAGCTGCTGCGCGGCCGCCGCGACGACTTGCAGGCCTACCACCGCACCTACACCGCGCACGGCCGCACCGGCGCCGCGATGCCCTGCGAGCACATCGGCGCGTGGTCGGGCTACCAGGTCGTGCGGGACGTCGTCGTGCTCACCGCCGTGATGGACACCGTGCGCCGCGCCCGCCTCGACTCCCGGACCCGCGACCTGGCGGTCCACCAGGTGGCGTGCCTGCGCGGCGCCCGGCCGGCTCCGTGGGACTGGGGGAAGCGGTGATGGCGGCAGCGGTCGGCGTCCGCCGCGGGCTGTGCGGTGATCGTGTCCCGGTCCGCCGCCGTGTGGGGCCGGTCAGTAGCCGCCGGAGTAGCCGCCGCTCTGCGCGGTGGTCGGCGACGCGGCCTGTCCGGTGGTGCCCGGCGCCTTCTTCCCCTCGGGCGTGCTCGCGAACCAGGTGCCGCCGACGCCCTGGCCGTTGGTCTGCCCCGCGGCGGTGTCCCCGGCGAAGCGGTAGAGCGGCCAGCCGTTGAGGGTGACCTGCTTCGTGCCGTCCGGCCGGGTCACACTGCCGACCAGGGCGGAGTCGACCCCGCTGACCTGCACCGCGTCCTGGGCGGTGAGCGGCGGCCACTTCGCGGCGCAGGCGTCGGTGCAGGTGCTCGCGGACGGCTTGGCGGTGTCCTTGTCGAAGCGGTACAGGGTCCGGCCGGTGGCGTCGGTGACGACCGGCCCGAGCGTGGCCGACTTCACGGCCACGAGCCGGACCCCGCCGGTGCCGCCGGTGGCCGGGGCTGACGACGTGGCGGCCGCGGCCGGAGGGGTGGCGGCGGACGTGGCCGCGCTCCCGCCGGACCCGCCGGCCGTGTCCGGCCCGCAGGCGGTGGCGGCGAGTGCCAGCACGGTGATCCCGGTGGCGGCGAGCATCCGGCGCGCGGCGAAGGCCGGAACGGTGAACGCGGGCATGACGAACTCCCCCTGGAGAGCGGTCGGTTGACGATCCGGGCGGTGTTCGCCCGGGCACCCTCCACACGAGTCCCGGACGGGAACGGTTCAACGCCGGCGACAAATATTTCTCGCCCGGGCCCCGCTCCGAGCCGTGCCCGCCTCCGAACAGCGGGCTTCGTATCCGTCGTGTATCGGGGAGCGCTTGATCGGGCATCGATGCCGTCGTCGCGGCGGCGGTGTCCGATCTCTGCGGTATCGTCCGTTCTCGTTCCGTCCCCGTCCCCGTCCCCGTCCCTGTTCCCTGCCGCCGCCCGCAACCGATCGAACGAGGAGCGTGCCGCCCGTGTCCGAGCCCCGTCCGGTCCGCGTGCTGCTGGTCGAGGACGACGAGCTGATGCGGCACTCGTTCACCGTCGCGCTCGAACGGTACGGGTACGAGATGACGGCCGCGGCCGACGGGCTCACCGGGCTGGAGCTGTTCCGCGACGGCGGCTTCGACCTGCTGATCCTGGACGTGATGCTGCCCGGCCTCGACGGGATCGGGCTCTGCCGCAGGGTGCGGGAGTCCAGCCTGGTGCCCGTGCTGATGATGTCCGCGCGCGGTGACGGGCTGGACGTCGTCGCCGGGCTGGAGGCCGGGGCGGACGACTACGTGGTCAAACCCGTCGACACCTTCGTGCTCGTCGCGCGGATCCGCTCGCTGCTGCGGCGGGCGACGTACGCGCCGCACCCGGGGTCGGAACCAGGGCCGGAACCAGGGGCGGAAGCGGGTCCGGGACCGGCCGCCGCCCCGGCGGAGGACGTCCTCACCTTCGGGGACCTCGTCATCGACACCGCCGGCATGGAGGTCTCCGTCGCCGGCAAGCCCGTGGCGCTGACCCCGACGGAACTGAAGGTGCTCCTCGAATTCGCCGCCCGCCCGGGCGTCGTGCTGGAACGGCACACCCTGCTGCGCGACGTCTGGGACTACGGCTGGGACGGGGACAGCCGGGTCGTCGACCTGTGCGTGCAGCGGCTGCGCCGCAAGCTGGGCCGCGACCGGATCGAGACGGTCCGCGGCTTCGGCTACAAGCTCAGGCGCTGAGCCCGGTGCGAGCCCTTCGCCGCCGCACGCCCCGGAGCCGTACCTCCCTGCGCTGGAAGATCGCCGCCCTGGCCGCCCTCACCGCCTGCCTGGTCGCCGCGGCCGTCGGCGTGCTGGTGCACCTGTGGACCGCGCAGGACATCCGCAGCCGCGCCGAGGCCCAGGCGTTCAACACGGTCTACTCGGCCATGGACGTCTACCGCCGCACCGGCGCGCTCGCGGACGGCGCCGAGCTCGACCCGCCCGGACTGCCCGCCGCCCTGCGCGCCCCGGCCGACGACGACCGGCACACGGCCTACGATCCCGCCGTCCACGGGAACCTCGGGCCGAGCGTCTGGGGCGCCCAGCGCACCGCCGGGCCGGGCAGCCCGGTGCTCGCCGTCCGGATCAACACGAACCCCGAACTGCACACCCTGAGCCGCCTCGACGTGACCGTGACGGTGGCCTCGCTGGTCGCCCTCGCGGCCGCCGTGCCCCTGGCGGTGTACGGGGCCGGCCTGCTCGGCCGCCGGCTGCGGCGCGTCTCCGAGACCGCGGGCCGGATCTCCGCCGGGGACCTCGACGCCCGCACCGGGCCGACCAAGGGCCGCGACGAGGTCGCCGACATCGCCGCCGCCGTCGACCTCATGGCCGACAGCCTCGGCCGGCGCCTGGGCATCGAGCGGCAGTTCACCGCGGACGTGGCCCACGAACTGCGCACCCCCGTCGGTGGCCTGGTCGCCGCCGTCGACCTGCTGCCGCCCGGCGAGACGGAGGACCTGCTCCGCGCCCGCGTGCGCGACCTGCGCGGCTTGGTCGAGGACCTGCTGGAGATCTCCCGCCTCGACGCCGGCGCCGAACAGCCGGTCCGCGCCCGGGTACCGCTCGGCGCGGTCGTCGCGGAGGCGGTCGCGCGCACCGGCCACGACGCCGAGGTGACGGTCGAAGGGGAGACGACGGGGGAAGACGAGGGCACCGTCCACGTGGAGACCGACCCGCGCCGGCTGGAACGCATCGTCGGAAACCTCGTCGTCAACGCCCACCGCCACGGCGCCGCCCCGGTCAGCGTCACCGTCGGCCTCGCCGGACGGACGGTCGTCGTGCGCGACCACGGCCCCGGCTTCCCGGCCGACCTGCTGCGCCACGGCCCGCGCCGCTTCCACACGGGCGCCCGGGAGCGCGGCGCGGGCCACGGCCTCGGTCTGACCATCGCGTTCGGCCAGGCCCGGCTGCTCGGCGCCGAACTGCGCCTGGACAACGCCCCGGACGGCGGCGCCGTCGCCACCCTCTCCCTGCCGCCGGACTGACGGCCGCCGTCCGGCGGCGGACACCGCGGCGGCCCGCGAACGACGCCGCGCGCGCAGAACCGATACGAACCGGAGCGCCGGCCGATACACCGCGGCCCGGGCCCCCGATACCTTCCCCGACAGCCTTCGACGTGCAGCCCCCGAGCCCCGCACCGAGAAGGAGCCCCCGTGACCCTCGACCCCCTGGCCCGAGCGCCGCCCCCGGGATCGCCGCCGCCACCACCGACCTGACGAAGGTCTACGGCGCCCACGACACCCGCGTCACCGCCCTGGACGGGGTGAGCGTCGGCTTCCGGGAGGGCGAGTTCACCGCGATCATGGGCCCGTCCGGCTGCGGCAAGTCCACCCTGCTGCACTGCCTCGCCGGGCTGGACACGCCCACCTCCGGCTCGGTGCGCATCGGCACCACCGAGCTCGGCACGCTGGACGACCGGCAGCTCACCCGGCTGCGCCGGGACCGGATCGGCTTCGTCTTCCAGGCGTTCAACCTCCTGCCCACCCTCACCGCGCTGGAGAACGTCACCCTGCCGCTGGCCATCGCAGGGCGCGGCCCCGACCAGCGCTGGCTGGACCGCGTGCTCGCCATGGTCGGCCTCGCCGAACGCCTGCACCACCGGCCCGCCGAGCTGTCCGGCGGGCAGCAGCAGCGCGTCGCCGTCGCCCGCGCCCTGGCCGGGCGGCCCGCGGTCGTCTTCGCCGACGAGCCCACCGGCAACCTCGACTCCCGCGCGGGGACGGAGGTCCTCGGCTTCCTGCGCGACTCCGTCCGCGAACTGGGCCAGACCGTGGTCATGGTCACCCACGACCCGGTCGCCGCCGCGTACGCCGACCGCGCGGTCTTCCTCTCCGACGGCCGCCTGGTGGACGAGCTGGTGCGCCCCACCCCGGAGCGGGTGCTGGACGTGATGCGCAGCTTCGACGCGCGCGCCGCCGCCCGCTGACCCCACCGGCTCCCCAGACCGACTCCCGACTTCCCAGGAAGACGCCCATGTTGAAAACGGCCCTGCGCAACGCTCTGGCCCACAAGGCCCGTCTGGCCATGACCGTGCTCGCGGTCTGCCTCGGCGTCGCGTTCGTGTCCGGCACCCTCGTGTTCGCGGACTCCACCGCCGCGGCCCACCGCGCCGCCGCCTCACGGAACTTCGCCGACATCGCGGTCACCGTGACGGCCAGGACACCCCCGCCGGGGGCCGCGGCGGGTCTGCAGCCCGACCCGCTCGACGACTCGCTCGCCCGGAAGCTGGCCGACCTCCCCGGCGTCGCCGCTGCCCGGCCGACCGCCGACGGCTCGGCCGTCCTGAACGCGGCCGACGGCACCCCGCTGCGGGTCGGTGCGCGCTCGGCGAACCAGGCCGCCGCCTACGTCCCCGGACGGGACGGCACCGACAGCCGCTACCCGCTGGCCGAGGGCCGCGCCCCGAAGGACGGCGACGAACTCGCCGTGGACCGCGGCACCGCCGCCGCCGGCCGGCTGAGGATCGGCGACCGGGTTACGCTCGCCACCGACGGGCCGGCCATGACCAAACGGCTCGTCGGCATCGTCACCACCACCGACACCCGGGTGACGGCCGGCGGCACCCTCGTCCTGTTCGACCGGGCGACCGCCCAACAGCTGTTCGCCACCCCGGGCCACTACACCGGCATCGACCTCGCCGCCGCGCCCGGCACCGACCCGTACGAGCTCGCCCGCCGGGTCGCCGCCGTCCTGCCCGCCGACCGCGCCGAGGCCACCACCGGTGCCGCCCAGGCCGCCCAACAGGCCATCCTGGTCGACACCCTGACCCGCGGCTACGAGAAGCTGCCACTGGTCTTCGCCGGAATCTCGCTGTTCATCGCCTCCTTCCTCATCGTCAACACCTTCACCATGCTGGTGGCCCGGCGCAGCCGGGAGATCGCTCTGCTGCGGGCGATCGGCGCCCAGCGCCGCCAGGTGGCGCGCTCCGTCCTCCTGGAAGCCCTGCTGGTCGGGCTCCTCGCATCCGCGGCCGGGTTCCTGCTCGGCCTCGCCATCGCGTCGGTGTTGCCCGACCTGCTCGGCGACGGGCTGCCCCGCGGCCCGCTGGTGATCGGCCCGGGGTCCGTCCTCGCGGCGCTCGCCGTTGGGGTCGGCGTCACCGTGCCCGCCGCGTGGCTGCCGTCCCGACGGGCGGCCCGGATCGCTCCCATCGAGGCCCTGCGGACGGCCGAACAGCCGCCGCCCGCACGCCGGTTGACGCTGCGCGCCGTGGCAGGCCTGGCCCTCGCCGTCCTCGGCGCCGTCCTCCTGGTCTCGCTGCGCGGTGCCAAGGACGCCTCGGAGGAGAACCTGCGCACCGCGATGCTCGCCCTCGCCGCCCTCGGCTGCGGCCTGATCGCGCTCGCGCCGGTGCTCGCCGCCCCGGTGATCCGCGCGTTCGGCGGGCTCACCGGCCGCCTCGGCGTCGCCGGGCGCCTCGCCCGCGACAATGCGCTGCGCGACCCGCGGCGCACCGCCGCGACCGCCGCCACCCTGCTGGTCAGCACCGCGCTCGTCACCGGGCTCGCCACTATCGGGAACTCCGCCGCGCGTGCCCTCGACCACCGGGCCGCGGCCGGGCTCCTCGCCGACTACGTGATCGGCTCCCGCTCCACCACGGACGGCATCGACCAGGCCGCCGTCCGGCGGGTGGCCGAGACCCCCGGGGTGCGGACGGCGAGCGCCGTCACGGACTCCACCATGATCACCGGCGGCACGGTCCTGCAGGTCGCGGGCATCGACCCCGGCGCGGTGGGCACCTCCGACACGGCGGGCACGGTGGTCCGGCTCCACCTGACCGGCGGCTCCCTCCAGGACCTCGGCCCGGGCCGGATCGCCGTCTCCGCCACCGTCGCCCGCGAGCACCACCTGAGCCCCGGCGACCGCCTCGACGCCCGGATCGGCCGCTCCTCGGACACCCGGCCGTACACCGTCGTGGGCGTCTACCAGGACGACCCGACCGCGCACGACGTGCTCGCCGCCCGCGCCGAGGTGGCACCCGACAGCCACCTGCCGGGCTCCGTCCAGCGGATCCTCGTCCGCACCGAAGCCGGCACCGGTGGCGGTGCCGACGCCGCCTCGCCGGCGATGCAGCAGCGCCTGCGCACCGCCGTCGGCAACAGCCCGCTGCTGAAGGTCCAGGACCGCGCCCAGCTCGTCCGCGAGGCCGCCGGCACCATGGGCGACCTGCTGGCCGTCCTGTACGGGATGCTCGCGGTCGGCGCCGTGATCGGCGCGCTCGGCATCGTCAACACCCTGGCCGTGTCGGTCGCGGAACGCACCCGCGAGATCGGCCTGCTGCGCGCCGTCGGCCTGGACCGCGCGGACGTCCGGCGGATGATCCGTCTGGAGGCGGTCACCGTCGCCGCCTTCGGCACCCTGCTCGGCCTGGCCGCCGGCCTGGCCGGCGCCTGGGCCGTCGGCCCGCTGGCCACCGGCGCGGTCGACCACTACACCCTGGCCCTGCCCTGGGGCACCCTGCTGCTGGCCTGCGCCGCATCCCTCGCCATCGCCGTCCTCGCCGCCACCGCCCCGGCCCGCCGCGCCGCCGCCCTCGACCCCCTGACGGCCACCGCGCAGACCTGACGGCCACCGCGCAGACCTGACGGCCACCGCGCAGACCTGAGCCGACCGGCTCGGGGTAGTGGAGATGATCTTCGTTGAGTAGGGTGAACCGCCGGATGGCGGGGGGCCGTCCGTACGCCGCCCCCGTGGATCCGTGCTTGACCGCCGACGCCTCCATGGAGTGTGGACAGATGCAACCGACGTTCGTACTGGTTCACGGAGCCTTCGCGAACTCCTTCTCCTTCGCGCCGCTGCAGGCCGAACTCGGCCTCCTCGGGCACCGGTCGGTGGCCGTCGACCTCCCGGGCACGGGTTCGCCGCCACCTACCCGGTGGCCTACCAGGCGCCGCAGGACCTCGCCGGACTCGCCACCACGCCCGGGGCCATCAAGGGCGTCACACTCGCCGACAACGCCGCGCACCTCATCGGGATCCTGGAGCGGGCCAAGCGCAACGGGCCCGTCATCCTCGTCTCGCACAGCCGCGGCGGCGTCACGGCCACCGCCGCGGCCAACCGGCGGCCCGACCTGATCGACCGCATCGTCTACGTCTCCTCCTGGTGCCCCGTCGACCTCGACGTCAGCGCCTACTACGCCGAGCCCGAGATGGCCACCGTCGACGCCACCGGGATGATGGCGGCCATGGTCGCCGACCCGGCCGAACTCGGCCTGCTGCGCTCCAACTTCCGTACCGCCGACCCCGGCGTCCTCGCGGCCTTCAAGGCGGCCTTCCTCGCCGACGGCACGGACGAGGAGCTCCTGGTCTTCCTCAACACCTTCCAGCCCGACGAGAACCTGGACGCCGGCGGGCCCGACGACCGGGCGCAGCGCGACAGTTGGGGGCGGATCCCCAAGTCGTACGTCCGGCTGACCGAGGACGCGGGCGTGCCGCTCGCCATGCAGGACCGGATGATCCGCGAGGGCGACGCGCTGACGCCGGAGAACCCGTACGACGTCCGTACGCTCACCGGCAGCCACCTCAAGTGGCTGGTCGACCCGGCACCGGCGGCCCGGGTCCTGGACGAGATCGCCGCCCTCCTGCCCGCCGCTTCCTGACCGGAGCCGGCCGAACGCCGCGCCGGGCCGTGACCTTCGGGTCACGGCCCGGCGCGGCGTTTCGGTCAGATGCCGGGGACGGCGTCCTTCGCGACGGCGTGCCAGTTGGTGACGATCGGCTTGTCGACCGGGGTGGGGCCGACGGGGAGGCCGGCCGGGTTCGGGTCGGCGTTGCCGATGGCGATGATGACGTCGGTGAACTGGACCGCCTGGTTGCCCTTGGTCGTCTTCGCCTGGACACCCGCGTACGCGGTCTTGGCGCCGCTCAGGGTGATCGGCTCGCCGGTGGTGTGCTCGGCGGCGGTGGCCTCGATGCCGCCCGAGCCGAACGCGATGGTGGGGTGGGCCGCGGGGAGCGTGCAGGTGATGCCCGGCTTGGCCTTGGCCGTGATCAGGATGTAGCCGCCGGCCTGGGATTCGGTCTTCGCGCCGAAGACCAGGTCGTTGGCGCGGCAGGCCTGGCCGGACCCGCCCTTGTCGGTGGCGGCGGGGGAGGAGGGGGCCGAGGACCGGGGGTCGGCGGGAGCCTTCGTCGGCGCGGCCGAGCCCGGTGCCGCCGAGCCCGGCGCCGCCGAGCCCGGCGTGGCCGGGGCGGGTGCCGCGACGGTCGCCGCGGGGCTCGCGGCGGTGGAGCCCGCGTCCGAGTCGTCCGGTCCGCAGGCCGTCGCGGTGGCGGCGAGTGCCGCGACGGCGGCGGCGGTCAGGGCGAGGCGGCGCGTGCGCATGGGGTGCTCCTGCTGTCGGTGGGCCGGTGCGGGCGACTGATGTGTGCTCACCGTACGGGGAGTTCGTTCACGGCCCGGTGCGGGAAAGTTCCCGATCCTGTCCCAGAAGCCGCCCGCCGTCACCGATTCCGGAGGTGGTTGACGGGAGCCGGCGAGGCGGGATGCCGGCCTGGCAGGAATCGTTCGTCAATCGTCAATATTGCCACTGTTGACGGTTTCTGACGCCTGCAAAGGTGAGTGAGTCGATCAAGCACCGGAGAACCCGCCGGCACCGGGGGACCGGTCCCCGTCCGAACGACACCACTCCACACGGGAGTTCACCACACACCTCGGCACGCCGAAGGCTGCCCGAAAACAGCAAGGACGACATGAAGCTCTCCCTCATAGCCCGTAGTTCGTCCGTCGCCGCTCTGGTGACGACCGCCCTCGCCTTCGGTGCGGTCGCCGCCGCCCCCGCGGCCGTCGCCGGGCCCGGTGCCGGGCCCGGTACCGCCGCGGTCGACTCGGCGAGTCCGTCCGCGGACTACCCCAGCGCCGGCCAGGGCACCCCCACCTCCCAACTCCGCAGCAACGGCCTGGCCGCGCAGCTCGCCGCCGCCAAGCCCATCACCCGCAGCGAGACCCTCAAGCGCGCCGCCACCTGGGTGGACCAGGGCCTGGAGTACAGCATGGGGGGCGAAACGTACCAGGGCTGGCGCACCGACTGCTCCGGATACGTCTCCATGGCGTGGGGCCTGCCCGGTCCCGGCGAGACCACCGACTCGTTCATCCCCGAGGGCATCGCCCACAGGATCACCAAGGACGAGCTCAAGCCCGGTGACGCCCTCGACAACCCCAACCCGGGCCGGTACGGGCACGTCGTCCTCTTCGAGAAGTGGGCCGACGCCGACAAGTCGTCCTACTGGGGCTACGAGTTCAACAGCCGCGGTGTCTTCCACCACGTCATCCCGTACCCCTACTTCAACCACCAGGACGAGTACGAGCCGATCCGGCTCAACTCCATCGTGGACGACGAGGTGACGCCCGTCGCCACCGACGACACCAGCAGGATCAAGGGTGACTTCGACGGTGACGGTCGGGATGACGTCGCGGTGCTGTACGACTACGGCAAGGACGGTGAGCGCAACCACTCGGGTCTGTGGACGTTCACCAGCAAGGGGGCCGGTTTCAACGCTCCGCGGCAGGTGTGGGACAGCGGTTCGGACAGCTGGAACTGGGCGTCCAGCAAGGTGACGGTCGGCGATTTCAACGGTGACGGCAAGGCCGACATCGGGGTGCTCTACGACCTGGGTCGTACCGACGACGGTCGCAACCGCACCAGGCTCTACACCTTCACCAGCACGGGCAGCGGCTTCACCGGCCCGCAGCTGGCCTGGGACAGCTCCACCGACGCCGTCAGCAGCTGGAACTGGGCGACCAGCAAGCCCGTGGTCGGCGACTTCAACGGTGACGGCAAGGCCGACATCGGCGTGGTCTACGACTACGGCCAGTTCGACACCGGCAACCGCACCGCTGTCTGGACCTTCACCAGCACCGGCGCCGGATTCGCCGGCCCCAAGCTGGCCTGGGACAGTGCCACCGATGCGGTGAAGAGCTGGAAGTGGACCAACAGCAAGCCCGTGGTCGGTGACTTCAACGGTGACGGCAGGACCGACATCGGCGTCCTCTACGACTACGGCCAGAAGGGCGACATCAGCCGTACCGGGCTCTGGACCCTCAGCAGCAACGGCACCGGCTTCAACTCCCCGCAGCAGGTCTGGGACAGCAGCAACGACGCCGTGAAGAGCTGGAACTGGGCCGCCAGCAAGCCCGTCAGCGGTGACTTCAACGGCGACGGCAAGGCCGACATCGGTGTCCTCTACGACTACGGCAAGGACGGGGACGCCAGCCGAACCGCCGTCTGGACCTTCAACAGCACCGGCGCCGGCTTCACCGGCCCCAAGAAGCTCTGGGACAGCAGCAACGATGCCGTCAAGAGCTGGAACTGGAACGCCAGCAAGCTGACCGCCGGTGACTTCAACGGTGACGGCAAGGCCGACATCGGTGTCCTCTACGACTACGGCAAGGACGGGGACGCCAGCCGCACCGGTCTGTGGACCCTCAGCAGCACCGGCACCGGCCTCAGCTCCCCGCAGCTGGCCTGGGACAGCAGCAAGGACGCCGTCAAGAGCTGGAACTGGAACGCCAGCAAGCTCGGCTGATCCGCACGGCCGCGGAGGGACGCCGTCCGCGCACGGCGTCCCTCCGCGTGCCGTTCCCCAAACCCGCAGGCACCCACCGGGACCCACCGGCATCCGCCGGCCCGACACGGCCCGGATGCCGGCCCGACACGGCCCAGATGGAGAGTCACCCCCCATGCAACTGCCCAAGAAACGCGGCCGAGCCCTCGCCGTCTCGACCGCCCTGCTCGCCCTGGTCGCACCAGGGCTCGCCCAGCAGGCCCAAGCCGCGCCCGCGACGCCGCACCGGGACGCCACCACGGCCGTGACCTACCACGGCCTCACCCTCGACGTGCCCTCCACATGGACGGTCGTCGACCTGGAAAAGGCCCCGGACACCTGTGTCCGCTTCGACCGGCACACCGTCTACCTGGGGCACCCCGGTGCCGAACAGGCCTGCCCGCCCCACCTCGTGGTCGACAAGACGGACGCCCTGCTCCTGGAACCGATCCCCGGGACCGTCGGCCGGCAGGCCTCCGACGTCCTGCGCGTCCCGCAGGGCGCGGCGATGCCGCGCACGCTGCTGGTGGGCTCCGATCAGGAGTCGCGGGTGGCCGTCGAAGGCGCCGGGGTGCTGGTGACCGCCGCGTACGGTGCGTCCTCCAACGCGACCGTCGCCGCCATCCTCGGCAACGCCCGGATCGACGCCACGGCTGCCAAGCCCGCCGCTCCGGCACCGGCTCCCGCTCCTGCGCCCGCTCCGGCTCCCGTGCCCAAGGCGTTCGGCGCGCTCACGGCGCAGCCCGCCGTCGTGGCCGACACCGGCTACACCGGACCGGGTTTCGACGCCTGCACGGCCCCGTCGCCCAGCACGATGAACGCCTGGAAGGCGTCGCCGTACCGGTCCGTGGGCATCTACATCGGCGGGCGCCACCTGGGTTGTTCGAAGCAGCCCGAGCTCACCCCCGACTGGGTGCGCGAACAGACCTCGAACGGCTGGTACCCGCTGCCGATCTTCGTGGACCGTCAGGCCTACGACATCTCACCGACCGACGCCGTCAACCAGGGCCGGGAGTCCGCGGACACCGCCGTCGCCAAGGCCGCCGACCTGGGGTTCGGGCCGGGCACGGTCATCTACAACGACATGGAGCACTACGACGACCGGTCCTACCGGGACCGGGTCCTGGACTACCTGTCGGGCTGGAGCAGCCGGGTGCGCGAGCGCGGCTACCGGTCCGGTGTCTACGCCGGGGTCCGGAGCGGTGTGCAGGACCTCGCCTCGGTGGCCGGCGATTCCGACTACGCCGGCCCGGACGTGGTCTGGTCCGCCAACTGGAACTACCAGGCCGACGTCTCGGACTCGTCCATGGGACTCCCCGGGCCCGGCTTCTGGTCCAACCGGCAGCGCGTCCACCAGTACCGCGGCGAGGTGGACGAGACCTACGGCGGCGTGACGCTCAACATCGACCGCAACTACATCGACGTCGGCCCGGCCGGTACGCAGCCCGTCGTCGCCGCGCAGGAGGACTCGTCCCGGGTCAAGGGTGATTTCGACGGTGACGGTCGGGATGACGTCGCGGTGCTGTACGACTACGGCAAGGACGGTGAGCGCAACCACTCGGGTCTGTGGACGTTCACCAGCAAGGGGGCCGGTTTCAACGCTCCGCGGCAGGTGTGGGACAGCGGTTCGGACAGCTGGAACTGGGCGTCCAGCAAGGTGACGGTCGGCGATTTCAACGGTGACGGCAAGGCCGACATCGGGGTGCTCTACGACCTGGGTCGTACCGACGACGGTCGCAACCGCACCAGGCTCTACACCTTCACCAGCACGGGCAGCGGCTTCACCGGCCCGCAGCCGGCCTGGGACAGCTCCACCGACGCCGTCAGCAGCTGGAACTGGGCGACCAGCAAGCCCGTGGTCGGCGACTTCAACGGTGACGGCAAGGCCGACATCGGCGTGGTCTACGACTACGGCCAGGCCGCCGACACCGCCAACCGCACCGCTGTCTGGACCTTCACCAGCACGGGCACCGGGTTCGCCGGCCCCAAGCTGGCCTGGGACAGTGCCACCGATGCGGTGAAGAGCTGGAACTGGGCCGCCGGCAAGCCCGTCAGCGGTGACTTCAACGGCGACGGCAAGGCCGACATCGGCGTCCTCTACGACTACGGCAAGACCGGGGACATCAGCCGCACCGGCCTGTGGACCTTCACCAGCACCGGCGCTGGCTTCTCCAGCGCCAAGCAGGTCTGGGACAGCAGCACCGACCCCGTCAAGAGCTGGAACTGGGCCGCCAGCAAGCCCGTCAGCGGTGACTTCAACGGCGACGGCAAGGCCGACATCGCCATCGCCTACGACTACGGCAAGACCGGGGACGCCAGCCGCACCGGTCTCTGGACCCTCACCAGCACCGGCGCCGGATTCGCCGGCCCCAAGCTGGCCTGGGACAGCGCCACCGATGCGGTGAAGAGCTGGAACTGGAACGCCAGCAAGCTGGTCGCCGGCGACTTCAACGGCGACGGCAAGGCCGACATCGGCGTCCTCTACGACTACGGCCGGACCGGGGACATCAGCCGCACCGGCCTGTGGACCCTCAGCAGCAGCGGTACCGGCTTCAACTCCCCGCAGCAGGTCTGGGACAGCGCCAACGACGCCGTCAAGAGCTGGAACTGGAAGAACAGCAAGGTCGGCTGAGCGCGCCCGTCGACGGATGGAGACCTTCAGAACATGCGTTTACCGAACATCAGGAAACACCCGCTCGTCACCACCGCGGCCGTGGCACTGGCCGCAGCCGGCCTCTCCCTGACGCCTTCCGCCCCGGCCCACGCTGCCTCGGTCGCCACCTGGGACAAGGTGGCGAAGTGCGAGAGCGAGGGCGACTGGAGCTACCACAGCGGAACGAACCTGGGCGGTGGCCTGCAGATCATTCCGAGCACCTGGGAGGGGTTCGGCGGGACGGATTACGCGCCGTTCGCCTACCAGGCCACCAAGGAACAGCAGATCAGGATCGCGGAGAAGGTGCTCGCGGCCCAGGGCGTGAATGCCTGGCCGAACTGCTGGCAGGGCACGGGCCTGGGCGACGACAGCGAACCGCCCTTCCCCGACGTTCCCACCCCCACCCCCACCCCCACCGACCCGGAGCAGAACCCGGCCACCCGGATCAAGGGTGATTTCGACGGTGACGGCCGGGACGATGTCGCGGTGCTGTACGACTACGGCAAGGACGGGGAGCGCAACCACTCGGGTCTGTGGACGTTCACCAGCAAGGGGAGCGGTTTTACCTCCCCGCAACGGGTGTGGGACAGCGGTTCGGACAGCTGGAACTGGGCGTCCAGCAAGGTGACGGTCGGTGACTTCAACGGTGACGGCAAGGCCGACATCGGGGTGCTCTACGACCTGGGCCGTACCGACGACGGCCGTAACCGCACCAGGCTCTACACCTTCACCAGCACGGGCAGCGGCTTCACCGGCCCGCAGCCGGCCTGGGACAGCTCCACCGACCCCGTCAGCAGCTGGACTTGGGCCAACAACAAGCCCGTTGTCGGTGACTTCAACGGTGACGGCAAGGCCGACATCGGTGTCCTCTACGACTACGGCAAGAGCGGAGACGCCAGCCGCACCGGACTCTGGACCTTCACCAGCACCGGCGCCGGCTTCTCCAGCGCCAAGCAGGTCTGGGACAGCAGCACCGACCCCGTCAAGAGCTGGAACTGGGCCGCCAGCAGGCCCGTCAGCGGTGACTTCAACGGTGACGGCAGGACCGACATCGCCATCGCCTACGACTACGGCAAGACCGGGGACGCCAGCCGCACCGGCCTGTGGACCTTCACCAGCACCGGCGCCGGCTTCTCCAGCGCCAAGCAGGTCTGGGACAGCAGCACCGACCCCGTCAAGAGCTGGAACTGGAACGCCAGCAAGGTGACCGCAGGCGACTTCAACGGTGACGGCAAGGCCGACATCGGCGTCCTCTACGACTACGGCAAGACCGGGGACATCAGCCGCACCGGTCTGTGGACCTTCACCAGCACCGGCGCCGGGTTCGCCGGCCCCAAGCAGGTCTGGGACAGCGCCACCGATGCGGTGAAGAGCTGGAACTGGAACGCCAGCAAGCTGGTCGCCGGTGATTTCAACGGTGACGGCAAGGCCGACATCGCCATCGCCTACGACTACGGCAAGACCGGGGACGCCAGCCGCACCGGCCTGTGGACCCTCACCAGCACCGGCACCGGCCTCAACTCTCCGCAGTTGGCCTGGGACAGCAGCACCGACCCCGTCAAGAGCTGGAACTGGAAGAACAGCAAGCTCGGCTGATCCGGCGCCGAGCCGATCACCCTCGCAGGCCCCGCAGAGTCACTCCGTCTCCGCGGGGCCTGCGACGGTGACGTCGGGTCCGCTGTCGATCACCGCGAACCTGGCGATGCTCCGCGCAGGTTCCGTGTTCCCCGGGGAATGCCCGGCCACCGGGGTCGGTTGCAGCCGAACGACCCCGCAAGCGGACACCGCTTCCACAGCGGGCCCATGACGGACGGTTACGGAAGGGCTTGTACGTGAAGATCGGCGACATCGAGGTTCTGGCGGTCATGGACGGGGTGGGTACCGAGACCGCCGCCGAGATCCTCACCCGCCCCGGCACGGACGACCCGTGGGCCTGCCATGACCACCACCGGGAGCCGGACGGCACCCTGAACCTGCCGCTCGGTGGCTTCCTGGTGCGCAGCGGGCAGCGGACCGTCCTGGTGGACGCCGGGGTCGGCCCGTTCGACGACGGCCGCTACCGCGGGGGCGCACTGCTGGACTCGCTCGCCGCCCAGGGCGTCGCGCCCCAGGACGTGACCGATGTGGTCTTCACACACCTCCATTTCGACCACGTCGGCTGGGCCGCGGTCGACGGTCGGCCGGTCTTCCCGCGCGCCACCTACCGTGCCCACCGCGCCGACTGGCAGCACTTCGTCACCGGGCCGGCCGCGACTCCCGCGGCCGTCGCCAAACTCACCCCGCTGGAAGGCCGACTGGAGCTGTTCGACGCCGACTTCACCCTCGCCCCCGGCATCGACGCCCTCCACCTGCCCGGCCACACCCCCGGCACCACCGTGTACGTGCTCTCCTCCGGCGGACGCCGGGCGCTGCTCCTGGGCGACGTCGTCCACTCGGTGGTCCAGTTCGGTGAGCGCGACTGGCAGGTGATCTGGGACGTCGACCCGGCAGCCGCGTCCGCGGTGCGCAACCGCATCGCCGACGAGGCCGCCGACACCGAGGACCTACTGGTCGCCGCGCACTTCCCCGGCATGCGCTTCGGCCGCATCCTTGCCGCCGACGGCAACCGCCGCTTCGTCGCCGTCTAGGAGGCCAGCGGGGCAGCGGGACACCCTGCTGCAGGAGGTGCCGGCGGAGCCGAAGTGGGCCGACAGCCTCACCGACGCGGCCCGGCGGGCGCTGTCCCCGCTGTTCCGGACCCAGGTGAACCCCTACGGCTGGTTCGCGCCGAACAAGGCCAACCGGCTCGACCTGGCCGCGGTCACCAACCCGGGCCGGCGGACATGCCCCGCCGGCTACCAGGCACCGGCCGACAAGCAACGGCGGAACGGCCACCCGTGCCCGGGGCGGGGCCGTACAGTCCTGGCCATGACGACCGACACCACCACCGCGTCGTGGCGCGAGATCGAACGCACCACCGTGTTCAGCAAGTTCGGCAGGTCCGTGGACCGCGTCGAGTTCGAGCTGCCCGACGGCCGGAAGGAGGAGTTCTACCTCAAAGCCGAGCGCCCGGCCGGAGCGGTCCTCGCCCTCACCACCGACCAGCAGGTCATCCTCGCCCGCCAATACCGGCCCGGCCCGGACCAGGTGCTCTACGAACTGCCCGGCGGCTTCCTGGAGCCCGGAGAGGAATCGCTGGCCGCCGTCGCCAGGGAACTGCTCGAAGAGACCGGCTACCGGGGCGAGGTCCACGCCGCCGGCCCGTACTGGCTGGACGCCTACTCCAACGCCCGCCGCTTCGCCTTCTTCGCCACCGGCTGCGTCAAGGTCGCCGAACCGACCCCCGAACGCACCGAGTTCATCGACGTCGTCACCCTCGACCTCGCGGAGTTCCGCCGCAGCGTGCTCCGCCGCGGCGAGATGACCGATACCGCCGCCGCCTACCTCGCCCTGGACGTGCTGAACCTCCTGTGATCCCGGGGTGGGCGGGCCGGTACCCCCACGCTCACCCACCGCCACCCGGGAGGACCCCCGTGACCGAACGGAGCACCACCGACACCATCGCCCCGTACTACAGCAGCACGCTCGTCTCCCTGCCCGCCCGGGCCGTTGCCCTGGTCCTGGCCGGCGGCAAGGGCAGTCGGCGCCCTCGGCCGGCGGCAGGAGTCCACGCCGACCGGGCAGAGCCGGCAGTCGAGCCGCAGGCCGGGTCTCCTCCAGGACCTCCCGCCGCGCCGCCTCCTCGGGGCTTCGCCGTCTTCGAGGAGACCGCCCGGCGCCCACCAGCGCTGCAGCCAGCCCTTGGCAGCCCGGCCCGCGCTGTAGGAGTCGTGCACGAGCAGCAGCTTCCCGTCGGGGTCGAAGAGCAGCACGCCGCAGCCGTGCAGGGTTCGGGGCAGCGTCTTGACGAACTCCTCGCGGGGCTTCCAGGGCTTCGGCATCGAGTACCCGCTGCTCAGGTCGCGGGCGCGAAGAGCGCGCGCAGGTGGGCAGGGTCCGCGGTGCCGGGGATCGGCGCCACCAACGGGCCGAGGTCCAGCAGCCACCGCAGGGCCTCCGCCGGATCGGGCAGCAGGCCGGCGTTCAGCGGCCGGTACGGCACGTACGGGATGCCGTTGTCCAGGCAGTACGCCAACGCCGGATCGTCCGGTTCGGCGGCGTTCAGGCAGTTCTGCACGGCGGCGACCGCCACTAGCTTGCCGGCCTCGCGGATCTGCTCAGGGGTCACCTTGGACAGGCCGATGGCGGCGACCTTACCTGCGGCCCGCAGCTCCTCCAGCTCGCCGACCTGATCGGCCAGCGGGACCGCGGGGTCCACCCGGTGCAGGTAGCACAGATCGATCCGCTCGGTGCCCAGGCGGCGCAGGGACGCCTCCACGGCGGCGCGCAGGTACTCGGGCCGGCCCAGCGGGCGCCAGACGTTCGGGGCGGGCCGCACCATGCCGACCTTCGTGGCCAGCAGCAGCTGCTCGGGGTAGGGGTGCAGCGCGCGGCGGATCAGTTCCTCGACGGTGTGCGGGCCGTAGGCGTCGGCGGTGTCGACGTGCAGGATGCCGAGGTCGTGAACGGCCTCGCGCAGCAGTGCGGCGGCACCGACCATGTCGGCCGGCTCGCCCCAGGTGCCGGGGCCGGTCAGGCGCAGGGTGCCCAGGCCCAGGCGCGGGACTGTCTTACCCGCGATCGTGATCACGCCGCCACGTCCCACGCGGCAGCGATCGCCTCGACGGCCATCTCGACGGTCTCCGCGTGCTCGTCGCTGGGCACCGTGATGTGCGGCACCGAGTAGCCCCTCAAGGCCCGGTGGAGCTGCCGGTCCACGGCCTCGCGGAACGCGGCGTCAGCCCAGTCGGGGTCCTTGCCCGGGTGTTCGGCCAGCGGCAGAGCCGGGTCCAGCACGGTGGCCAGGAAGACCACCGGCCGGGGGCTGGCCAGCTGGACCAGGGCCGTCAGACGGGACAGCGCTTCGGGGTCGGGGCGCTCGTCCCGGTGCTCGACCGCCGCCAGGAAGTAGGCGAGGGCGTCGAAGGGAGTGCGGTCCACGATCACGACGTCCGCGGTGAGCTCCGCCTCCAGGGCGGCGTTGGCCGTGGCGTTGATGATCCACGTGCTGGAGGCGGCGGTGTGGCGCGTCATCTTCGGGAGGCCGAGCTCGGCGGCCCGCTTGGCGAAGCCGCCGGTGCGGGCGACCTTGAGGCCGGTGGCGCGCAGTTCCATCTCGATGCGCCTGGCGATGGTGGTCTTGCCGGTCGAGTGCGTTCCGGCGATGTAGAGGCGAAGCGGTGTCACCACAGTGTCTGTTCCTCGGACTTGGGCGGAGCGGGAAGGGGGGCGCCGGGCATCCCGGGTGGGACGGCTGCGGCGAGCAGCGTGTCCCACGTGTCGTAGTGCTCGGCGAGAGAGAGCAGCAGCAGGGCGGTTGCGTGGGCGTCGTAGGCGGCCCGGTGGCGCTGGCCGGGGATGGACTCCAGGTCGATGGCGGTCAGCTCGATCAGCGCGTCGAGGCTGTACCGGCGGGCCTTCGGGTAGGTGGCGCGGGCGAGCCGCAGGGTGTCCAGCACCCCGGCCGGCTTCCAGTCGGGCATGTGCCGCAACAGCACGCCGTAGTCCACGTGGGCGTTGTGCGCGGCGATCCACACGCCTTCCAGGTCGGCGTGCACCTGGGGGCCGATCTGCTCCCAGGTCGGCGCGGTGGCGACGTCCTGGTTACGGATGCCGTGCACCCGCCGTGCGAACGGCGTGATGGGGTTCGGCGGGCGCAGCAGCGTGGAGCGTGTGGACGACGGCACCGGGATCCCGTTGACCACAGGGACCGCTGCGACCTCCACCAGGTCCGGCGGCGTTCCTCCGTTGCCCTCCACGTCTACGACGAAGAGACGGGGCCAGGCGCCGTAGTCCATCAGCGTTCCCTACTTGTTGTCGGCCCAGCCGATTTCGGCCCGGCCGTGGCGGCGGTAGCGGTGCGGCTTGTCACGGTCGTGGACCTGGTAGCCGAAGCCGTGCTGGAGGTAGTAGCGCGGCGGCTCGTTCAAGCCCTCGACGATGATGGCGCGTTCGGTGATCTCAACGTCGCCGGTCGCCCCGAGAGCACGGGCGGCCGCGGTGGCCTCTTCCAGACTGGGGGCCTTCCAGGCATCGCGGCACAGGCCCAGCTGCGCCGCCGGGCAGATGTCGCACAACTCCCGGATGCCGTAGTGCCCGTTGTAGTCGGCCACCTTGTGGGCGTACGCGACGCCGCAGCTGGTCTTCCGGAACAGCGGCCCGTACGGCTCGGCCCCGTCGTCGGGCCGGCGGAAGGCGTCGAGGATGCGCTGCTCGGACTCCTCCGGCATGATCTTGCGGCGGGCGACGTCCTCGTACGGCATCGGCAGGCCGTGGTCCGCGTAGTACGCGGCGATCTCCTTGCGGAAGAACAGCCCGGTGAACACCGTCGCGTCGGCGTGCCTCGACAGCTCCAAGGCCCGCTGGATGTGCTCGTCGGAGTCGTTGAGACCCGGCACGATCGGCCGCCAGTACAGCACCGTGCGGTAGCGCTCGGCGTGCTGGTGGAGCGTCTGGAGGCTGGCGGCGGCGATGGCCGAGTCCACCGGTTCGATGCCCGGGTGGTCGATACCGGAGTGCGTGACCAGCACCGTCAGCCGGATGTTCTCGAATCCGTTCAGGACCTCGCAGTCCTCGGGGTCGACGCGCCACCTGGTGATGATCAGAACGTGGTTGGTCAGGCCCTGCTCGTCCAGCAGCCGCAGCGTCCGGAACGTGTGCGGCTTGACGACCGGGAGCATGGGGTCTGTCGCCCGGTTGAAGATCTGGATCGGCGTGCGGTGGGGCCGGAAGTACCGGTGCCCGGTCAGCAACTCCACCGCGGCCTCGTCGCTCATCAGCCGCCGAGGGGTCTTGAGCTCGAAGTTGTCGAACAGGTGACGCACGCAGTACCCGCAGTCCAGCGGGCAGCCCACGATGTGGTTGAGCGACAATCCGCTCTTGCGGTACTCGATGACCTCGGCGAGCTCCGGCTTGAGCGAAGCGATCTGCTCGACGTTCAGCAGGGGCAGCGGGCGCCGGGCCCTCCTGGCGGCGGTCGTCATCGGTGATCCTCCTTGATCTCCAAGAACTGGTGGTGGCCGGCGCCGAACCACGTCCCGAAGTCCCGGCGCGCGGCGCGCCGGTCGTCGGAGGTGTGGATCAGGTTCTCCACGAGGCGGCGCTGCGCCCGGGCGGCCGTGAGGCTGTCGGTGCCCAGGTCGGCGCGGATGGTGCCCGGCTCGGCCTGGTGGGGGTCGAAGTGCCCGAGCAGGCTGCGCAGCCGCTCGGGGGTGCCGGGTTCGCCGTAGGCGAGCGCCACTTCCACCGGCTGTCGCACGTAGGTGGTGCGCAGGCAGCCGGGAACGTCGACCTCGAAGCGGTCCCGCGTGACCAGCAGGTCCCAGTAGTGGACGAAGATCTGCCAGTCCTCCACGAGGACCTGCTGCCGGTGGACGATCGTCGCGGCGGGCTCCAGCCGGGCCAGCACCTGGTCACTCACGCCCCGGCGCACGCAGTCCGGCTTGAGCAGCACCACGCTCCAGCGGGCCCAGTCCACCCCCCGCAGCGGGTTGTGCTGATCGGGCTGCGGGATCACGTGTTCTCCCCGGCTGCGACGCGGGCCGGCCAGCGGCGCTCGAACTGCCAGCGCGCGCCTGGCTCCAGCGCGTCGAGCACGCGCTGGTCGACCGGGACTTCCGGGCAGTTGACCACCTGCCGGTGCGCCTCGAAGAGCAGCAGGACGCGCTGCCAGTACCGCGGCAGGTCCAGTCCGGCGACGTCCCTGGGGGTGTACTGGACCCGGTTGGCGCGCAGCAGCTCCTCGTGCTCCAGGACGGTCCGGATGTGCTTCCACGTGGAGTCGGCGGGCATCACCGGCGGCGCGAAGCAGGGCACCGTGGCGTAGCTCGCCGCCGTCTCGTCCAGCACCCTGCCCGCGCGCTCCAGGTCCCGGAGCCCGACGTGCATCGAGCCCACGTGGTGGGTGTAGGAGCCCAGGCGCAGTCCGAGGAGCGCGGCGGCGAACTCCTGGATCAGGGTGAAGGAGTAGACGTCGCAGACCATGCCGCGATTGGCGTCGTTGGCGCGCATGTAGGTGACCATGTGCAGGTAGCCCTCACGGGCCAGCAGGTGGAGGCCGACCAGGCAGGGCAGGTCGGGGTGGCCGATCTCGTCCAGGTCGCGGGCCTCGAAGATCGGCATGTACGCGCGCTTGCTGTCCTTCTCGGCCCGCAGCAATTCCAGCGCCTGGTCGAAGGCGGAAGGCGCGCCGTCTGGACGGGGAGCGAAGATCCTGGCCCCGTAGGACGAACCTTCGATGGTGACGCCGTCGCGCGAGTCGGCCCGGCGGCGGTTCGCGTAGTGCCCGATCAGGTCGAGGTTCCGCATGCCGCCCAGGTACCAGAGCGCTTCCGCGTAGTGGTACACCGGGTTGACCGGTCGGCTCGTCAGGTACAGGGCCCGCTGGCGGGGATCGGCGAGCCGGAAGCTCGCACCGATGATCTCCTGGCTGTCGTTACCCCGAGCCGAGTTGACGAACTCGTAGGTCTCGGTGACGTACCGCAGGACGGCGACGTAGGCGTGCTGGAACGAGGGGAAGACGACGGGTGCGATCACACTGAGCTCCACTTCTTGGTGCGGCTCCGGAAGGAGAAGCGCGAGACGGGGAGATGGGACGGGCCGGGACTTCCACGCCGTCCCGGGGGCGCACGGCGATCGCCTCTCCGGGACCGGGCAGGTCGGGGAACGGCGTCAGCCGGGCAGGTGGAGAGAGGGAGACCGTGTCGGAGCAGCATGGGGGCGTAGGTGATGACGGCCGCGCGGTGAAGCCACGCGGTACGGCTTCGGTAGCCGGCCCCGGTCAGGCTGACGCCGGCCGGAGACGGGCCCCCTCAGTGAACTGCCGGACCGGTGCCGTAGCCCGTAGTGGGACTACGGCCCGTAGTCCCACTACGGGTTAAACGATCTGTACGCCCGCGCGGGCGGCGAAGTCGCGCACACCCGGCAGCCGCCGGTCGTGCCGCAGCAGGCCGGCTGCGAGGTCACGAACCGCGCCCCTGCGCAGCTCTTGCGGGGCCGCTTCCTCGGCAGCCAGCAGGGCGCGGTAGCACTGCTCCGGCTTGCCCCACTGGTCGAAGGCACGGGCCACGTCGGTGAAGAATCTGGCCTGCCGCTCGGCGGTCGGCAGCGCGGCCGGGTCGATCGTGCGGGCCGTCTCGATCGCCCGGCCGGCATCCCCGAGCTCGAAGTGCACACTGACCTCGTGAAGGCCGACGCCCTGGATGCCGTCCACCAGGCCGGAGGACCGGCCCGCAGCGGCAGCACTGTCAGCGGCCTCCGTGATGAGGGAGTGGGCGTACGCCCTGTCGCCCGCCTTCGCCGCGGTGTAGGCGGCGGTGGCGTAGAGGTCTCCGCGCGTGGCCAGGCGGGACGCTTCGGGGACAGAGGTGTCGGCGAGCAGGTCGTCGGCCGCGACGACGACGATGTCCGTTGCCCTGGCCAGGCTGCCCTGGCGGCGCCAGGCGCTGGACACCATGCGCTGCGCCTCGGCCGTGATCAGCGGGTCGCCACCCAGGCGGGCGGCGGTCAGTGCGCGGTCGGCGGTGACGGCCACGAGGTTGTTGTCGCCGATCTTGATGCACAGGCGCACCGCGATGTTGTAGAGCTGGGCGACGGTGCGGGCGCGCTCCTCCGCGGTGCCGACGACATCGGCCGCAGCGATCCGGCCGGGCAGCGCCTGGGCGAGGACGTCGTACTTGGCCGCCTTGAACTCCCGACGGGAGACCACGACGGACTCGGCGACGGACGCCCGAGTCGGCTCCCGCCGGGGAGCGGGGATCCGTCCTGCCCCGTAGAGGAGCAGGTCTTCCAGGCCGGAGAGCGGCGGCGCCGGCTCGGCCTGCGCAGCCTGCTGTCCGGCCACCGGAGCGAAGAGGGCGGCAGCCGCCAGGGTCAGGAACGGGCGGCGTCGCACATCGTCCTCCTCGGCACCGGAAGTCGTCGTCAGCGTAGCCGAGCTGACGCGCCGTCGCGGTGATCTGTTCGCCTTCTTCGCGGCGGGCTGCGGCAGGGTCATCAGCGTGTCGACCCCGACGTCCAGGGCGTCGGCCAGCAGTCGCAGCAGCGGCACGTCCTGGACTTGCTGGAGGTCCCGCTCGACCTGCGACATCCACGCCTCGCTGCGGTTGAGCTCGGTCGCCAGCCGCAGCTGCGTCCAGCCCTTCTCCGTGCGGCGCAGCGAGATGAACCTGCCGAACGTGATGCTGTCGGTCACCGTTCCCCCCGGTGCTCGTAGTCAGCACGCCACGGACCGCTACCGTAGCGACAGGTGCGTGCTCCGGGCAGAGCCCCGTTCTCCGCTTCACCCCGTGGTCCCGGGCCGTGCACCCGCTGCTGGCGAAGTAGCCGCTCAGGTGCCGAACTGTGGCCCAACGGTCCGAGGTCTCCATTTCTGCTCTCCTGCAGTGGGCGCCGAGTCCCGGTTCGCCGCGCCCTCCTGCGCCTCCCAGGCCAGCGGGCTGCTGCCCACGTGCCGGGCGAAGGCCGCCCGTCCCTGGTAGAGCGCCAAGAGGAGGCGGCAGATCGGCGCGATGACCACGATGTCGAACACAGGCCCGAGCCGGGGCTGCCTAGCGACCAGGTCGCCCCCCAGTCGCAGGGCATCGTCCACGAGCACCCGCATCGGAGTGCGGGGCCTGAGGTGTTCGTACCTGCTCTCGGTCCCGGCGAGCAGCAACACCAGGTAGCCGGTCAGCTCCTCGTGCAGCGCGTAGAGGGCGTCCAGGTCGGCGCCGGTGAGTTCCCCGCCGGCCATCGCCCGAGCCGCCAGTCCGTCCGCTCGCGCCACGATGCGCAGGGTGGCGCGCACGTCGATCTCGATCGGAGCCCTAGCCACAGGTCGCCCCCGAACGCCGGCCCGCGAGGATCAAGTTGGCCACCGTGCGCGGCTGACAGAGCACCGCAGCCGAGATCATCGGCACGACCCAGAAGGCGCGACCGCCCTCCTTCCGCGTCAGGCCCGGTCGCGGGACGGCGGTGGTCTGCCCGAGGCCCAGACAGGGCGCGTCCTGGATCGGCCAGTTCCGCGCCGTGCCGTCCGGTACGACCGCGTCGTACGAGTCGTACGAGTCGTACGAGTCGTAGCAGAACACCGGGCCGCGCTTGAGGACGCGGCTCAGGTGCCGGTCCAGGAGCCTCGGCTGGTCGGTCCTTGAGACGGCGCGCACCTCGGCCCCAGGAACGACCACGACGTCGAACCGCACGCCGGTCGGCAGCAGCGCCAGGTCGTCGCGCGCCCAGTCAGCGGAGGCCAGCCGGGGAACAGGCGTCGCTGCCGCGAGCCAGCGCGCCACGGCGTGATCATCCAGCTGCCGCTCAGCCACAGGACAGTCCTCTCCGAAGGCCGCGATGGGCGATGTTCGCGACGTCCTCCGGCAGGCAGAGGACCCCGGGGGATTTCATCGGGACGGCCCAGTACGGCCTGGCGGTGCGGTCCCGCGTGAGGCCGGGCGCCGGCACCGTCACAGCCGAGCCGCGGCCGAGGAGGGCGACGCCCGGCACCGTCCAGGTGCGGACCGCGCTCGGCGGCACCAGCGCCACGTAGAGCCCGCGGTCCCCCGTGCAGAACACCGGCCCGTCGAACGACGCCGCGAGGTAGCGGTCGATGGTCGCCCAGTCCGCGCTTCCCGCCGCGCTGGCGACGATGTCGGCAGGCAGGCGCGCCGCCGAGAACAACGTCCCGCAGGGCAGCACGGTGACGCCGCGCGTCGCCCAGTCGGCGGCGGCGGCCGTCCGCTCGCCGTCGGGGAGGGCCGCCAAGAGCCAGTGCCGCACGGCGGCCTCGCGCTCGGCCCCGGTCACCAGGTGCGCTCTCATGCCGTCACCACCGAACCGGCCGCACCGGGCTCCAGGGTCCCGTAGTGGCGCGCGGCCTCTTCCAACGCCGAGGCCATGTCTCGGCCGTGCAGCAGCCCCTGCGGCTTCCTGGTGCCCTCGATCCACGGCAGGTTGTCCCAGCGCGTCCCGTGACTCGGCGGGACAGCGATCCAACCTCGGTCCCCGCTGCGGACCTCCCCCGGAACCCCAGCGCGCAACGCGTACCGGGCGGTCGCGGGCAGCATGAGCAGGGTGACCGTCTCCTCGGAAACGATGCACGGCGCCGGCGTGATCGCGTCCAGGTCGATCATCGCCGCCATGCCCAACTGGCGCGGCACCACGAGCGCGTCGAAGGGGCCGGTCCAGGCGATGAGGCCGGCACCCGGGGCCTGCTGGAGGGCCTGCGCGAGTACCTCGGCGTCCCGCAGCACCCGGGCGCCGGGCTTCGGGTGGGCGCCGGACGTCGAGCAGTCCGGGGTGCCGCAGGCGCAGCCCTGGCGCGGGCGGTGCCTCCACCCGACCGAAAGCGGCCAGCCGAGGGCGTTGATGTACGCCTCCGCCGCATCCTCGGGCCGCCGATGGTTCACGAGTTCCATGTGCCGTTGCTCCCTCGGTGATCATCTGCACACAAGCAGTGACAGAACCCGAGGGTGGCAGCCGGACGCGGCTGCGCCCCCTAAAAATTCTAGGGGGCGTCAACTGTTCTAGATCATGGGCAAGTTAGCGCACGAGTTCCATGTTTCGCACGAAGCTCGACAGCACGGTCTGCTGCGACGGCACGCCGACCCTGACCAGGTCGGACACCAGGGCGCGGCTCATGGGGTCCGCGTAGACGTAGTGCCGCGCGAGGCCGGCCGCCTCCTTGAGCCGCACGACGGCCGCCGACGACTTGCCCATCCGGTGGAGCGCCCGGGCCTGGTCGACCATGCAGTGCGTGCGTCGCTCCTTCGACGGGATGCTGTCGATGTCCACCGCCGGCACCCGCTTGAGACCCACGTCGGGCTGGTCGACCTCGACGCCGGCCTCCGCCGCGTGCACCGCGACCACGCCGCGCCCGAAGACCGTGTGCTGCTCGACGTCGTACCAGCCGTCCGGCAGCCGGCCAGCGGTCTCGACCGCCGCGTCGATCTGAGCCCAGGCGTCCGCCCGTTGCCCCGACCTGGCGTAGGCGATCGAGCATCGCAGTTGCAGCGCCCCGTACATCGACACCGCCCGGTCCTGGGTCTGCCGGCCGACCGTCATCGGCTCCAGGTCCCGCATCGCCGCCCCGGCGACCGCCAGCATCTCCCGCGGGGCCGCCTGGTGCAGAAGCGCGCCGCACCGGTCCCATGCCACCGCCGCCTTGACCAGCGGGTCGCCGACCTGGGACGCCGCCCCCGCTGCGACCTCGGCCGCCGTCCACGCCAAGTCGGGGTAGCCGAGCTGATTGAGGCACATCCGGGCCGTCCTCGCCGTGTCAACCAGCAGGCGCAGCGCTTCCTCTCTCGCTCGGCCGGCGAGGGTCAGGACAGCGGTGTTCAGGTCCTCGATCAGCGGCGGCACCAGCCGGGCAATCTTCGGCAGGTTCGCGGCTTGCCGAGCCTCGCTCGCCTTCACGACCTGCGCCCCCAGGTCCACCAGGTCGACCAGCGCCGCCCCGGTCGGCGTCAACCCAGGATGCCCCGAGAGGATCAGGCCGGCGCGCCGGATCCCCGTGCGCAGGGCCGGGATGTAGGAGTGCGCCAGGCTGCCGCTGCCGTGCTGGAGCCGGTACGGCAGCCCGAGCAACCATGCCGGGTCGACATCGCAGCGCTCCGCGATGGAGGTGATCACGCTGAACCGGTCGAGCGGCAGTCGACCGGCCTCGATGTTTTCCAGCCACTTCTCGGTACGACCGATGAAGCCTGCCAGCTGAGCATGCGTCATACCGGCCGCGTTCCGAGCGATTCTGACGCGCGCACCGATCGACTCGTCGTTCAAGGGCATACTGGAGCCTCCGTTCCTGACCTCGACACTCAGGACGGTACTCCGAACGCGCCCCCGCGTCGCCACCCGGCTAACACGGGGGCGCTTCTGTCCCTTGACGTCAACGCGATTGCGGAGCAACGGAAGCAACGAGCCGTCACTCCTGCCCGGGCCCCGGAGCATCCCGCTCCCGTCCGACGGGTTGCGCAGCCGGCCCGCCACCATCGTGGAACGCTGCGACACCGTCACCGTCGCCTCTCAAGGAACCGGAGTAGCAACTTCCTTTTCGACGGGACCGGCGGAGCGGCCCAACCAGGGCAGGGCCACCCGGAACGCGGCGCCGCGCTCTGCCTGTTGGTGGCCGCCCGGCCGTGAAAGGTTGCCCGCGTCGGAAGGTTTTCCCGAGCAGCGCCCGACCACGGCCGAGTGTCGGGGGAACGTCCGGCTTACGTCGTTCCCCGGTGTGGCGGTGGTCCGGCAGCCTGGTGTGCGCACGGACAAGGGGGAGCTCCCCGTTCCTCAGGGGCCCGCTGTGCACCGGTTCCGGTGCCCCGGGCCCGACGATTCACGGAGGGAACCATGCGTCGTATCGGAGCAATGATCGCTGCCACCGTGCTGACCGCCATCGGCGTCGTCGGCACGTCGGGAACCGCGCACGCCAGCAACAACTGCGACGAGCCCGCCGCCTACTACTGTCAGTTCGTCGAGACCAACTGGGGCTGGGTCCAACTGGCGACAGACCTCATCGACCACCGCGAGTGGGCCATGGCGAGGGGCGGCTCGAAGATCGGGTCGTCGTGGTACGTGTACATGGACCAGTCGAGCAACGGCGGTGTCACCTGGGACCCTTGGCTCAACACGGTCGTCAACACGACCAACTACACCGAATCCCTCCCGGACTCGGACATCGTCACCCGGGGGTGCGTCAACGTCAACGGGTACTCGTTCTGCACCGGTTGGCACTGATTCCGCAACGGCGGGTCGGATAGCCGCCCCGCCGTCCCAGGGGCCTGATCGGCCGCCTGTTCCGCACTCCGACAGCCCGTCATCGGGCGGAGCCCCCGTCGAAGGGGCCCGGCCGATGGCGGGTTGTCCCCGTCACACCGCCCGCTCACCCGGTACGCCGAGATCGAGGTGCACGACCGGCAGTTCGGTGGTCGCCCGCCCTGACCCGTTCCGGCCGGACGTCAAAGGGGTCCAGCCAAGGTACGGGCAAAGGGGGCCATGACGTGATCTTGGAAGCGTGATCGGAGGGCCCCCACCCAGCGTCTCCCCGTTCCGGCAACCGACCGGATGCCTCCCGCCGTCACTCCCCCGTTGCGGTCACAGTCACACCGAAGGTGAGTGCGCCCGTCAGTAGCGCGAATGCGAGGGTGACGGCCGCCCACTGTCCGATGGAGTCGACCTGGTCTCCGAGCCCGAGCAGCTGCCAGGCGGTGTCCCGTAGCGCCAGTGAGACCGGCAGTGTCAACGCGCCTGCGGTGGTCGCGATCCGGGCGGCCCGTCTCGTTTTCGACGCGGGAGGGGGCGCGGCGAACCGCAGGACGCTGTTGCAGGTCATCACAAAGGCGAAGGTGCCGCCCGCGAAGACTGCGGTCTCCATGGTGAAGAGCAGCACCCCGGGCCAGCCCTCGCCGGAAGCCAGTCCCGTGGCGACCAGCAGGCCGGCGGCGACGGCGGCTGCGGCGGCGAGCAGGGTGAACCGGAGGCGCACGAAGTCGAGCACCTTGCCGCGGCCGATCAGCGCAGCGAGTGCGCGCCCCGTGCGGGAGCGAGGGCCGGCGAGGAGAGTCGCGAGGGGGGCGAGGTCGTCCAGCCAGTCCCCGCCCGTGTCCTCGGCCCCGCGCACCGGCTTCGGTAGCCGTCGGATCGCCCGGCGGTGCAGCAGCAGGCCCCCGGCCGTAACCCCGGTGAGCGGCAGCAGGGACGCGATCAGCCAGGGGGTGCCGCCGTCCCAGGACGCGTGATCCGCCCGCGCGGCCACCGCAGCCCAGTCGGTGGCGAGCGTGGCTGCGACGAGCAGCGTGCAGACCAGCGCGGCCCGAAGCGCCTGCTCGACCCGGTGGCGCGGCAGCGGCCGGTCGCGGCGGCACAGCAGCACTCTTGCCCCGCCGAGCGCACCGAGCAGGGGGACGAAGAACATGGTGAAGGTCACCACCGCGTCGTACGGATCGCCCTGCCAGGGACTGCCCGCCCGCACCGAGCAAACCTGCGTCGTCAGGTAGGCGAACAGGGTGAAGGCGGCGGCGCCGGCGGCGGAGGTCGAGAGCGCCGCGGCCGCAGCGGGCCGAGCAGGGTGTCCGACTTCGAGCTGATCGATCGTCACGTCATGTCGCATGACGGTGATAGTACATATCGCGTACTACGTGGCACGTAGTTCGTAGCGCGTAGTATGGTGCTCCGTCATATCGAAAGGAGCGACATGCAAGCCAACGATGCCCAGACGCTGGTGCTCTGCGCGCTGGCCGACGGACCGCTGCACGGATACGCCATCAACACGGCGATCGAGGAGCTGACCGGGGAGCGGCTGGGCCCTGGCAGTCTGTACGGGGCGCTGGCCAGGCTGGAGTCGAAGCGGCTGATCGAGCCGCTCGACGGGCAGGGCCGCCAGCGCCCGGTGCAGCTGACGTCCCTCGGCCGCGAGGTCCTGGAACGCGAACTGCGCGCCATGGCGCGGGTCGCGAACGCGGGACTGCGGCGCCTGGGGGTGAACCCGGCGTGAGCGAGCGCAGCGAGCGAACCAGGGGAACTGGGCGTTGTGCGAGAGCACGCGACGAGCGCAGCGAGGAGTGGGCATGAGCGAGCGCAGCGAGCGAATCAAGGGAACTGGGCGTTGTGCGAGAGCACGCGACGAGCGCAGCGAGGAGTGGGCATGAGCGTCGTCACCCGCAGCCTGGTCAGGCTCTACCCGGACGCCTTCCGCGAGCGCTGGGGCTCGATGGTGGAGGACGAGGCCCGGGGCGCGGGCTGGAAGTCCTGGCCCAACCTGATCGCAGGCATCGTGGACATGTGGCTGCACCCGGCCCACTGGCCCGCCGACTCCCCGGCACAGTGCCATCGACGGGTGGCCACCATGGGCATCACGGTCGCCCTCGCCGCCTGGTTCCTGAGCCACCTGGCCGCCGAACAGGCCGGCCCCTGCCCGCCGACGCCGTCCGGGCGCAGATCACGCACGGCTGCACCACCCTGCTGCTGCTCGGCATCGCCCTCGTCGCACCCCGGCCCCGGCCCACGCTGCGCGCCGCGATCACCTTGCTGGGCTGGGCGCTCCGTCGCCTCGCCGTACCGACGCTCCTCGGCACCACCGTGGTCGTCCTGGTGCACGGCGGCGTCGACGCGGAGGCCTCACCGCCCACCTTGCGTACCGCCGTACTCGCCGCCTGGTGGATCTCCCTCGGCCTCGGCGCGATCCAGATCCCCCGCATCTTCACCGGCGTCGGCGCGGATGCCGTCGTGCCGCCCGGCACCGACCGCCTGCGGGCCGGTGTGTGGACCCTCGCCGGCGCCAGCGCCACCGGCGGCGCGACCATCTTCGGACTCTCGCTCACCGGTGCCGGATTCCACCCGCTCGGCGTCGGCATCGGCGTGGGCCTGCTGCTGCTGACGGCGGTGTGCGCGGGCACCCTGCGCGACCTGCGCGACCTGCCGTCGGCCGGGTAAGCCACGCGACATCCGCCTGCCCAGGGCTCGCCCGAACCGGCGGGCCGCTCCCATCCCCCTTGGACGGTGCCCATGCCCGACCTGCTCCGCTCCCTCTACACCCGCCGCCTGCGCCGCGAGGTCATGGCGGGCCCGCTTCCCCGGCATGTCGGGCTGATCATGGACGGCAACCGCCGCTGGGCCCGGCAGATGGGCATGGCCAACCCGAGCCTCGGGCACAAGGTGGGCGCCGAGCACGTCGAGGAGGTGCTCTCGTGGTGCGAGGCCCTGGGGATCAAGCACGTCACCGTCTTCGTCTGCTCGACCGAGAACCTTCAGCGCCGCGGCGACACCGAAGTCGCCTACCTGATGCGGCTGATCGAGCAGGTGGTCGTCGATCGCCTCACCCGCCCGGACTCCCGCTGGCAGGTCCACCTCGCAGGAATGACCGACGCCCTGCCCGACACCACCGCCCGCGCCCTCAAGGAGGCCGTCGAGGCCACCCGTACCTGCACCACCGGCGCTCACGTCACCCTGGCCGTCGGCTACGGCGGCCGCCAGGAGGTCGTCGACGCCGTGCGCGACCTGATGTACGCGCGAGCCGAAGCGGGCGCGTCACTGACCGAGGCCGCGGACGCCCTGACCGTCGACGACATCGCCCCGCACCTGTACACCGCCGGCCAACCAGACCCCGACCTGGTCATCCGTACCAGCGGCGAACAACGGCTGTCGAACTTCCTGCTCTGGCAAAGCGCCTACTCGGAGCTGTACTTCTGCGAGGCCTACTGGCCCGCGTTCCGCGAGGTCGACTTCCTGCGCGCGGTCCGAAGCTTCGCCGCCAGGCAGCGGCGCTACGGCGGCTGAGCCCCGGTCTCGTAGGGCGGCACCGGCTCGGCCGGCGCCGCCCCTTTTCCGTAGCAGCGGGTGGCGATCAGGAGGCAGCGGTCGCGGTCGTCACCCGCCGACGCATCTGCGGGCCCGTCAGGTACCGCAGCAGCTGGACGGTGCGGATCACCCGGCCCACCTCGCTGCACGTACCTTGGCTGGACCCCTCACAGCGGGGTGAGGACGTCCTGGTGCACCTCGTCCAGGACGAAGCCGTTGTCCAGCCGGACCCGGACCGTCACCCGGTTCCCCCGCTCCCGGTACGCGGCCCACTGCGGCTCCAGCGCGGTGATCTCCGCCTCCAGCCGCTCGCGGCTGGCCACCGGCATGGTGTGCCCGTAGTCCTCGAACAGTGCCCTGAGCCGCTGGTACTCGCGGACGTCGTGGCTCTCCGGGAGTTCCCCGTCCACCCGCTCGACCACGCCCTGCGTCCCGGCCCCCAGCGAGACGAAACCGACGACGGCCCCGGGCGTTCCGGCGACCGCCTCACCGATCGCCAGGTCCTCGGCCAGCTTGACGCGCCGGCCCTCCTCCAGAGTCATCCGTCCTCCGCCTCTCCCTCGCTCACCGCCGCCGACGGGCAGCGTCCGGCCCACGGCCCCGGCCATTATCCGCCGACCTCCGCCGACCTCCGCCGGTCCCGCCGCCCCCGGCCGGGCGCTCAGCTTCAGGCCGAAGCGCTGGTCAGCCCGAACCGGTCTCGGTCCACGGGCGGAGTTTCGCCGGATTGCGGATCGCCCAGATGCGCGTGATGCGGTCGCCGGTGAGGCCGAACGCCGCCACGGTCGCGGTGACGCCGGTGTGCTGGGCGACCAGGCCGGGTCGGCCGTTGACCGTCCGTTCGAGGAGGGTGAGCCCAGGGGCCTTGTCGGCGATGTGGATCAGGTACTGGGCGATGCGCTCGCTGCCCCGGACCGGGCGAAGGACGGCGCCGACCATGCCGCCCCCGTCGGCGGTCATCGTGGCATCAGGGGCGAGCAGACCGACCAGGGCCTCGATGTCCCTGGCCTCCCACGCCTGTTTGAAGTGCCCTACCACACGGGCCTGTTCGGTCGCGGGGGCTGCCGGCACCTGTGCGGCGCGCACCCGCCGGCGGGCCGAGGACGCCAGCCGCCGGCAGGCCGCCGGAGTCCGGCCGACCATCTCGGCGACCTCGGCGAAGGGGTAACGGAAGACGTCGTGCAGGATGAACGCCACGCGCTCGGCCGGCGTCATCGACTCCAGGATGACCAGGAAGGCCATGTTCACCGACTCGTCCAGGGTGACCCAGTCGGCGGGGTCGATCGGCTCGGCCCTGCTGCCGCCCGCCGGTCCGCCGATCGACTCCGTGCGGTCGGGCAGCGGCTCGGGTATCCACTCCCCGACATAGCGCTCGCGCCGGACCCGCGCCGACCCGAGCAGGTCCAGGCAGACGCGGGTGGCCACCGTCGTCAGCCAGGCGCCGGGCGACGCGACGGCCTCCTGCCGGGCCGGCGACATGGCGTACCAGCGGGCGTACGTCTCCTGCACGGCGTCCTCGGCCTCGACCAGGGAACCGAGCAGCCGGTAGGCGAGATTGATCAGCTGGCGCCGCTCGCCGACGATCGCACTCAGTCCCGGCTCGGATGGGGTGCTCATGAGTCGGGCCCACTCCCTGGTCTCTTCCGCTTCAGCTTCCGCTCTCGCCGCGCCCGTAGCTCCGATGACACCGCAGCGGCGTGTGAGGCCGGAAGCCCCCGCCTCACATTTCGCGGGCCTGCGTCGTCGGACTGCCGAGACACTATCGATCAACTGCCGCGAGGCAGAAGAGGGGACCACGACATGGCCATACCGACGACGGCAGACAAGCGCAGCCTCACGTTCCCGCAGGTCGCCCTCGCCCTGCAAACCCTGGCGATCTTCTTCCAGGCCGCCACCGCCGGCCTGCTGCTGGCCTCCCACGGGGAGACGCTGCACAGTGTCGGAGCACGCGTGATGTACGGCGCATCGATGCTGTACCTGCTCGCCGCGATCCTGGCCTGGCGGCCCGGCGGCGGCTCGCCCCGCCCCATCCTGTACGCGGCCGGCTTCCTGGTGCTCGCCTCGGTGCAGGTCGTGCTGGGCATCGCGCACATGCCGGCGCTCCACGTCCCACTGGGCGTCCTGATGTTCGGCCTCAGCGCTTTGGTGCTGGGGCAGGTGTCGACTGCCGCCTCCCGGGAGCGCCCTGGCACGCGCTCATAACCGCCGCGCCACCCCCTCCGGACGGCCGTACTCCTCACAGCGATCAGCCCGGGCGGGCCGCAGGGCGTCGAGGTGGGAGCACCGTGGGTGCCGGCGGTCGGCCGTCGGGGTCAGGCGGGCCGGGGGTGCTGCAGTCCGTGCAGGAGCAGGTCGATCAGGCGTCGGGGGTCGTACTGCGGGTCCGCGCCGCCGATGCACAGGTTGCCGATGCCGCGCATGAGTTCGTAGGGCTGGGTGCCCGCCCTGATCTCGCCCGCTGCGACCGCGGCGTCGAGCAGCTGCGCGCAGACCGGCAGCAGGCGGTCGAGGAAGTGGCCGTGCAGCGCGGCGAAGGCGCTGCTGTCGGACTGCATCGCGTCGGCCAGTCCGTGCTTGGTGACCAGGAAGTCGACGAAGAGGTCGATCCACCGGCGCAGTGCGGTGAACGGGGAGCCGGCGTCGGCCAGCAGCCGCGGGCCCGCCTGTGCGCACTCCTCGATCTGGTGGCGGTAGACGGCGGTGATGAGGTCGGCCCGGGTCGGGAAGTGCCGGTAGATCGTCCCCGTTCCGACGCCTGCCTCGGCCGCGATCCGGCGGATCGGTGCGTCGACGCCGGCGGTCACGAACACCTCGGCGGCCGCCGCGAGCAGTGCCTCCCGGTTGCGCGTCGCGTCGGCCCGCTTGCTCCGGGCCGACGACTTCCCGCTGGGGCTCTCGCTGGACACGGCTCTTCTCCGATGCTCGGTTGGGCCCGTTGACAAAACGGAACCTCGTTCCGGATAGTAAATGGGACGGTGTTCCGTTTCAGCTTAGCCGAGGCCGAAGGCTGCCGCCGTCTGCCACTTGCCTGCCGTCACCGCAGAAGGAGGAACGCTCGCCATGAGCGCACCCACCCGCACCGAACCTGTCTCCGTCCCCGTCCCCGTCCTGTCCTACAGCCCGGTGGTCCTGCCCGTCCCCGGACGCCCCGTGGACCTCCACGTCCGCGTCACCGCACCCGCGTCCGGCACCGGACTGCCCGTCATCCTGCTCTCCCACGGCCACGGCCCCTCGCACCACCTCTCCTCGCTGCACGGCTACGCGCCGCTCGCCGACGCCTGGGCGGCCGAAGGCTTCGCCGTCCTCCAGCCCACCCACCTCACCTCCCGAACCCTGAGCCACCTGGTCGCCGACGCCCGCGGCGCACCCGACTTCTGGCGCTCCCGCGCCGAGGACATGACCCACGTCCTCGACCGGCTCGACGTCATCGAGCGCACCGTCCCGCAGCTCGCGGGACGCCTCGACCACAGCAGGATCGCCCTCGCCGGGCACTCGTACGGCGGCTTCACCGCCGCCCTCCTGCTGGGCGCCGGACTCCACGACCCCGACACCGGGACCGTGGTGCACCTGGCCGAGCCGCGGATCACGGCGGGCGTCCTGCTCGCCCCGCCCGGCCGGGGCGGCGACGCCTACAACGGGCCCATGGCGAAGCAGTGGCCGATCATCGGAGCCGTCGACTTCTCCACCATGACCACCCCCGCCCTGGTCGTCGTCGGCGACCAGGACGACCCCCGGCACTTCACCGACCTCGGCCCGGCCTGGCACGCCGACCCCTACACCCTCGCCCCCGCCCCCAAGACCCTGCTCACCCTGTTCGGCGCGGAACACGGCCTCGGCGGAATCGCCGGATACGACGCCGCCGAGACCACCGACGAGAACCCCGAACGGGTCGCCGCCCTCACCCGGCTCACCGCCGCCTACCTCCGCACCCGCCTCCACCCCGGCGACCCGGCCTGGCCCACCGCCTGCGAGGCCCTGGCCGCCGCCCCCGAACCGGTCGGCCGGATCGAGGCCAAGTAGCCGCCCCGGGAGGCAGGCCGCCGTCCGGCTGCCTCCCCGGTTCGAGCACCGCCGCCGGCACGGCGCTGGTCCGGTACCACTGCACGGCGGTCATCCGGAACCCGGCCCAGACAGCGCTCATGGTGCGGATGAACCAGGCCTTCCGGATCGTCGGCGACCACAACGCCGGCTACCGCATCATCCTCGCTCACTCCGGACTCGCGCTCACCGCCCCCACCGCGGCCGGCGGCGCGGGCACCCAGGCCCCGGACACCGCCGCCGCCACCCAGCGCTGGGACCTCGTCCCTGCCTGAACCGCCGTCCCCGCAACGGCCGGAGGGACCGGCGCGCCAGGAGTCGGCGCCGGCCCCTCCGGCCCGGTGTGCTGTCAGCGGTCGTCGCCGAGTCCGCGGTCGGGGGCGCTCATGTCGCCGGTGGCGGGAGTGCCGTCGGCGAGGGCGTAGCGCAGGAAGACGGTGCCCTTGCGGCCGGCCGTGGGGGGTTCGAGGAGGGTGACGTTCGTGGGCACGGCGCCGCCGTCGAAGACCTTCTTCCCGACGCCGAGCACGATCGGGTGCACCCAGAGGTCGAGGCGGTCGAAGAGCTTCTCGCGCAGGAGAGTCTGGACCAGGTTCAGGCTCCCGACGACCTTCACGTGCCGGTGCCGGTCGCGGATCTCCCGTACCGCGGCGGCCAGGTCGGGGCCGAGTTGGGTGGAGCCGGCCCAGGAGAGGTCGGGCTTCCCGCGGGAGGCCACGTACTTGGGGACGCTGTTGAAGAGGGTGGCGAACTCGTTGTCCTGGCCGCCCTCCTGGTGGGGCCAGTAGGCGGCGAAGAGGTCGTAGGTGCGCCGGCCGAGCAGCAGGGCGTCCGTGCCCTCGTACGCGGCGGCGATCTGTGTGCCGGTGGCCTCGTCCAGCAACGGCGCCTGCCAGCCGCCGAACGGGAACCCGGCCGGGTCCTCGTCGGGGCCGCCGGGCGCCTGCCCGACGAGGTCGAGGGTGGTGAACAGTTCGATGTGGATGAGGCCCATGGCTTTCCTACTCCCGATTCCTCGAACGGCACTTGCCGACCGGTCGTGCAGCGCCCGGCACACACGGAGCCGAGTACACACGGTGCCCAGCACACGGTGCCCCACTCGCACCGCCCGCTCCAAGGCGCCGCGCGCGGATAACACGACAGAGGGTGTCGGGTTTCGAGGGGACAGTAGGGGCCCGGCCGGTGTCACGGTGGCGCAGGTCGGGACGACAGACGGTCAAACGATCAGACGGACGGACGGACAAGGACCCTCATGCGCGAGACACCCGAAGAACTCCAGCAGCTCCAAGCCCTCCTCGACACCTCGCTCGCCGGCTCCACGGCGCACCTGAGGTCGATCATCAGCAGCGAGCGCACGCTCACCGCCGAACAGCTCACCGGCGCGCTCACCGGCATGTGCACGCTCGCGCTGTCCACCGTGACGGCCAAGGGCGAGCCGCGGATCAGCGGAGTGGACGGCCACTTCCTGCACGGCAAGTGGCACTTCGGCACCGCGCGCAGCGCCGCCAAGGCCCGGCACCTCGCCGCCCGGCCCGCCGTCAGCGCCGCGCACCTGCGCGGGGAGGACCTGGGCGTGTTCACCCACGGCACCGCGGAGACCCTCAATCCCCTCGGCGGCGAGCCGGCCGCCGACTGGCCGGAACTGCTCGCGTACTTCCGGGACTTCTACGGCGACGACGCCTTCGACTGGGACAACGACGTGGTCTACTACCGGCTGCACCCGCAGTGGATGGCCGTGTTCGCCGCCGACCCCGCCAAGCTCGGCCGGCAGGCGGACGACGCGGACACGGCGGACGAGGTAGACCCGGCGGACGAGGCGAACAAGGCGAACGAGGCGGACCAGGTGGACCAGGCATGATCAGGCCCGGACCTGGAACGGGCCACCCGACGACGGAAGACTGACGGAAGGAGAGGCCACGTGCGGGCGAGCCGGGCCATCGCCCTGCTGCTGCTCCTCCAGGCCCGGCGGACGATGACCGCCGCCGAGCTCGCGGCCGAGCTGGAGGTCTCCGAGCGCACCGTGCAGCGGGACGTCGCCGCCCTGGTCGAGGCCGGCGTGCCGGTGTACGCCGACCGCGGCCGCGCCGGCGGCTACCGGCTGGTCGACGGCTACCGCACCCGCCTCACCGGCCTCGAACGCGCCGAGGCCGAAGTCCTGCACCTGGCCGCCCTTCCGGGCCCGCTGCGCGACATGGGACTGGCCGGGCACGCCCTCGCCGCACGGCTGAAGGTCGCCGCCGTCCTGGGCGACGCCCCCGCCGGCGCCGTCCGGCGGTTCCACCTCGACGCACCGGCCTGGTTCCGCGAGACCGAACCCCCGCCGCTGCTCCCCGAGGTGTCGCGCGCCGTGTGGGAGGAACGTGTGCTGCACGGCCGGTACGCGGCGCGCGGCGGCACCCGGGAGCGGCGGCTGGAGCCGTACGGCCTGGTCCTGAAGGCCGGGCAGTGGTACCTCGTGGCGCGCGGCGCCTCCGGCCGGGTCGGCACGTACCGCGTCGACCGCTTCGAAACGGCCGAGGCCGGCGACGAACGGTTCGAGCGCGACCCGGAGTTCGACCTCGCCGGCCACTGGGCCGCGGCGGCACGGGAGTTCACCCGCGCTCTGCTGCGCGAGCGGGCCGCCGTACGGCTGAGCCCGCTCGCCGTCGAGAACCTGGCCGTCCTGCTGGAGGCGACCGCCGCCGCCGACGCCCTCGCCACCGCGGGCCCGCCGGATGCCGAGGGCTGGGTCACCGT
Organism: Streptomyces sp. 1331.2; assembly: GCF_900199205.1. Classification (NCBI taxonomy): domain Bacteria; kingdom Bacillati; phylum Actinomycetota; class Actinomycetes; order Kitasatosporales; family Streptomycetaceae; genus Streptomyces; species Streptomyces sp. 1331.2. The sequence continues at coordinate 152,632 of NZ_OBMJ01000003.1, read as the reverse complement.
GACCCTGCCGGTCGAGGACTGGGACATCGGGTACCTCGAACTCCTGCGCCTGGGCCCGGAAGCCGAGGTCATCCGGCCACCCGAACTCCGGGCCCGCCTGGCCGAGGCGACCCGCCGCGCCGCCGCCCGCTACACCTGACCGCGCACGCCGCCGGGCGTGGCGCGCTGCCCTCGGCTAACTCCCTCACGGCGAACTCCCTTGTGGGGCACGGTGATCGGAGCTGGACCCGGCCTCACCCGGTCGGCTAGGTTGACAGCCATGACGACCGGGACGGCCTTGCGCCACACACGGATCGGCGACCCGGTGCTCCGCTGAGCACCGTGCGGGCCGGGGCCGGCCCGCTGCCGGACCGAGGCCCGGGCGCCGCTTCCCCGCAGGCCCGGGCTCCGCCTCCCTCGTGAGTTGATCACAGCTCGACACATCAACCACGACAGGAGAGTTCATGCCCACCAAGACCCTGCAGATCCCGACCGCGGACGGCCGGGCCGACGCCTTCGCCGCCTTCCCCGACGGTGGCGGGCGGCACCCGGGGGTGCTGATGTACCCGGACGGCTTCGGCATCCGGCCCGTACTGCGCGAGATGGCCCGCGAGCTGGCCGGGCACGGCTACTACGTGCTCGTTCCCAACTTCCTCTACCGGCACGGCCCGACCCCGGTGATCGACCTCCCCGCGCACATCGGGGAGGAGGTCCGGCCCGCGATCTTCGCCGAGCTGATGCCCCTGATCCAGGAGCACACCGCCGAACGCGTCCTGCGCGACGCCGAGGCGTTCCTCGGGTTCCTCACCGCCCAGCCCGAAGTCGCCGCCGGACCGGTCGGGCTGACCGGCTACTGCATCGGCGGCCTCCTGGCGCTGCGCACCGCCGTGGCCCACCCCGGCCGGGTGGCCGCGCTCGGCGCGTTCCACGCCCCGGTGGGCGCCGACGGGCCCGACGGCCTGCGCGGCCTCACTGTGGAGGCCCACTTCGGCCACGCCGCAAGCGACGTGACGCCCGAAGCCCTCGTCGAGCTCAACCGGGACCTGGACGCCGCAGGGGTCGGCCACACCTCCGAGATCTACCCGGGCACCGAGCACGGCTTCACCATGTCCGACACCGACGCCTTCGACCCGGCCGGCCTGCAGCACCACTGGGACCGCCTGCTGCCCCTCCTCGGTCGCACGCTGGCTGACGGCTGACGGCTGACGGCTGACGGCTGACGCTCAGTCCGGCCCGCCCGGCCCGCCCGTTCGGCCGGACGGGCGGGCCGGGCGTCAGGCCGCGAAGGCGGCGAGGAGCTTGTCGGTGAGGCGGTCGAGGTAGTCGCGGCCGGTCGGGGTGTGGACGACGGCGAGGCGCCAGTAGAGCGGGCCTGCGAGGAAGTCGAGCGCGAGTTCGCGGTCGGTGTTGGTGGGGAGTTCGCCGCGGAGGACCGCCCGTTCCAGGAGCAGGGTGGCCTTGGCGCGGCGGGTGTCGCGGACGGCGGTGAAGAGGGCCTCGGCCAGTTCGGGGTTGCGGTGGCCTTCGGCGATCAGGTCGGGGATGATCCGCGCGGGGAGCGGCTGCTGCAGCGCGTCGGCGACCTCGGTGAGGAAGGCGAGGACGTCGCCGCGCAGGCTGCCGGTGTCGATGGTCCCGGACGTGGTGACGGCGACGGCCGAGACCAGGTCGACGGTCATGTCCAGCTTGGACGTCCAGCGGCGGTAGATGGCCGCTTTGCCCGCGCCGGCGCGCTTGGCCACCGCCTCCAGGGACAGCCGCGCGTAGCCGGCCGACGCCAGTTCCTCGAAGAAGGCGAGGGCGATCGCCTCGGTGACCGAGTCCTGGAGCACGGGCCCACCGGGGAGTCGGCGCGGGTGGGCGGAGGTGGGCCCGGAGGCGGGAGTGGGCCCGGAGGCGGGCGCGGGGGAACTGGGCATGCCCCGAACCTACACGAGACGGAACGGTTGCGTCTCGACTGGGAGGGGGCTACCGTCGTTCCAGTAGACGAGACGGAACCGTTCCGTCTCGACAAAAGGGTCTGGGGTGCACCATGCGATTCCTGTACGAGGACGAGTCGTTCTCCTTCGAGACGCTGCGCACGGCCGGCTTCGCCAACGACGGCGGCGCCGACCTGGGCGAGGTCCTGACCACCGCCCGCGCCATCGGCGACGGCGACGAGGAGGCCTGGCTGCGCGAGTGGAAGCGCACCGCGCAGCGCGTCCACGCCGTCGGTACCCGCGCCCTGGCGGCCGGCCACCGGGTCAGCTCCCGCGAGGCCCTGCTGCGCGCCTCGAACTACTACCGCACAGCCGAGTTCTACCGCCGCGACGACCCCGCCCACGACCCCGAGGTCAAGACCCTCTCCGCCCTCTCCCGCGAGACCTTCGCGACCGCCGCGACCCTGATGGACACCCCCGTCGAGCCCGTACGCATCCCCTACGAGGACACCAGCCTGCCCGGCTACCTCTTCCTCGTCGACGACTCCGGCGCCCCCCGCCCGACCGTCGTCTTCACCAGCGGCTTCGACTCCACTCTGGAGGAGGCCTACTTCGTCATCGGCGCGGCCGCGCTGCGCCGCGGCTACAACGTGCTGGCCTACGACGGGCCCGGGCAGGGCGCGGCGCTGCGCGAGCAGGGCCTCGTCTTCCGCCCTGACTGGGAGGCCGTGGTCACCCCGGTGGTCGACTACGCGCTCACCCGGCCCGAGATCGCCCCCGACCGGATCGCACTGCTGGGCTACAGCCTCGGCGGCTACCTCACCGCCCGCGCCGCCGCCCACGAGCACCGCCTGGCCGCCCTGGTCCTGGACGACGGCCTCTACGACTACCACGACGCCCACACCCGGGTCATGCCGCCGTTCCTGCGGGACTGGGTCGAGTCCGGGCGCGACGACCTCGCCGACCCCGTCCTGAGCCTGCTCATGCAGGCCGGCACCCAACTCCGCTGGGCCCTGCGTAACGGCGTGTGGGCGTTCGGCGCCGACTCCGCCGCGGACTACATCCGCCGCACCGCCGACTACACCCTCGACGGAGTCGCCCACCTCATCGACTGCCCGACCCTGATCCTGGACGCCGAGGACGACCAGTTCTTCCGCGGCGAGCCCCAGCGCGTCCGGGCCGCCCTGACCTGCCCGCACACCCTGGTCACCCTCCCCGAGGCCGAAGGCGCGGGCGAGCACTGCCACATGGGAGCGATGTCCCGCTTCCAGCAGGTCACCTTCGACTGGCTCGACACCACCCTGACTCCGGCCGCCCACACCCCGCCCGCCGGCCCCACAGCCTGACCGGGCAGTGGCGTACGGTCCTGACCCCACGCTGGGCCTCTACCGTTCCAGCGTGGCGGATGCGGTCGGCTCCATGACCTCAGCCGGCAGGTAGTTCCGGGCCGGTGGGCGTCAGCCGCCGGCCGCCGGCCGTCCCTGGGCGTGGGTGTACGGGACGGGCCTGCCGGTGAGGGCGTCGGTCACGGGCCGGCTGCCGAGGGGGTGGCGGAGGACGGCCGTGACGCGGGCGATGCCGCCGTCCTCGCAGCCGATGTCGGGGCCCGAGGCGTCCCGGCGCCTCAGCAGCAGGGTGACCTTGTCGGCCCACTCCCCGGCGACCAGGTCGGGCTTGTAGTCGCAGCCGCTCCAGGCGACCTCCATCGTGATCGTGCGGTCGTCCGCCTCCACGACGGTGTTCTTCGTGGACGGATCGGCGAGCTGGAGCCGGACGAGGACCGACGCGTCCCGCCTCTTGAACGGGAGCGGGTAGGCGGAGTCCTCGGAGTGGTCGGCCCAGGCGTAGCACCCCGCCACCCCGACCCCGATCAACCCCACCACGGCTATCCAGCGCTTGTCGCGTCGCGTCAGTTCCACGGCCGCTTCCCCTCCCCTTGTCGCGGATCACGGTAGACCTGCGGCAGTCGTGGCCCAGGGCCGAGGTCAGTGGCGGTGTCCGCCCCGGGGCGCGGGGATGCGGGGCAGGACGTCCCACAGGGGCCGGCTGCCGGCGGCCCAGCGGGCGAGGGCGTTCCGGTCGACCAGGAGGATGCCCTGCTCGGCGCCCCAGCGGTGGGCTTCGCGGGAGAAGCTGCCGTTGGTGACGACGACGGCGACGTGGGCGCGGTGGGCCCGCTGGTAGGTGCCGGCGAGCGCGTACAGGACGCCCACACCGACCGGCTTTCCGCCGAGCGGATCCCGCTTGTGCTTGCACTGCAGGGCCCAGCGCCGCCCCAGCGGGTCCTCGGCGAGGACGTCCACGCTCTGGTCGTTGGCCCTCCCGACCTTGTGCGCGCGGCAGCCGTCGCGCTGCAACAGGTCGCGCACCGCGTACTCGAACGCGTCCGGCGCCATGTGGTCGATCCCGCCCGGACCGCTCAGCGCCAGGCGCAACCTGGCTGCCCGCAGCTGCAGTCGGCGGGCAGCGAGGACGCGGGCGCGCAGCACGGCGGCGGCGACGGCACCGGCCGTCAGCGCTAGGACGACGAGGACCCACCAGTTCGCCGCCAGCCACCGCAGGACGGCAACCGCCGCGCCGAGCGCGAGCAGTGCCACCATCGCGTAGGCGAGCCATGTGCCGTCATCGCGCCGCGCGGGCCGGCGGCGAGGGCGCGCCCGCGCCGGAGGCCTGCGCCTAGCCATTGGCTGTTCCGAGCCTGCTCATGCTTGGCGTCCTCCCTGCGGTCCGCAGCCGTACCCGCCGAGGGGAGGGTCAGTGGGTGACCTGGACAGCGATGCCGACGAGTTGGAGGATGGCGTGGCCCCAGCTGGTGGCGGCGATCAGGACACCGAAGACGACCGCGGTGAAGACGGTGAACGCCTCGTCCGTGCGGCTGCGGGATTCGGTACGGCGTCGAAGCCGGATGACGATGAAGATCGCGAGGAACGCCGTCGCGCTGATCGAGTACTGCACTGCACTGCCCGCCCTTGACGCTGTGTCATGCTCCGACTACTACCCGTCTGCCATTCGGGTGAGCATGTCAGAGCGGCGGACGGCCCGGGACCGCTTCGCGGAAATCAGGCGGACGCGAACGGCCCCACACGCCGCTGCACCCCGCCGGCACGCGAAGGCCGCGCCCGGCGTACGCCCGCGCGTCCGAGGAGGTGCCACGCGCAGCGCCTCGGCCGGCCCGGTGAAGTGCCAGGGCGACCTCCGGCGAACGCGGCCACCTACGTCGGCACCTAGGGCCTGTCCGGCGGATCTTGCCGGGCGCACGACGCCGGATCATCCCGCCTGGACGCACGCCCGAATCGTCCAAGTACACCCAGTACGAGGGCGATTCGGGCGCACGCCCAGACGGGCGCGAAGTGGGGGTACCTCCCGGCCGAAGGCTGGGGGAGCCGCGCGCTGATCCGACAAGATCCGCCGGACAGGCCCTAAGCGCTCTCGCCACCCGCCGCAGGCGTCCCGCCACCTCCCGCCGCTGCCCGGTCAGGCGGTGGTCGGGACGACGACCAACTCGCCGACCGTGTCGGCGAGGGTGCTGCGGGCCGGGGCGGGGAGGGCGTCGTCGGTGATGAAGCAGTCGATGTCCGCCAGGGTGGCGAAGCTGCTGAGGCCGACGACGCCCCACTTGGTGTGGTCGGCGACCACGACGGTGCGGCGGGCGGAGGCGATCAGGGCCCGGTTGGTCTGGGCCTCGGCCAGATTGGGGGTGGTGAGTCCGGCCTGTTCGCTGACGCCGTGGACGCCGAGGATGAGCAGGTCCACGTGGAGGGTGCGGATCGTCTGGTCGGCGAGGGCTCCCACCAGGGCCGCGGAGCGGGTGGGGGTTCCGCCGGTGAGCAGCAGGGAGGGGACGTTCTCCCGCCCGTCGCTGCCCGCCGCCCACAGCAGGTCGGCCACCCGCAGGGAGTTGGTGACGACGGTGAGCTGCGGGATCTCCAGCAGCCGGGAGGCGACCGCGTAGGTGGTGGTGCCGGCGGACAGGGCGACCACGCTGCCCGGTTCCACGCGCTGGGCCGCCGCGTCCGCCAGGGCGGCCTTGGTGCTCTCCTCCAGCTCGGACTTGACGTCGAAGCCGGGTTCGTCGGTGCTCGCGGCCCCCACCGCGATGGCCCCGCCGTGCACCTTCTGGACGGCGCCCTGGCGCACCAGGGCGTCCAGGTCGCGGCGGATCGTCATGTCCGACACGCCGAACTGTTCGACCAGCTCGGCGACGCGCACCGCGCCGGCCTTGCGGATGGCCTCCAGGATCAGCGCCTGGCGCTGCGGGGCGAGCAAACTCTGATCAGCCACGGAGGCCCTTTCGGTGTCGGACGGGTTCCCGGTCGCTCCCGCTTCGTCCGGCAGGTCGACGCCGCCACGGTCGTGGATGGACGGATGGATGGACGGATGGACGGACACATGAGTATCCCAGGGCCCCGCCGTACGGCGGTCTGCGGGTCAGGCGGGGAGGCCGACCGCCCGCTCGCGGTTGCGGCGCTGCTGGATGACGACGGCGGCGACCAGCAGGGTGCCCTGGGCGACGTTCTGCCAGAAGGCGTTGATGCCCTGGACGGTGAGGCCGTTCTGCAGCGCGCCGAGGAGCGCGACGGCGAGCAGCGTGCCGCCGATGCTGCCCTTGCCGCCCTTGAGCGCGCAGCCGCCGAGGGCCGCGGCGGTGATGGACTGGAGCTCCAGGCCTTCGCTGCCGGAGACCGGCTGGCCGGAGCCGGTGCGGGCGGTGAGCAGGACGCCGGCGAGGGCGGCGACGGTGCCGGAGAGGGCGTAGGCGGCGATCAGGTACTTGTTGAGGTTGATGCCGGCCAGGCGGGCGGCGGTGTCGTTGCCGCCGATGGCGTAGATGTTGCGGCCGATGTCGGTGTAGGTGAGCAGGGCGTGCACGGCGGCGGCGGTGAGGATCAGCAGCCAGACCATGGTGGGCAGGCCGGCGATCTTGCCGCGGCTGAGGAAGACGAAGACCGGGTCGTTGAGGACGTAGCCCTGGGCGCGGCCGTCGGAGACGAGTTGGGCCACGCCCTTGTAGGCGGCCAGTCCGGCGAGGGTGGCGATGGTCGGGTTGACCCGGCCGTGGATGATGACGACGCCGTTGAACAGGCCGATGCCGGCGCCGATGGCGAGTGCGGCGCCGATGCCGAGGTAGGGGTCGGCGCCGGTGGAGGTGAAGACCATGGCGCTGGTGACGGAGGCGAGCCCGGCCTGGGAGCCGACCGAGATGTCGAGGCCGCCGCAGATGATCACGACGGTCTGGACGACGGCCAGCAGGCCGGAGATGGTGGCGGCCTCGGCGATGACCTGGACGTTGTCCCAGCCGACGAAGTTGGGGTTGAGCGTGCCGAAGAGGGCGACGACGGCGACGAGGGCGCAGATCAGGCTGAGGTTCTGCCCGCCGATCGCGGCGAGCAGGGCGCGCGGGCCACCGGGCCGGACGGGCAGGGCTCCGCCGTCCGGTAGCGGGGCGGTCGGGGGAGTGGCGGTGGTCATCGGGTCTCTCCGGTCCGGGCGGGGGCGGTCTTCGCGAGGTGGGTGGCGGCAGCGCCAGCGGGGCTGGGGGCGGCGAGGTCGTCGGCCATGGCGAGGGCGAGGACGGCCTCCTCCGTCGCCTCGTCGCGGGTGAGTTCGCCGGTGGTGCGGCCGTTCTGCATGACCACGATCCGGTCGGCGAGGCCGAGGACTTCGGGCAGTTCGGAGGAGACGACCAGGACGGCGGTGCCCTCGCGGGCGAGGTCGGCGATGATCTGGTAGATCTCGGCCTTGGCGCCGATGTCGACGCCGCGGGTGGGTTCGTCGAGGATCAGCAGCTCGGGCCGGCGGGCGAGCCAGCGGGCGAGGACGACCTTCTGCTGGTTGCCGCCGGAGAGGGTGCGGACCTCCGCCTCGATGGAGGGGGCGCGCACCCGTAGCCGGTCGGCGTACTCCTGGACGAGGGCCTTCTCCTGGCGGCGCCTGACGAACCGTCGGCGGCTGAGCCGGCGCAGGCTGACCAGCGAGGTGTTGTCGCGGATGGTGCGCTGCAGGAACAGTGCCTGGGCCTTGCGTTCCTCGGGGGCGAGGCCGATGCCGGCGGCGATGGCGGCGCGGGGGTCCGTCAGCCGGAGGACCCGGCCGTTGAGCGTGACGGTGCCGGAGCGGATCGGGGTGTCGCCGGCGAGGGCGAGGGCGAGTTCGGAGCGTCCGGCGCCGATCAGGCCGGCCAGGGCGACGACCTCGCCGGCTCGGACCTGCAGGCTGATGTCGCGCACGTCGTCGGTGGTGAGGCCCTGCACGTCCAGGACGACCCGGTCGGTGGCGACCTGCCGGCGGACGAAGAGCGTGGACAGGTCGCGGCCGACCATGAGCCGTACGAGCTCGCTCTCGTCGGTGGCGCCGGCCTGGACGACCCCGGCGACCCGGCCGTCGCGCAGCACGGCGATGCGGTCGGCGAGCCGGAAGATCTCCTTCATCCGGTGGGAGACGTAGACGACCGCGATGCCCTCGTCGCGCAGCCGCCCGATCAGGGCGAACAGGGCCTCGACCTCGTGCTCGGAAAGCGATGAGGTGGGCTCGTCGAAGGCGATCGCGCGGGCCGGGACGGTGCCGGTCAGGGCCCGCATGATCTCGACCAACTGGCGCTGGGCGGCAGTGAGTTCGGAGCCGAGCAGGTCGGGGTCGAGGACCTTGTCGAAGCCGAGGCGCGCCAGGTCGGCGGTGATCCGGCGGCGCAGTTCGGCGCGGTCCAGGCGGCGGCCGGCCCGGCGGGGCAGCGAGCCGGCGTAGACGTTCTCGGCGACCGGGACGTGCGGGATGATCTCCGGTTCCTGCGGGATGATCCGGATCCCGGCGCGGCGGGCGTCCTGCGGGGAGTGCAGGTCGAGGGGGCGGCCGTCGAGCAGGACGCGTCCGCCGGTGGGGCGGTGGTCGCCGGTGAGGATGCGCAGCAGGGTGGACTTGCCGGCACCGTTCTCGCCCATCAGGGCGGTGACCTGGCCGGGCGGGAAGGTGAGCGTGACGTCCGTGAGGGCCTGGACGGTGCCGAAGCGCTTGGACACGCCTTCGGCGCTCAGGCCTGCGGAGCCCTCCGAGGTTGGGAGGGGCGGGGGTTGGGACGGGATCAGGGGTTCAGGTTCAGGTGGGGTCATCGGGGCCTCGTTGGCAGTCAGGGTGCGGACGGTCTTCATGCAGCGTCAGCTGCGGGGCCGGTCGGCTGCAGCACAGGGCCGGCTGCAGCACAGGGCCGGCTGCAGGCCGCGGTCAGCTGCAGGACACGCCCGCGGACTGCCAGGTGGCGGCGTCGACCATCGTGGTGGGGGCGAAGGCCTCCTTCGGGAAGTCCTTGCCGTTCTTGAGCTTGTCGTACATGGTCTGCACCGACAGGGCGCCGACGTCCTTGCCGTTGATGAACAGGGCGGCCTTCATGCCGGAGGGCTTGCCGGACGCCCAGTCCTTGCACGCCAGGTAGGCGCCCAGACCGACGCCGTCGATGTCGTCGGGGCTGATCCCGGCGTTCTGCAGGGCGGTGACGGCGCCCTGCACGTTCTCGTCGTTGCAGCCCCAGGCCACCCAGTGCTTGACGCCGGGGTTGGCGGTGACGGTCGCGGCGACCTTGTCCTGCGCGCCGGTGGGGGTGTTGTCGGTCGCCACGTCGATGACCTGCACGCCCGGTACGGCCTGGTCGAAGGCCTCCTTGGCGGCCTTCACGCGGTCCCCGCAGACGGTGACGTCCTGCTTCCAGGCGGAGACGATCCGGGTGTCGGCGGCGTTCCAGCCGGCCTTCTTGAACTCCTCGGCGGCGCGCTTGCCGACCTCGCCGCCCATCTGCTGACCGGAGAAGCCGATCCGGGGCACCAGGTCGGTGGCCGCGCACTGCGCCGGGGCCGGTCCGCTCGCGCAGACCTGGTCGTCGGAGGTGAGCAGTGCGGCCTTCGCGTCCCGGGCCGTCCGGACCACCTGCGGGCCGACCGCCGGGTCCGGCACCACGATGATCAGGCCGTTGCTCTTCTGCGCGATCGCGGCCTGCACCTCGCCGACGGTCTTGTTCGCGTCGTTGCCGAGGTTGACCACCTTCAGGTCGGCGCCCAGTTCGGCTGCCTTGGCCTTGGCGCCTGCGGCCTCGTCCACGAAGTACTGCTGGTCACCCTGCTTCTGCAGGTAGGTGATCGAGACCTTGCCGGAGACCGGCGCGACCGGGGCGTCGGCGCTGTTGGAGGACGTCTGCCCGGTGGAGCAGGCGGTCAGGGCGACGGAGGTGACCAGGCCCAGGGCGGCGATCGAGGCGAGGCGGGCGCGGCGGGGGAGGCGGGTGCGGCGGTGGCGGGCGCAGGGGGCGAGGCGGGAGAGGTGCACGGTAGGACTCCTGAGGGTGGAGGATTGACCGGCCGGAAGCAACAGAATCGATCAGAAAGCACCGCGATCAAACGCGGTGGATCACAAGAAAGCCCCCGATCCGGAGGCGGGTCAACCTCGCGCGTCACGCCAAGTGGCTATTGAGACCGTCTCGTTATGCCACCGCAGGGAACGTGGGCGAATGCGTTGTCTTTCGTCCGAAGTTGTTGATTGTTGTTGAAGATTGGGGCTAGTCTCCTCCCCGGCGTGACGACATGCACCCGTCAGTTACCCCGCCCCGGCCGAGGAACACCCTCCCCCCACCCCACCCCACCTCCCCACCCGGAGACCCCATGGGCCGTCAACTCCTCCCATCCATCAGGCGCACCGCCCTGAGCGCCGCACTCGCCCTCACGGGCGCGCTGGGCGGTCTGGCCGCACCACCCGCGGCCCAGGCCGCCCCGCCCGCGGCCGCCGCCGTCCAGACCTCCGTCACCCTCGACGGCACCAAGCCGGGACTCACCTTCGACGGCGTCGGTGCGATCTCCGGCGGCGGCGGCAACTCCCGCCTGCTGGCGGACTACCCCGAGCCCCAGCGCAGCCAGTTGCTCGACTACCTGTTCAAGCCCGGCTACGGCGCCTCACTGCAGGTGCTGAAACTGGAGATCGGCGGCGACACCAACTCCACCGACGGCGCGGAGCCGAGCATCGAGCACACCCGCGGGACCGTCGACTGCGACCAGGGCTACGAGTGGTGGCTGGCCGAGCAGGCCAAGGCCCGCAACCCCGCCATCAGGTTCTACGGCCTGTCCTGGGGCGCCCCCGGCTGGATCGGCAACACCGGCAACGGCGGCCACTTCTGGTCCCAGGACACCGTCGACTACCTGATGGACTGGATGGGCTGCGCCGACCGCCACCACCTCGACATCTCCTACCTCGGCGGCTGGAACGAGCGCGGCTTCGACAAGGCCTGGTACGAGAACCTCAAGAGCACCCTCGTCGCCCGCGGACACGGCGCCACCAAGGTCGTCGCCGCCGACGACACCTGGAGCGTGGCAGACGCCATGGCCACCGACCCGGCGTTCCGCAACGCCGTCGACATCGTCGGCGTCCACTACCCCTGCGGGTACCTGGGCTCCTACACCAACTGCCCCAGCACCCCCACCGCCCAGGCGCTCGGCAAACCACTGTGGGCCAGCGAGAACGGCTCCGAGGACGCCGACGGCGGTGCCCCGGCCGTGGCCCGCGGCATCAACCGCGGCTACCTCGACGGGAAGATGACCTCGTTCCTCAACTGGCCGGTCATCGCCGCGCTCTACCCCGACCTCTTCTTCTCCACCGACGGCATGTCGATCGCCAACCAGCCCTGGTCCGGCCACTACGGCATCGGCCGGACGACCTGGGTCACCGCGCACACCACCCAGTTCGCCAAGCCCGGCTGGCGCTACATCGACGCGGCGAGCGGCTACCTCGGCGGCGCCCGCGCCAACGGCAGCTACGTCACGCTGCAGAGCACGACCTCGACCACGACCGGCCGCGACTACAGCACCGTCCTCGAAACCGTGGACGCCACCGCCGCCCAGACCGCGAACTTCACCGTCACCGGCGGCCTGTCCACCGGCAAGGTCCACGTCTGGTCCACCGACCTGCGCTCCGCGAACCCGGCCGACTGGTTCGTCCGGCAGCAGGACGTCACCCCGGCGAACGGCCGCTACGCCCTCACCCTCCAGCCCGGCCGGGTCTACACCGTGACCACCACCACCGGCCAGGGCAAGGGCACCGCCACCCCGCCGGCCGCCGCCCCGATGACGCTCCCCTACGCGGACAGCTTCGAGACCCCGGCCGCCACCACCTCGCCGAAGTACTTCACCGACATGAACGGGGCCTTCCGGACCGCCCCCTGCGGCGGCGGCCGCACCGGCACCTGCCTGCGCCAGATGGCCCCGACCACGCCGATCCGCTGGACCGACGAGCGCTACAACGCCCCGTACACCATGGCGGGCGACGGCAGTTGGTCCAACTACACCGTCACCGCCGACGTCCTCTTCGAGCAGTCGAGCACGGTCGAACTCCTCGGCCGGGTCAACCAGCAGGGCCGCAACAACAACGGCCTGAACGCGTACCACCTGCGGGTCGGCGACACCGGCGCCTGGTCCATCGACAAGAGCGACACCAGCTGGAACTTCACCACCCTGGCGAGCGGCACCACCGCCGCGCCGGGCACCGGCAGCTGGCACACCGTCCGGTTCACCCTGGAGGGCCAGACCCTCACCGCGAGCATCGACGGCACCACCGTGGGCAGCGCGACCGACGCGAGCTACACCAACGGGCGGGCCGGCCTCGGCGTCACCGGCTACCAGACCGACCAGTTCGACGACTTCGCCCTCACCCCCGGCACCCCCACCACCCACACCGGCCCGGTCGCCTCGGCCCTGCCCGGCACCTGCGCCCGCCCCGCCGCCGACACCAGCGGCGCCGCCGTCCAGCTCTGGGCCTGCGACGGCAGCCCCGGGCAGGTGTGGACCTGGTCCAACGGCACCCTCACCCACAACGGCAAGTGCCTCGACGTGACCGGCCAGGCCACGGTCAACGGTTCCCCGGTCGAACTGTGGGACTGCAACGGCGGCACCAACCAGCAGTGGACGCCCCAACCGGACGGCACCCTCAAGGGCGCCCAGTCCGGCCGCTGCCTCGACGACCCCGCCGCCGCCACCGCCGACGGCACCCCGCTGGAGATCTGGGACTGCAACGCCGGCGCCAACCAGCGCTGGACCCTCCCGTAACGGCCACCACGGCAGGCCCGGCCGGTCCCGCGCGCCCCGACGCGCGGGCCCGGCCGCCCAGGTGCGTACGGTTCGCTGCCGCGATCCCCGTTCAGCCGCCGCAGGCGCAGCCGGCCGTCGCAGCGGCGGCTTCGGAGGTCTGCGCGCCACTGGGGCAGCAGGTGTCGCCCCCGGCGGCGCTCCTGCCGAGCCGGTCGGCATCGGCCTTGACGACATAGACCTCCCAAGGCTCCTTGCCGGGGCCGTGCACCCAGACCTTGTCCTGGAGGGCATAGCAGCAGCTGGTGTCGTTCTCCTCGAAGGTGGCGAGGCCGGCGTCCTTGAGGCGGGTGGTTGCGGCGGCGACCTGCTCGGTGGACTCGACCTCGACGCCGAGGTGGTCCAGGCGGGTGTCCTCGCCCGGCTCGCCCTCGATGAGGACGAGCTTGAGCGGCGGCTCGGCGATGGTGAAGTTCGCGTAGCCGGGTCGGCGCTTGGCCGGCTCGGTGCCGAACAGCTTGGAGTAGAAGGCGATCGAGCCTTCGAGGTCGGCGACACACAGGGCGAGCTGCACGCGGGACATGGCGGTCTCCCCGATCCGGACCCTAGCTCCTTGATTCGACAGTTGTCGATATGGCCGACCTTGCCACCGGATTAGATGGCTGTCAACATAGACGTATGTCGAATCTGGAACTGCCGGTGCTCGACCAGGACGCCGCAGCCGCCTGCTGCTCGCCGATGGTCCGCGAGCCGCTCGGCGAAGAGGCCGCCGTCGACCTTGCGAGGATGTTCAAGGCCCTGTCGGACCCGGTGCGGCTGCGGCTGCTGTCGCTGATCGCCTCGCACGAGGGCGGCGAGGCCTGCGTCTGCGACCTGACCGGACCCTTCGACGTCTCCCAGCCCACCATCTCCCACCACCTGAAAGTGCTGCGCGAGGCCGGCCTGGTCGCCTCCGAGCGGCGCGGGACCTGGGTCTACTACTGGGTGCTGCCCGCAGCCCTGGCCCGTCTGTCCTCCCTGCTGCAGACCCCGGAGGGCGCGAGATGAGCCTGCCCGCCCCGCTGGGCCGCCGCGCGGCCGTCGAGTTCGTCGGGACCGGCGCGCTGGTCGCCACCGCGGTCGGCTCCGGCATCCAGGCCACCAAGCTCTCCCAGGACATCGGCGTCCAACTGCTGGCCAACTCACTCGCGACCGTGTTCGGCCTCGGCGCGCTGATCCTGCTGCTCGGCCCGGTCTCCGGCGCCCACTTCAACCCGGTCGTCACCCTGGCCGCCTGGTGGACCGGCCGCCGCGACGGGGACGGGCCTGCGCTGCGGGAGGTCGTGGCCTACGTCCCGGCCCAGGTCGCCGGTGCGATCGGCGGAGCCGTGCTGGCGGACGCGATGTTCGCCGAACCGCTCGCCCACTGGTCGGCGCATGACCGCTGGGCGCCGCACCTGTGGCTGGGCGAGGTCGTCGCGACCGCCGGCCTGATCCTGCTGGTGCTCGGCCTGGCCCGGGCCGGCCGCGCGCACTTCGCCCCGGCCGCGGTCGCCTCCTACATCGGCGCCGCCTACTGGTTCACTTCCTCGACCAGCTTCGCCAACCCGGCGGTGACCGTCGGGCGGGCCTTCACCGACACCTTCGCCGGCATCGCCCCCGCCTCCGTGCTGCCGTTCATCGCGGCCCAACTCGTTGGCCTGGTCGTCGGCCTGGCGCTGGTCGCCGTCCTGTTCGGCCGCCCGACCCCCGCCGCCGACGACGTCGTACCCCCGCAGGCCGCCCACCTGGCCGCCGCCGACCGCTGAACCCCGAAGGACCCTTCCGTGAGCACTCCCGCCGTCCCGTCCGTGCTGTTCGTCTGCGTGCACAACGCCGGCCGCTCCCAGATGGCCGCCGCCTTCCTCACCCGCCTCGGCGGTGACCGGGTCGAGGTCCGCTCCGCCGGGTCCGCCCCTGCCGAGACCGTGAACCCCGCCGTGGTCGAGGCCATGGCCGAGGTCGGCATCGACATCACCGCCGAGACCCCGAAGGTCCTCACCGTCGAAGCCGTCCGGGCCTCCGACGTGGTGATCACCATGGGCTGCGGCGACGCCTGCCCGTTCTTCCCCGGCAAGCAGTACCTGGACTGGAAGCTGGACGACCCGGCCGGCCAGGGCGTCGACGCCGTCCGCCCGATCCGCGACGAGATCGAGACCCGCATCCGCGGCCTGCTCGCCGACCTCGGCGTCCAGCCCGAGGCCCGGGCATGACCGCCGACGGGCCGGTCCGGATCGGCCGCATGCGGCCCGAACACGCCGAGCAGGTCCTGGCCGTCTACCAGCTCGGCATCGACAGCGGCGACGCGACCTTCGAGACCACCGCGCCCAGCTGGGAGGCGTTCGACGCCGCCCGGCTGCCCGACCACCGCCCGGTCGCCCTCGACCCGGCGGGCCGCGTGCTCGGCTGGGCCGCGGTCGCGCCGGTCTCGACCCGCCGCGCCTACGCCGGCGTCGTCGAACACTCCGTCTACGTCCACCCCGACGCCCGCGGCCGGGGCGTCGGCGCGGCCCTCCTGGACGCCCTGATCACCTCCACGGAGGCGGCCGGCATCTGGACCATCCAGTCCGGGATCTTTCCCGAGAACACCGCCAGCCTCGCCCTCCACGACCGCGCGGGCTTTCGCCGCATCGGCACCCGCGAACGCATCGCCCGCCGCCACGGCCGCTGGCGCGACGTCATCCTGGTCGAACGCCGCAGCCCGACCGTGCTCTGACCACGGGCCGACCTGCCCGACAAGGCCCTTGCCGTGCCGCGGCGGGACGACGGCAAGGGCGCGTACCGCCTACGAGTAGGAGGGGACGTACGCCTTGCAGTAGTCCTGGTAGTAGTCCCGCTGGGCCCAGCTCAGGATGACGCTGCCGGTGGCGGGGCCGACATCGCCGTCCACGTCGAGCCGGGTGACGCCGGACTGCGAGTTGTAGGCCGTCTGCAGCCACACGACCATGTTGTACGTGGCCGGTCCGAAGGAGCTGTCCAGGTTGAGCGCCGCCGGGGCGGGCGGCCCCGGGTGCCGCTGGCCGGCAATGTAGTTGAGCATCTGCTGCACGCACCACACCGGGGTTCCGGAGGTCACGTGGCCGTAGCCGATGTACGCCGCGCCGGGGTTCGCACTGGCGGTCCCGGCCCCGAGTACCAGCGCCATACCGGCCGCAGCCCCCACCAGAACCGACTTGGCCTTCTTGTTCGACATCGGACGCCCCGTTCATGAATCAGATGATCAACATGTGTGACGCACACGCTCGCACGCCGAGCCCCGGGCAAGCGGGGGAACCGGAGGATCACCGGTGTGAGCTGCGCCACCTGTCCGGCCGCGCAGCGCCGGACACGCGCTCGCCCACGCTCCCAGAGGCGTGCGTTCCTTGTCGGTCAGCTCTTCGGGACGAGGCCGGCGCGCAGGGTCTCGACCAGGGCGACGCTGTCCACGAGGCCGCCGCGGCTGGAGTTGACGAGGATCGCGTCGTCCTTCATCCGGGCCAGCGCGGCCGCGTCGATCAGGTGGTGGGTGGCCGGCACCAGCGGCACGTGCAGGCTCACCAGGTCGGCGCGGGTCAGGAGTTCGGGCAGGTCGGTGTAGGTGCCGAGGGCGAGGCAGGCGGGGTTGGGGGAGACGTTCCAGCCGAGGAGTTCGGTGCCGAAGCCGGCCGCGATGCGGGCGAAGCATTCGCCGATCTTGCCGCTGCCGATCACGCCGACCGTCATCCCGTGGACGTCCCGGCCGAGCAGGCCGTCGAGGCGGAAGTCGAACTCGCGGGTGCGGTTGGCGGCGAGGACGGCGAGGGTCTCGGCGTCGAGGACGGCGTTGACGCTGCTGCTGCTGCTGACGGCGGGGTAGCCGGCGGCCAGTGGGGCGGTGTCGCGGTCGAGGAACACGGCCAGGGTGCGTAGTGAGTGTCGGCCGGCGAACGCCTGTTCCAGGAGCGGCTGTTCGTCTGCTTGGACGCCGTAGGCGAGAATCTCGACCTCCGTCACGCTACCCAAGGCGTTGCCGAACTGTGGGGTATGGCTCGCGAGGGCGGGCCGGCCAGGGCGTCGGGACGGACGGCAGATGAGCGAACCACGGGGTCTGTGCCTCGGCTCCCGGTCGGGGGAGCCGAGGCACAGACCGTCCCGCCTGACGTGCGGCGTGGCGCACCCGGGTCAGCTGCGGGTGGCCAGGAGCTGGGTCGAGCCGTCCGGGAGGCCGGCGATGGCGGCGCGCTGGGCCGGGAAGACGCTCGCGCCGTACGGGCCCTGGACGGCGGCGAAGCCGGACCAGTTGCCGCTGGTGAAGCGGGCCTCGTGGTAGACGTTGCCGTCACCGCCGACCACCGCGACCTGGGTCGAGCCGTCCGGCAGGCCGGCGATGCCGACCGTCCGCGCGGCCATGGTGGGCGTGCCGACACCCGGGAGCGGGGCGAAGCCGGACCAGTTGCCGCTGGTGAAGCGGGCCTCGTGGTAGACGTTGCCGTCGTTGCCGATCGCCAGCACCTGCGAGGAGCCGTCCGGCAGGCCCGTGATGGCGACCCGCCCGGCGGCCATACGCGCGGTGTTCACCCCGGGGAGCGGGGCGAAGCCGGACCAGTTGCCGTCCGTGAAGCGGGCCTCGTGGTAGACGTTGCCGTCGTTGCCGATCGCCAGCACCTGGGAGGACCTGTCGGGCAGGCCGGCGATGGCGACGTCCCCGGCGGCCATGCGCGGGGTGCCGACCCCGGGGAGCGGCGCGAAGCCGGACCAGGTGCCGTCGGCGAACCGCGCCTGGTGGTAGACGTTGCCGTCGTTGCCGATCGCCACCACCTGGGAGGAGCCGTCCGGCAGGCCGGCGATGGCGGCCCGGCGGGCGGCCATGGTGGGCGTGCCGACGCCCGGCAGCGCGGCGAAGCCGGACCAGCTGCCGTTCGCGGCGCGGACACCGTGGTAGAGCAGACCGTCCAGACCGATGCCCAGCTCCTGCGAGGAGCCGTCCGGCAGCCCGGCGATCGCGGCCTCCGAGCCGCGGAACACACCCGACCCGCCCGTCAGCGGCGTGAAGCCGGGCCAGTTGCCCGCGCTCTGGCGCACGCCGAGGAAGAACCCGGAGGACTGGGACGGCGGGGCGCTGGTGAGCTGGATGTCGAGGTAGTCCTGGTCGATCCCGATCGCGTAGCCGCCCCAGCTCTCCGGGTCCTGCGGCGAGGCGTACTGGTGGGCGCGCTGGTGGTTGGACCAGTAACTGGCCGGTATGGCGGGGTCGTTGGTGTCCTCCCGGCCGTTCCAGTTGGCGCTGAAGACGGCGTCGGGCATGGTGTAGGCGCTGTTGCCGGCGTTGGCGGCCAGGTCCTTCATGCCGGAGGAGGAACTGCTGTACACACCGGAGTTGTAGCCCCAGGCGTGCAGCTCGTTGGTCCAGGCGGTGAGGAAGCCGAGCACCGAGCCCGAGTACTGCGGGACGTAGGCCTCCATGTCGTAGTAGAGGATCGAACCGGGGCCGAAGCCGAGCGCCTGCGCCTGGCTCACCGCGTCGTCGGCCGCGTTGGCGCCCTCGGTGGTGGGGGCGGCGATGCTCGGGGCCTGCACACCGACGTACAGCGGCATGAAGGCCCAGCCGCCCGCCTGCCGCTGCTGGACCCAGGAGGCCGTCAGGTTCGGTTGGGCGCAGGCCCGCTTGGCACCGCCGATGTAGATGCCGACGGCCCGGTACGGGGAGGAGCTCAGCCAGGCGTTCATCGCGGCGGCGGAGGGCGCGGTGCAGGCGTCGAAGCCCTTGCCGGTGTAGTTCGTCGCCGACGCGGGCACGGCAGCCGGCGCCATGGCCGGTGCGGACTCAGCGGGCGCGGATGCGGCGGGTGCGGACGCCGTGGCGGACTTCGGTGCCAGGGGCGTCGTCCGGGGCCCGCCGGGCGCGGGCGCCGGCGTCGGCTGGCGCGTCGGCTCGGGGGTGAGCCCGGCGCCGGTGATGATCCGCAGCACGAGCGGCTGGTCCGTGTCGTACGTCCCGGTCACCGCGACGACACCGTCGCTCGCCCGGATCGTGTGCGCGACGCCGTTGGAGCCCCCCGGATCCGGTACGGCCGACGCCGCGGGCTCGACCAGCAGCGCCTCCGTACGGCCCACCAACCGCGGCGGGCAGACCTGCTGTTCACCCGGGCGCCCGAGGTACACCGCGTGCCGGTCGAACCGGACACAGGCCTGCGGATCCACGCCCAGGTCCACCACCGGCCAGGCCGCGGGCACCCGGAAGGTACGGCCCTGGTACGCCACCGCCTTGGTCTCCGAACTCGCGGAAGGCGTGGCGGTCGTGGCGGGCGCTGACGGCGTGGTGGTCGTGGAAGGCGTGGCGGGCGCGGAAGGCGCGGAAGGCGCGGAAGGCGTGGCGGTCGTGGCGGTCGTGGCGGGCGCTGACGGCGTGGTGGTCGTGGCGGGCGTGGCGGTCGCAGAAGGCGTGGAAGGCACGGCGGTCGCTGAAGGGACGGGCGCGGCCGCGGCGGAGCCGACGGCGGGCACCGCCAGGAACACGGCCGCCGTGACGGCCACCGCGCTCCGGAGTGCTGTCATACGGGACTTCACCCAGTTCTCTCCTGACATGGCGAAAGGCCGCGCGCCGAGTAGCCGGCCGTGCGGCGTCGGCGGCCACGATATCCACGCCCGCGACCCCGACCGACAACGGCCCGCCATCCCACTCCGGCGATCCGTCAACTACCACGACGGTTCCGGACATCCCCGACGCCCCGAGCCCGCCCCGAGCCCGTCCCGAGCCCGCCCCGAGCCCGTCCCGAGCCCGCCCCGAGCCCGCCCCGAGCCCGCCCCGAGCCATCCCGAGCCCGGACGCCGGGCCGGCCCGGAAAAGCAGGTGCCCGGGCGGATGCGGGTCGGGTAGTGTGCGGAGCATGTCGAGTCCGGAATCGGACAGGGTGGGGGCTTTCGGTCACGCCGTCAGCCCCCTGAGCCGCTGAGTCCACAGTCCTGTTGCCGTCCCGCCGCGTTCCGCGGCCGGGCGGGTTCGCCCTCGGGCGCTGACTGCCGGGCGCCGACCGCCGGGTGCTGACCGCGGTGACGAGATGACCGCCTCGTGCTTCTCCTCACCTCGGAACCCCGGAACCCGGAGCCACTCGATGCCTCTCCCGCTGTACCTGCTCGCCCTGGCGGTCTTCGCCATGGGCACCTCGGAGTTCATGCTGGCCGGCCTGCTGCCGGACCTCGCCCCGGACCTCGGCGTCACCGTCGCGACCGCAGGTCTGCTCACCCCGGCCTTCGCGATCGGCATGGTCGTCGGTGCCCCGCTGGTGGCGGCGCTCGCCCGGCACTGGCCCGCCCGGTCGAGCCTGCTCGGATTCGTCCTCGTGTTCGCCACCGCCCATGCCGTGGGCGCCGCCACCCCGAACTTCCCGGTGCTGTGCGCGACCCGGGTGGTCGCGGCGCTCGCGAACGCCGGCTTCCTCGCCGTCGCCCTGACGGCCGCCGGCACGCTGGTCCCCGCCGACCGGAAGGGACGGGCGCTCGCCGTGCTGCTCTCGGGCACCACGATGGCCACCATCGTCGGCGTGCCTGCAGGAGCGGTGCTGGGCACGGCGCTCGGCTGGCGGGCCGCGTTCTGGGCCGTCGCCGCCCTCTGCCTGCCCGCGGCCGTCGGCGTCCTCACCGGACTCCCGGCGGCCCCGGCGGGCGCACGGCGGAACGTGCCTGACGGGCGGCCGCCCCTGCGGGCGGAGTTGGCGCACCTCAGGCGCCCGCGGCTGCTCCTGGTGATGCTGCTCGGCGCGCTGGTGAACGCGGCCACCTTCGCCAGCTTCACCTTCCTCGCCCCCGTCGTCACCGGCACCGCCGGGCTGGGCGAGGCGTGGGTCCCCGTCGTCCTGGTGCTCTTCGGCGCCGGGTCCTTCGTCGGCGTCACCGCCGCCGGACGGCTGTCCGACCGGCGCCCCGGCCTGGTCCTCGCCGCCGGCGGCCCGCTGCTGTTCCTCGGCTGGCCGGCCCTGGCCGTGCTCGCCGACCAGCCGCTCGCGCTGCTCCTCCTGGTGTTCGTCCAGGGCGCGCTGTCCTTCGCGCTGGGCGGCACGCTGATCTCGCGGGTCCTGTACGAGGCGGCCCCGGCCGTCACCATGGCCGGCTCCTACGCGACGGCGGCCCTCAACCTCGGCGCCGTCGCCGGCCCCCTCATCGCCGCGACCACCCTCGGAACCGGAACCGGAACCGGAACCGGCACCGGCACCGGGTCCGGCGACCTCGGGCCGCTGTGGGTCGGCGCGCTGCTCGTCGCGGTCGCGCTCCTGGTCGCACTCCCCGCGCGCGGTGTGCTGACGGCCGTCCCCGGTGAGCGCTCAGCCCGTACGGGCCGCGGGGTCGCGCCGGCGGTACCGCCGCTCGGTCGCGGTGCAGATGGCGAGTAGCAGCGCCGCGGCAGCCGCCCCCGTCGTGACGGCGAACGGCGCGCCCGGGCCCGCGTGATCGGCGGCCCAGCCGGCCAGGAAGGTGCTCGCCGACTGGGCCAGGATCAGCGCGCTGACCAGTGCGGCCATCGCCTCGCCGAGCCGGGCGGCGGGCACGGTGCGCTCGACCAGACCGAACATCGTGATGAACTGCGGTGCGACGGCGACGCCGAGGCAGCCGATGGCCGCGGTCAGTGCCGGGAGACTGCCGCCCGCGGGCAGCAGCAGGCAGGACGCGGCGAAGAGCAGCGCCGCGCTCGCCCTCAGCCGGGGCGCCAGACCCAGGCGGGCCGGCAGTGAGGCGGTGACCAGGCCCGCGAGGGAACTGGTGCACCCCAGGAAGCCGTACACCAGCCCGGCGGCCCCCGGCCGGCCCAGCGCCTCGGTGGTCGCCGTGATGCCGACCTGGACGGATCCGAAGCAGGCGCCCAGCAGCGCCATCCCGGCCAGGACCAGGACGTACGGCGTGCTCAACAGCCGTTCCGCGGACCGGGCATGGGGCAGGGAGGACGCGGGGACGCCCGGTGCGGCGGTGGGGTGCAGGGCGAACAGGCTGGCGCAGACCCCGGACAGCACGGCCGCGGTGAGCAGCCCGACGGCGGGGGCGGCAGCGGAGGCGAGCAGGCCGACCAGGGCCGGTCCGGCGGTGAAGCCGACCTCGTCGACGATCCCGTCCAGGGTCAGCAGGGCCGAGGTCAACTCCGGTTCCCCGCAGGCCAGTCGGGCCCAGCGGCTGCGCGAGAGCGGGCCGACCAGCGGGACCGACAGGCCGGTCAGCGCGGCCGGCGCGATCTGCCAGCCGAGCGCGAGCCCGCGCTCGGAGGCGACGACCAGCGCGACCAGGGCCACCGCGTTGGCGAGGGCGGCGGCCAGCCCCGTCGTCCGCTGTCCGCGCCGGTCGGCGAGCCGGCCGACGATCGGACCGCCGACCGCCTGCCCGGCCGCCAGCGCCCCCGCGACCAGCGAACCCGACCACACGGTGCCGGTGTTCCGGCTGACCAGCAGCAGCGTGCCGATCGGGCTCATCGCGTTCGGCAGCCGGCCCAGCAGCGACCAGAGCAGCACCCGGCCGCCCGTCAGCTGCCTCGCCAGGCGGAAGTTCACGGCCACGGACACGACGACGCCCCTCAGCGGAGCCGGCCCGGGCGCCCGCCTCCCGCAGCCGACCCGACCAGGAGACAGCCACCTGCGGGTGCTCCCCGACGGTAGGGGCGGGGGCGGGCCACCGGTAATCGTCCGATCCTCCGGTGTGCCTGCCTCGGGTGACCGGCCCACTCGGAGGAGTGGCCAACCACGGCTGCCCGTGGGCGTGCTGGGCCCGCCGAGTGCCGACGTCACCACCGTCGGTCGGCCTGGTCCCGGACATGGGGCCGCCCCGGTCGCCGACTCGGGTTGAGTGGGCGACCGGGGCGGTCCGGAGCGTGTCGGCGCGCGTCGAAGCGCGTCGGGGTTCGCGTCGCGCGATCAGACGGTGACGGTGGCTCGCTCGGTCTGCTCGGCCTCAGGGCCGGCCGTCTGCTCGGCCTCCGCGCCGGCGGGGGTGTTCTCCCGGGGCGTCGGGAGCACGGCCATGATCACGCCGGAGATCACGATGGTCGCCGCCCAGGCGAGCCCGTACCTGCCGACGGGAGTGTCGGAGAGCGGGCCGGCGAACCAGTCGCACTTGGTGAAGGCGATCCCGGCCAGCAGCGCGAGCACCCAGGACACCATCGCCTGCCAGCAGAAACCGCCCACGTACCAGTACCGGCTGTTCCGGCTGGTGTCCATCAGCGCGGCGGCGTCGTAGCGCACCGCACGCGAGCGGCGCCGGAACATGTCCACCGCGTAGACGCCGATCCAGGCCGAGAAGGAGACCGCGAGCAGGATCAGGAAGGTGATGAAGGAGCCCAGGAAGCTCTTCGCGACCAGCATCAGCAGCAGGCCGCCGACCAGCGAGATCACCGCGTTGATGCTGACGGCCAGGGCGCGCGGCAGCTTGACGCCCATGGTCTGCGCGGTGAAGCCGGCCGAGTACATGGAGAGGCTGTTGATCAGCAGCATGCCGACGATCGCGGTCAGCAGGTAGGGCACGGCCAGCCAGGTCGGCAGCAGGTCACCGAGGAAGGAGACCGGGTCCGCGGCGTCCGCGAGGCCGGGGGAGGCCACCGCCATCACGGCGCCCATGAGCACCATCGGCACCATCACCAGGCCGGCGCCGGAGACCGTCACGCCGACGATCTTCCGGCCGGAGGCGGCGTGCGGCAGGTAGCGGGCGAAGTCCGGGCCGGTGGGGACCCAGCTGATGCCGCCGGCGGCGATGGTCCCGACGCCGGCGATCATCATCGCGGTGGTGCCCGCCGGCTTGGAGAAGACCTCGCTCCAGTTCATGGTCGCGATCAGGTAGCCCAGCACCAGGATGCTGAAGATCCCGAAGAGGTACGTCGACCAGGTGTTGCAGACGTTCAGCGCCTTGCGGCCCATGCCGGAGACCAGGAAGGTGCAGGCGACGAAGGCGAAGAGCGTGATCACGATCAGCGCGGTGTTGCTCTTGATGCCGAAGAGCAGGTCGAGCACGGTCAGCACCGCGTAGGCGCCGGTGACGGCGTTGATCGTCTCCCAGCCGAACCGGGCGATCCACAGGATCGCGCCGGGGAAGAGGTTCCCGCGCACCCCGAAGGTGGCCCGGGAGAGCGTCGCGCCCGGGGCCCCGCCCCACTTGCCGGAGACCGACAGCACGCCGACCAGCCCGAACGAGACGATCGCGGCGCACGCGGCGACGACCAGGACCTGCCAGAAGTTCAAGTGGTTGAACACCACCAGGGCGGCGCCCATGGTGAGCAGCAGGACGCTGATGTTCGCCGCGACCCAGGTCGGGAAGAGCTCGCGGACTCTGCCCCCGCGCTCGTGGTCGGGGACGGGTTCGATACCGCGGGTCTCTATCGCGCCGGCGTCGGTGTCGGCGGTGGACGGGTTGTCCATGAGGGTGGCTCCGTGCGTGTGAAGCGGGAGATGAATCGGGCAAATGGAACATTTATGGAACTCTTCGCGCGTAGCGCGGGAGTTGAGTCATCCTACTTTGTCTCTTTCGCCTCTCTGATCACTCCGGGGTCGGAGGGCGCTGGACGGGCGGGGGCAGACGTGGGACGGACGCCGCACGGCCGCCACGACTGGCGGGATCTTGGCGACCTACGGCGCTCACGCCACTCGTCGGGCGGGCCCGGGGATCAGAGGATGGAGCCGTCGCCGACCGGGGGAACCCGGCGCGGCCGCCCACCGGAACCCCGTCCCGACCAGCAGGAACACGAGGTACCCCATGTCCGCCCCCGCCACCGCCCCCGCCGCCGCGACCACCGGCGCCGTTCTCGGCGTGCCCGCCGCCGCTCCGGCCGAGGCCGCGGCGCACTTCGCCGCCCGTCTCGCCTTCGAGGCGGACGTCTCCGACGTCCACGCCGACCTCGCCTCCGGCGCACCCGGCATCGTGGTGGTCGACACCCGCAGCGAGGCTGCCTGGGACCAGGGCCACATCCCCGGCGCCTTCCACCTCCCCACCGCACGGATCGCCGACCTGGCACCGCAGCTGATCGACCCGGCCCTGACCGTGGTCACCTACTGCTGGGGCCCCGGCTGCAACGGTGCGACCCGCGCCGCCCTGGCCTTCGCCCGCCTCGGCTACCGGGTCAAGGAAATGCTCGGCGGCTTCGAGTACTGGGCGCGCGAGGGCTTCGCCTACGACTCCGCCACCGGCACCGAGCAGCGCCCCGTCGACGACCTGACCGCCCCGCGCTCGGGCATCTCCTGCGCATGCTGAAGGACCCCGCACAGCCGGACCGCGCGCAGCCGGACCCCGTACGGCCGGACGTCGTGATCCGTCCGGCCACCGCCGCCGACCTGCCCGCGATCGCCCGCCTGTGCGCCGCCCACGCCGCCTTCGAGCGCGCCGACCCGGTGCCCGCCGATCTCGCCGCCCGCCTGGAGCCCGTACTGTTCTCGGCCCGGCCGCGAGCCTGGTGCCTCGTCCTCGACCACGGAGACGAACTGATCGGCTACGCCACCTACTCCCGGGAGTTCTCCACCTGGCAGGCCGCCGACTACGTCCACCTGGACTGCCTCTTCGTCACCGAACCGCACCGCGGAGCAGGCTGGGGGCACGCCCTGCTCGGCGCCGTCCAGGACGCGGCGGCAGCCCTCGGCGCCGACCACCTCCAGTGGCAGACACCCGACTGGAACACCGACGCCATCCGCTTCTACCACCGCACCGGAGCCCGATCCCGCCCCAAGGTCAGGTTCTCGCTCCCCACCCGCAGCATTCAAGGACGGCGCAACTCCAGCTGGACCAGGCCGTTGCTCGTCCCCGCGACAACGGTGCCCGGCGGGCCGGAGGCCAGGGCCCGGACGGGGGAGTCGAGGTCGATGTCGTAGAGCGGGGCCCACGGGAAGTCCAGGGCGTCGAGGGGCCAGATCCGTACGATCGTGTCGGCGGTCACGACGACGGGGGTGCCGTCCGGCAGGGTCATGCGGACGTCCTCCGCGAGCTCTTCGACGGCACGACCGGCCGCTTCCCCGCCTGGCACACTGAAGCCTCCGCGCCGAAACCGAACAGAGGACCGGACGCCGCCCCATGCTGAACCCACTC
The DNA here is from genome assembly GCF_900199205.1 of Streptomyces sp. 1331.2. NCBI lineage: Bacteria > Bacillati > Actinomycetota > Actinomycetes > Kitasatosporales > Streptomycetaceae > Streptomyces > Streptomyces sp. 1331.2. The sequence goes on along the minus strand of NZ_OBMJ01000003.1, from coordinate 126,672 downwards.
GACGCTCCGGACGCGGTGTCAGCCGCGGCAGAACTGCTGGAGGACTTGCTCGACGACGTCAACCATGTGTCGTCCATCTCCCTGTCTCCTGTGGTTCCGGTGGCTGGGACGGCACCCGGTCGTGACCGGATGAAAGGTCTTGCTCAAGCCGTGTACGACGCGGGGCGCAGCGGACACCAGCTAAGGACCTTGGTCGACCCGTTGGAGTCACCGCAAGCCTGGCGGGACATTCTCCGCCGAGAGGTGACCGACGGATTCATGCAGCCCGCCATCAGGTACGCGCGCCCCAACCCGCGTACGCCCGTTGAGCTCCGGAAGCCGGGCGAACTCGCCGCCGGCATCGCCGACCTCATCGAAGCGCATCTGGGGCCGGTCCGAAGCTGCGGCGACGTCACCGGCCCGGACACGGGCGACCTGTGGTGCCGCCGCCTGCTGTTGGTCACCGACGACTGGGCCGCCATCCTGCATTTCGGGTTCTCCGACTGAGCGATCACGTCCGTCCCCGTCAACCGGGACGTGCCGGCGCGGGCCGCGGACGGTGCAACTTGTCCGTGGCCCCACATCGACCTCTACCAACTGCACTGAGACGGCGGCCCTGCAACGCCCGTACACGCCCCGCCTGCCGACCGGATTCTGACCGGGGTTCCGCACCCCACACCGACGCTCAGGCGCCGGCCAGCCAGTCCTCCTCGATGCCGTCGAGAACGAACCCGTTCTCGAAGCGCACCCGGTACCTGATCCGGGCGCCGACTCCGCCGTCGTGACCCCCCTGCGCGACGACCTGCTGACGGAGGTTCTGGACCAGGCCGGCCGCGAAGCCCTGCAACTGCCCGGGGCGGACCTCCCTGTCGAAGGCCGCGACCCAGTTCGTGGCCGCGCCGCCGGCTTCCTGCGCCGAGCCCGAGACGATGCCCGCCAGGCCCGCGGCCAGCGACAGCGGACCGGGGAGGCCGGACCTGGCCGCCGTGTCATCCGCGGTGACCTGCACATCCCTGGTCAGCTTCACCTTCGCGCCGATCTCGTACGGCATGGGTGTACCCCCCTCGTTCGATCGTGGGCCGTGATCACGGCCAGCGTAGTCGGGATACCCACGACGGGAACGGGTGTCCGGAAAGATCGGCAGCACCACGGAGTGCCCAGCAGGCACCCGCGTTGAGCCCCACACCCGCGTCGCACGCGGTCAGGCCCTGCGGATCCGGCAGGCCTTCGCACAGCGGCCGCAGAGCGTGAACACGCGACGGATCAGGTTACGCACGGTCGTCCTCCTCTGCGCGGCGCCGCCCGGCGTGCCGGTGCTCGGCGTCGAGCCGCAGCGCGAGCAGCCCGTGGGCCATCGCACCCCCGGCGCAGACCGCGGCCGCGACGAAGCCGATCTCGGCGATCTCCTCGCGGGTCGCCCCCGCGTCCGCCGCGCCGCGGGTGTGGGTGTCGATGCAGTACGAGCACTTCGTCGTCAACGCGACGGCCAGCGCGACCAGTTCACGCAGCTTGAGCGGGATCGTCCCGCCGTCGCGGAAGACCGTCTCGTGGAAGCGGACGAACGCGTCGAACTCGTCCGTGGCCAGGGCGCGCACCATCGGCACGGCACGCAGGTCGGAAGGTTGCTGGTAGGTGGTCATGGTTCGATCCAAGCCGCGCGGAGCAGGGCACGTCCAAGACCGTTTGAGGATGAGTGGGCATGTCCCGGCTATCGCCCCCGCCCGCCCTCGTTCGCCATCGCCCCCGCTGGCTATCGTGACCGCCATGGACCTGCGCAGACTGGGCTACTTCATCGCGGTGGCAGAGGAAGCCAACGTCGGACGCGCCGCGAGGCGTCTTCGGATGTCGCAGCCGCCGCTGAGCCAACGCATCCGGGAACTCGAAGCCGACCTGGGCTGCGCCCTGTTCGTCCGGACGTCGCGGGGCATGGAGCTGACCGAGCCGGGCCGGGTCCTCCTGGTGGAGGCCCGCGCCCTGCTGGCGAGCGCCGAACAGGCCCGCGAGCGGGTGCGAAGGGCCGCGGGCGAGCGGGTGCTGAGGGTCGGAGTGCTCGGGCCGGGCGAGTCCGCACTGTCCTTCCCGGCGGCCCGCGCCTTCGCGCTCAGGTGCCCGGACACAGCCGTCCGGCTGCACCAGGGCGACCTGCGCGACCCGCTGGTCGGACTGACCACCGGTCAGGTCGACGTGGCGATCACGTACGGGCCGTTCGGCGAGACGGGGTTGGCGACGCGGACGGTGCACGAGGACCGCTGCCACGCCGCCCTGCCCACCGACGACCCCCTGGCCCGCCGGCCCAGCCTGACCCTCCAGGACCTGGCCGACCGTACCTGCGTCCGCCTGCCGGAGAGCGCCGATCCGACCTGGCGGGCGTTCTGGCAGGCGACCTCCGCCGGCACCGACGGGCCGGCCGCCCGGTCGCTGGACGAGTGTCTGCACGCCGTCCTGTGGCAGCGCGCCGTCGCGCTCGTCCCCGGCCAGGCCCTCGCCCGCCACCGCGTGGAGGGCATCGTCTACCGCCCGGTCGACGGCCTCCCGCCGAGTCGCCTGGTCCTCGCCTGGCGCCGTGCCGACCGCTCGCCCCTCATCCCCGCCTACGCGGCCGCCTTCTGCACCGCGACCCGGTAGGACCGGGTCGGTACTGGTTCGCACGGCGCCGGTGACCACCCGACAGAGACGGTACGAAAGTGTCGGGTGCCCGGGGCCGGTGCCGCCGCACCCACGGGGGCATGGACGACACGAGCTCGGCCGGTCCCGACCCGGCGACCACGTTGACCTCGTTCGGGTCACACCAGTGCCGCGCCGCCGTCTATCGCGAGCGTGGTGCCGGTGACGTAGGCGTTGGACAACACGAAGAGGTAGGCCGCCGCGGCTTCCTCGGCAGTGCCGACGCGCCGCGTGAGCAGCTCGGACCCGGCGCCCTGGAGGAAGGCCTCCGGGTCCGGGACACTGCCGTCCCACAGCTCGGTGCGGATCACACCGGGCTGGATCACGTTGACGCGCAGCGGGGCGAGTTCGACGGCGAGTGCCCGGGACAGGGCCTCGATGCCGCCGGTGATGCCTGCCGTGAGCGCGGTTCCGGACAGGGGGCGGATCGCGAGGACGCCGGAGCTGAAGGTGATCGAGCCGCCTTCGCGCAGTCGTGGTGCAGCGTACTTGGCGGAGAGGAACGCGCCCCAGAACCGGCGCTCGAAGACGGCCCTGGCCTCCTGCGGGGTGGTGTCGGCCAACGGCTTGATCAGCAGGGATTCGCCCGCGGTGTAGACGAGGTGGTCGAACTCCCCGACCTGCTCGAAGAACGCGGCGATGGCGTTGCCGTCGGCGACGTCCAGGCGGCGGCCTTCGGCCGGCTCGCCCAACCGCTTCGTCGCGGCGTCCACGCGGTCCTGATTGCTGGAGGCGACCACGACGTCCGCGCCGGCCGCCGCGGCCTGTTGGGCCACCGCGAAGCCGATGCCGGAGGTTCCACCGATGATCACGATCTTCTTGCCGGCCAGAGACATGGGATCGGTCCGTTCCTTCGTCGATGCAGTGCCGGGGGTCGGCAACTGCCGTGACACGAACGTACGCCTCCACCATCGAGACGGTGAATGCCTGGATGTCTTGATTCCCTGTCATATCGTCTCGCCACGCAAGCACTAGAGTGGCGCTATGGACATCCTGAGCGACACCCTCGAAGTCCTGCGCACGGGACGCCCGATGGTGACTCGCACCGACGCGCACGCCCCGTGGGCCCTGAAGTTCCAACCCATCTCAGGAGCCGGATTCCACGTGGTCGTGGAAGGGCACTGCCACCTGCTGCCACCGCACGGCCAACCGCTCGCGCTCGGACCCGGCGACATCGTCTTCCTGCAGCGCGGCAGCGGACACACCCTGTGCGACGTGCCGGACCGCGATCCGGTGGACTTCGTACCGGAGCGCGTGGACCGTTCCTCGCCGATCGGCCAGGTCACCGTGGACGGACCGGGGCCGCACACGGTGCTGGTGTGCGGCGCGTACGCGATCGACGTCGAGCGCCCGCATCCGCTGTTCAGCGATCTACCGGAGGTCATCCACCTCCCCGCGGTTCCCGGCCGCCACCCGGTGCTGCGCTCGGCGGTCGATCAGCTGTGCGCCGAGTTCCACGCACCGCAGCCGGGCTCGGACGCGGTCGTCACGGCGCTCGTCGATCTCCTGCTGCTGTACATCCTCCGGTCGTGGTACGCCGAGTTGCCGAAGGAGCGGACCCGGGGTTGGGCGGCCGCACTGACCGACCCGGCCGTCGCCCCGGCCCTGAAGGCGATCCACGACGATCCCGGCCATCCCTGGACCGTGGAGTCTCTGGGCACCCGCGCCGGGCTGTCCCGCGCGGCGTTCGCCCGCCGCTTCGCCGCGGTGGTCGGCGAGCCGCCTTTGACCTACCTGACCAACTGGCGGATGGCCACCGCGGCGCGGCTGCTGCACCGATCGCCGGCCCCGCTGAGCACCATCGCGCAACACACGGGGTACACGTCGGAGTTCGCCTTCGCCAAAGCCTTCAAACGACACTTCGGATCGCCGCCGGGGGCCTACCGCAAGCAGGCCACGACGGCAGGCGACGAACCACACGGCCACGACTGACGGTGAGGGCCGGCACATCACCGCGGCGGAACGGGAAGCGAGGGCCTGCGGTCCGGCAGGCTGCGCACAACGTCGGTGACCACCCGACAGAGACGGTGCGGAAAATGTCGGGTGCCCGGGGCCGGTGCCGCCGCACCATGGGGGCATGGACGACACGACCTTGGTAACCCGTTTCCTGCGCGACGGCTTCGTGAAGCTGGAGGGCGCCGTCGCACCGCGCGTGACCGCGGACTGCGCGCGGCTGCTGTGGCGGGAGACGGGCTGCGACCCGGACGACCCGTCGACGTGGACGCAGCCCGTCCACTGGGTGCCCGGCATGGCGCAGGGGCCGTTCGCCGCCGCCCCCAACTCCCCGGCCCTGCACCACGCGTACGACCTGCTGGTCGGCGCGGGGCGCTGGGAGCCGCGCTACTCGCTGGGCACGTTCCCGCTGCGCTTCCCGCACGAGGAGGAGCCGAACGACGCGGGCTGGCACATCGAGGGCAGCTACCTGCCGCCGGGTGAGAGCTGGTACTTCACGAACCTGCGCTCCCGCGACCGGGCGCTGCTGATGCTGTTCCTGTTCAGCGAGGTCGGCGAGGAGGACGCCCCGACCCGGATCCGGGTCGGCTCACATCTCGACGTGCCGAAGGTGCTGGAGAAGTACGGCGAGGACGGCGCGAGCGGGCTGACCCTCGCGTCCGAGCTGGTGGCGGCCTCCGACCACCGCCCGGTCGCCCTGGCCACCGGTTCCCCGGGCGACGTCTTCCTGTGCCACCCCTTCCTGGTCCACGCGGCCCAACCGCACCACGGAACGCGCCCGCGCTTCCTGGCCCAGCCCCCACTGATGCCCGCCGCCCCCTACGACCTGGACCGCACCGACGGCACGTACTCCCCGGTGGAGATCGCCATCCGCCGAGGCCTCGGCCGGCCCACCCCCGGCCCGGACGGCGACGGCAGCCCCCACACGGCCGGCAGCGGCACCCTCCACCCCGTCGGCTAGTACAGCGTCAGGAGCACCCGGGCCACTGCTTCCTGGAACCGGTCCTGCGTCGGTTCGAGTTGCCGGCCGGCCCGCTTGCACGCCTCCAGGTCCTTCGCCCACACCGACTCGCCGGCCAGGGTCTGCAGTTCCGTGGCAAGCGCTCGTACGTCGTCGTCGAAGACCCGGGCCCGTGCCGTCTGGAGACTCAGCAAGGCCTCCGACCAGCCGACGGCCGTCGGGGTCTCCCAGACCCGGGCGGCCCAGTTCCCGGTCTCCCGAAGCTCGGTGAGCAATCTGTCCATCTCGCCGTAAGCGGCCTTGATCACGTCAGCCACCGCAGCCTGCAGAGCCAGGACGCTCTCCCGCTGGAAAGCATCGCGGGCAGCCTGCTGATCACGCTCGAACTGCCGATCACGAGCAGCGGCCTCGCGAGTCCAGGTCAGCCGTTCCTTGTAGATGGTCAGCGCCGATGTCGTGACCGAGCCGAGCACGACACCGACGAAACCGAACAGAGCCTCCCCAGCCACGCCACACTCCCTACTCCCGGTCCCGAGCAGCCCGAGCGCTTCCTACCACCGATGCCGTGCCGCGACACACGGCCGGGTCGAGGAGGCGGGCTGCAGACCGGAGAGCTGCGAGAGCTCCGGTGAGGGCGGTGCCGAGGCGGCTCCTCGGCACCGCCCGTCGGGGCCAGGCGTCCGTGCTCACCCGGCCGCGGGCAGCCGCCTCATCGCCGGCCGGTCGGTCACGGCTGCCGGCCCGGCTCCGTCGCGCCCGTCCACCACTCGAATTCAGTCAGCGAGGGTGTACCGGCTCGGCAGGAAGATCGCTGGGTATAGTGCAGGCGTTTCGGGGGGCCGGCGGCGGGGAGTCTGTCGACTTCACACGCCACCTCGCGTTCGCGGACATCCGGGACGCTGCGGGAGCCCCGATGACCACATCGCGCAGGAGGCCGTCCCATGGAACCCGTCACGCTGATCACCGGTGGCTCGACCGGAATCGGCGCCGCCACCGCCCGCGCCCTGCTCAAGCAGGGCCACCACGTGGCCGTCACCGGACGTGACGCGGACAAGCTGGCCGCCTTCGCCGCTTCGGCCGGAGCGGGCGAGCGGCTGCTGACGATCACCGGCGACACCAGCGACGAGCACGACGTCGCCTCCGCCGTGCGCCGCGTGGTGGACGTGTGGGGCCGACTGGACAACGTCATCGCCAACGCCGGCTTCTCACTGCCCGGCAACCTGGAGAGCCACGCCCCCGAGGACATGCGCGCCATGGTCCTCACCAACGTCCTGGGCCCGGCCCTGCTGGTGCGGGAGACCCTGCCGCACCTCAGGGAGTCCAAGGGGCGGATCGTGATCATCGGTTCGGTCGCCGGGGTGCGCAACACGCCCGGCAACCTGTACTCGGTCACCAAGTGGGCCGCGCACGCGCTCGCCGAGAACACCCGGCTGCTGGTCGGCAAGGACGGCGTCGGCGTGACCGTCGTCGCCCCCGGGGTGGTGGACACCCCGTTCTGGAACGAACGCGGCGGCACCCCCGACGCCTCGCCGACTCTGACCCCCGAACAGATCGCGGACACGATCGCCTTCGCCATCAACCAGCCCGCGGGCGTGGACATCAACCACCTCACCGTGCGGCCGACCGGCCAGCTCGGCTGACGCCGCGCTCGGCAACGGCAGGGCCGGTGTTCCCGGCGGTGGCGGTGATCACTAAGGTGTGGGAGTTGTGAGCACGGGTGGATCCAGTCGCGACCAGTGGGTCGAGTTCGTCAGGGAGTTCGAGAAGAGCAACGCAGCACAGCAGCCGGGTGCCGCCGAGCCGGCGCGCCCGCCCGAGCGGCGGCGCTCGCGGCGTCGGCTGCTGCTTCTCGCGATGGCTGCACTGCTGGTAGCAGGGGGCGCGGCGGCGTACCTGCTCCGGCCGTCGGACCCGGCGCCGGCCGCCGCGCCTGCGCCGGCACCTGCGTCTGCCGCGCCGACCTCGGCCGCTCCCTCCCAGCCCGTGGCACCATCGCCGTCCGATGACCCGTCGGCGGCAGCGGGCGCTCCGGCCTCGGCGATCCCGCTGTCCGTCTTCCCGTCGCAGGTGCAGGGGTACACGCTGGTGGCGGCGGCGACGAACCCGACCTGCACCGGTCCGAACACCGTGGCGCCGACCCTCGCCGGGTTGATCACTCAGGGCCACGGCTGTCTCGGCGTGGACCTGGTGCTGTACAAGGACGCCGACGGCAACCAGTACAATCTGGCGCTGTTCACGATGAAGGACCAGGGCGACATCGCCCACCTGATCACCGTCCTGGGCTCGCACCCCGAGGCCTACCAGGCTGCCGTCCACATCCCGCCGAAGGACTCGGGCCTGCGCCAGCTGCCGCCCGGCAGCGGCCTGGTGCAGGACTTCGCGGCCTCCGGGCACGGCATGCTCCTCGGCATGGGCCAGTGGTCCGACGGCCGGACCGCGGACCTCGACAAGCTGTCGAACCAGCTCTCGCCGCTGACCGAGGCCGTCATCAGGAACGTCCCCGCCTGACGGAGCGGCCTGGGGTTCGGGCCGAGGTCCGTTCGCGTCGACGCGAGGGCGGTGTGGTCGGGCTCAGCGCCGCCAGCGGTGGAGGGCGTCCCATTCCTCGGTGATCCAGGTGCCGTCGCCGATCAGCATCACGGTCTCGACCTCGGCCATCGGGTACTCGACCCGGCCGTGCAGGGCGCCGGTGGCGGGGTCGGCGAGCCAGTGGCTGTGCTCCCGCCAGCCGTCCCTGCCGAACATGTACACCGCGGCCTCGTCGTACGGGTTGTGGAGCGTCACCATCGCCGTCCCGTCGTCGACGAAGCCGCTCGACGAGGAGATGTACGGGGCGTTGTGCACCGAGCAGTCGCCGGTGCCGGGGGCCGGGAAGTCGTCCAGGCCGAGTGAGGCGGTGACCCGGTACGTGGGGAGGCTGTGCCAGCTGACGTCCCGTCCCGTGCGGTCGACGGTCATGCAGCGGGCGTTGCGTGAGTCCGTGCCCAGGTAGTCGCGCTCGTCCAGGCGCAGGCCGCCCCGGTCCTGTGGCACCTGCCCGCCCAGGACGACGGCTCCGGACTCCCACCGCGCCTCGTAGTGGGTGGCCGCCGAGCGCCCTCCGGAGACGCTCACGCCGGAGATCTCGTCGTTCTCGTCCCAGAGCAGGCTGACGAACCGTTCGTAGCCGCCGCACGGGAGCACGCTGCGGGCCAGCACCGTCCCCTCGGCGTCCAGGGTGAGGATCAGGGTGCTGTCGGGCAGTCCGGAGGGCAGCCGCAGCCAGATCCGGAGCTCCTGGTCGGCGGTTGTCGAGAAGTCGAGGTAACCCCAGCGGCCCACGTCCCAGGTGCCGTACGGCTGCTTCCACAGGGTCGCGCCGTCCCGGGCGACCGCGACGTAGTCCGTCGCCGTGCCGAAGACGGCGAACGACAGGTCGGGAGCCGTCCACTCCCTCAGCCACCGGTTGGGCGACGGTGCCGGGAACTCGGCCGCCGGCTCGGCCTGTTCCGCCAGCTCGTAGATGCGCAGCGACTCGGCGCTGCGGACCTCCAGCCGGGGGACGGGACCGGTGGGGTCGAGGCGGGTCCGGGCGCCGTCCCGGTCCGGGATCGGGTACGTGGCCACCAGGCTGGGTGTGATCGTCATACCGGCATCCTCTCGCGACGCGCCGACAACCCGGGGGCGTCGGTGTCCGCAACCGTTCCACGCTCACCTCGTCCCGCTGCGCCGTTCCAGACGGCGACGAATCCGCAGGTCAGGGGGCATGTCGCTGTTCCAGCGTCCCGGATCGCCAGGCGGAGCTGGCGGGCGGGACGGAGCCCGGGACAGTCTGTGGTCCGACGGCGGACGTTCCCGAACGGCCCGCCGCCCGAACGACCCGACCCCATGTCACCCGACGTCCGGAAGGAAGCCCTCTCCATGCGCACCACCCCGAACCGACGCCCGATCCGCCCGATCACCGTCCTGCTGGCCGCCGTCGGGCTGGTGGCGGCCGCGGCCGCCCCGGCCGCCGCCGTCCACGGCGGATCGGACACCACGGCCAAGGCCCACCCGTTCGTGGTGGCCCTGGAGACCGCCGCGGGCGAGCAGTGGTGCACCGGCGCGCTGATCGCGCCGACCAAGGTGCTGACCGCCGGCCACTGTGTCGCCGAGGCGGACGACCCGGGCTCGCTGCGGGTGATCGCCGGGCGGACCGACCTGACCGGCTCCAGCGGCCAGGTCCGTCGGGTGAAGGGCTACCGCATCGACCCGCGCTACACCTCCGGCCTGGCCCACGACTCCGCCGTCCTGACCCTGGACCGTCCACTGCCGCAGAAGCCGGTGCGGGTGGCACGGCAGGGGGACGAGCCGCTGTACCGGTACGGCCGCACGGCCACGCTGTTCGGGTTCGGGCGCACCGGCACGGACGGCCCCGGCACGCACCTCAAGCAGGCGCAGCTGACGCTGGCTCCGCCGGCCTCCTGCGCCCCGTACACCTTGCCCGAGGACTCGCCGCAGCTCAAGGTCTGCGGCCTGCCGCGGACCGGTACGACGGACAGCGTCTGCAAGGGGGACTCGGGTGGGCCACTGGTGGTGGGCGGTGTCGTGATCGGAGTCGTCTCCACCGGCAACAAGTACTGCGACACCCAGCACCCGGTCTCGGTGTTCACGCGGGCCACCGACGTCCCCGCGGAGCTGCTGTCCTAGACAGCCGGGACAGGGGCGAAGGCGGAACAGCCCCACGGCCCGGCCCGGGTCAGGCCCCGGCGGCGCGGCCCTCGACGAAGTGCTTGAAGCGGCGCAGGTCGCCGCGAACCTGGACGCCGAGCACGCCGAGCTTGTCGGCGGCCTTCTCGGCCAGGCCCGTGGGCTGGAAGACCATGGTCATCCGCACCCGGGTCCGGGCCGCGCCGAGCGGCTCGAAGTCGACCGTGCCGCTGTGCTTCACGCTCTCGCCGGTGGTGCGCCAGGCGACCCGCTCGTCGGGTACCCGTTCGACGACCTCGGTCTCGAACTCCCGGGACAGCCCGGCGATCCTGGTCCGCCAGTGGGCACGGCGGTCGTCCAGCTGTCTGACCTCCTCCACGCCGTCCATGAACTTCGGGAAGTCCTCGAAGGTCGCCCACTGGTCGTAGACGACGCGGACGGGCACGTCCACGTCGATCGATTCCTCCACCGTGCTCATTGCCGGACCTCTCCACCTTCCACGCGCAGGCGCTGTCGCTGTCCCTGCCAATCTGGGCCGTCTGCCGGGCAGCGGCAACCGACACACCTTCGGTGATCACGGTTCGGCAGCTTTCTGCCCAGTGAGGTTTAAATCGCTGCTCCTGACGTTCGGGCAGGCGATAGGTTTCGCCAGGCAAAAATCAACTCTTGATCGTCACGGGGGAACCACCATTTCCACTCAGTCCGCCGAGCTGCCCCACAGCGCCACGCCGGCCGAGCCCACCGCTCCCACCGAGCCCGCCGCCGACGCCACGGCGGCCCCGGGCCTGCCCGGCTACGGCGAGGGGCAGCTCACCTGCCGGCACTGCGGTTCCGTCCCGGCCGTGGACGCGACCTTCCGCGGGCACCTGGGCCTCATCGTGATCCTTAAGTACCTGAAGCGCCGGGGGCCTTTCTGCCGCAGCTGCGGCATCGCCACGCACCGCGAGATGACCTCCGACAGCCTCTGGCAGGGCTGGTGGGGCATCCCCTCGATGATCGTCAACCCGATCGTCATGCTGCTCAACATCCCGCAGCGCCTGAAGGTCAACAAGCTGTCGGAGCCGCTGCCCGGCGCGCCCCGCCCGCCGATGGACCCCGGCAAGCCGGTCTACCTGAGGCCCACGATCATCGGCGTGCTCATCCCGGTGATCCTGATCTCCCTGATCGTCCTCGTCGAGAAGGACGACCCCGAGTTCGCCAAGACCGGCGACTGCATCCACAACAGCAACCCGATCGTCCTGCCCGGTGCCGTCGACAAGAACCCCGACGTCACCGTGGTCCCCTGCTCCGACCCGAGGGCCGAGGCCCGCGTCGTGGGCCGCGAGGAGGACACCAGCGACGGCGAGAACGCGTGCCGGAGGTTCCCCGACGCCGACGGCTACTTCACCTACAAGCGGGGCAGCGACAAGTACACCCTCTGCCTGCAGGGCCTGAAGCAGAAGCCGGGCACGAGCCTCGTCCCGTAGCGGGACACCTGCCCGCGGCGGTCGACGTCACGCCGGTTCTGCGCCGACGGCTTTCGCGGTCGTTCACGACCGCAGGTCGGGCGCGGCCACCGGCGGGGCCACCGGCGTGGCCGACCCGCGCCGCCCTGGGGCGCGACGTCGCGGCGGCCGGGCCGACTCCGGTGTGCAGCGGAGATGCAGTGCGGCGAGCAGCAGGCAGGATGCGGCCATGACGGACCACAGCGCGGTCGTCCCCGCGTGGGCGAGCAGCTGGGTGCCGAGGAGGGGCGCCAGTGTCGCGGCGACGCCCCAGCTGGTGCCGAAGACGGCCAGGTAGCGGCCGCTTCCGCCCGGTGGCGCGAGGTCGGTGACGCGCGCGTAGACACGGCCCATGATCAGCAGGTCGCCGAGGCTCATCACGGCGGCCGATGCGAGCAGCGCCGGCAGGCTGCGGGTGAGGGCGTAGCCGGACAGCCCTGCGGCCAGGAGCAGGTGGGCGAGAGCGAGTGCGACCGGCGTGGTGAGCCGGGTCGTCCAGGGCAGCCGGACCAGCGGCTGGGCGAGCACGGTGGTCGCTGCCGCGGCGGTGAACAGCAGGCCGGCGTCGGCGGCGGGCAGGCCCTGCCGGGCGAGGGCGAGCGGCAGGGCGATCACGGTCTGTTGGTTGATCAGGGCGTAGGCGGTTCCGGTGGCCAGAACGCCCAGCAGGGCCCGGTCGCGCAGCGGCCGTACGGCGGTGTCGCCGCCCTGGTCGTCCGCTGCGGGCGGTGCCGGGCGGTCGCGGGGCAGGGCGAGGCGGATCAGCAGCGCGCAGGCCAGGCAGGTGGCGGCGTCGGTGACGAAGAGCCAGCGCAGGTCCCAGCGGCCGAGCAGGGCGGCGAGCAGCCCGGCGCCCATGCCGCCGGCCGCGAGCGCGGCGCTGAACAGGCTGAACGCGCGCACCCGGTGCTGCTCGGGCACGGACTCGCCGATGATCGCCTGGCTCGGGGGCTCGTAGAGTTCGAAGGCCAGCCCGAGCAGCACCGCCCCGGCGACCGCCCAGGTGAGCGAGGCGGAGGCCGCGATCGCCAGCTGTGCGACGGCGCAGCCGCAGAGTCCGAGGACGATGGTCGTGCGCCGGCCGATCCGGTCGGCCAGGTGGCCGCCGGCCAGCCGCGAGGGGATCGTGGCGAGCCCGAAGGCGGCGCTGACCAGGCCGGCGGTGGTCAGGCTCGCGGCGTGGTCGGTGCTGATCAGCGCGGTGAGGAAGGGCAGCGAGAAGGCCCCGAGCCGGTTGACGACCCGGGCGAGTAACAGCAGACGGACGGTACGCGGCAGCGGTTCGGAGCGCGGCACGGCGCCTCCAGCTTCTCGTGAGTCGTGAATTGTGGATCGTCAGTGATCAGTGATCAGTGATCAGTGATCAGCAGGCGGGGCGGACGCTGTCGTCAGGCCGGGCGGTCGCTCCGTGCGAAGTGCGGCAGCACCATCGCGACCAGGGCGTCGACATCGGCGTCGACCATCGGTTCGCCGGTCATGCCCATCCGGTGGAGCAGGATGCCGACGACGGCGTCGATGAAGAACAGGACCCTGTTCTCCGGCTCGTCGAGCGCGTCCTGGAGGGCGAGGCGGTAGGGGTCCTGCAGCCGGGTGGAGAGGATCTCGCGCAGGGCCGGGTCGCTGACGGCGTCGCTGAACACGCCCGCGAACGCGTCGCCCACCCCGGGTTCGCCGATCTTCGCCGCGATCCAGCGGATGGTCGCGGTCATGAGCTCGGCCCGGTCGGCGCCCTCCCTGAGCGGTGCCGGGCCGAAGGCGTCGAGGAGGCAGTCCACGATCAGCGCGCCCTTCGACGGCCAGCGGCGGTAGATCGTCGTCTTCGCGATGCCGGCCGCGGCGGCGATGCGCTCGACCGTGGCGCGCGCGTAGCCGAGTTCCTGAACCGTCCTCAGCGTGGCGGTGAAGACCTCGGCGTCGATGCCGCTGCGCGGGCGTCCGGGCGGCCGGGCGGGTGAAGGCGTTCGAGTCATTCCCTCACCCTAGCGAGTTCCGCTACCTTAGGTATCGATACCTGAGGTAGCGAAACCTGAGGTGGCGCCACCATACGGGGAGAAGAAGGCATGCGGGGAGGAGAAGGTATGAACGGGACCGGCGGTACGCGGCAGCCGTCGGCGAGCGGAGGCGGGTTACGGCAGCAGGCACTGGGGGGCGAACGGGACTGGGAGGCGATGACGGCCGAGGAACTGGCCGCCTATCGCGAGGCGGAGAACCACAGGCGGGCGTCGCCGGCGATGCGGGCGATCACCGGGATGCCGGACCCCGGTGCCGCGGTCGACTGGCAGGAGCTGGCGCTGCCCGGCCGCCGCCTGCCGGTGCGTGTCCACCGGCCGGTCCGCGAGCGCGGCGCCGACCGCGCCGACCGCGCCGAACGAGCTGACTGGACAGAGCCCCTGCCCCTTGTACTCCACGTCCACGGCGGCGGATTCGTGGGCACGGCGGTGCAGTGCGACTGGATCACCAGCCGTCTCGCCGCCCGGCTGCCGGCCCTCGTCGTCTCGGTCGAGCACCGCCTGCTCGCCCCCGACACGCCACTGTCGGCCGCCGTCGACGACGGCTGGGACGCGCTCGACCACCTGGTGCGGCACGCCGCCCATCGGGGCATCGACCCGACACGCATCGCCGTCTTCGGCGAGAGCTGCGGCGCCCTGATCACCGCCCTGACCGCCGTCCGCGCCCGGCAGGCCGGCCTGCCGCTGCGGGCCCAGGTGCTGGTCAACCCCCTTGCCGACGTCACCGGGGCGATGTTCGACCACCCCTCGGTCGCCGAGTACGCCCAGAGTCCGACCCTGACCGTGCCCCAACTGCGGCTGCTGCAGCGGCTCGCCGTCCCCTCGGGGGACGACCCCCGTGCGCTGTCCCCGCTGCACGCCGACCAACTCGCCGGCCTGGCACCGGCGTTGGTGGTGGTGCCGACCCATGACCCGCTGGCCGACCACGGCCGCCGCTACGCCGAGCGCCTGCGTGCCGCCGGGACGCCCGCGCGGCTGGCCGAGTTCCCGGAGACCACGCACGCCTTCCTGAGCATGCCGGCGGTGGTGCCTCAGGCCGAGGCGGCAGCGGCGGAGATCACCACGTTCCTCCGCGATGCCCTCGACCGGCCGGGCGGGCCTGGTGGGCCCGGCAGCCTCTGACCGAGCGCGCCCGACGAGCACGAACGGCGAGCGCGCCCGACGAGCACGTCCGACGGCGGAGCCACGGCATCCGCCGTCGACTGCCCTCCGGACTAGATAGATCGTTCGTTCTAGTCCGTGCTAGGTTTACCCCACTAGAGCGTTCGTTCCAGTCAGGTCCAGTCCTGGGGCGAAGCGACGACCGAACCTGCCACCCGTCTGCCTTCGGCGCAGGGCGGGACCGAACACCGCAAGAGGGAACGAGGAACCGTGGACATCAAGCACATCACCGCGAACGGCATCGACTTCGCCTACGTGGAGCAGGGCGAGGGCCCGCTGGCCCTGCTGCTGCACGGATTTCCGGAGACCCCGGACATCTTTCGCGACCTGATGCCGGCTCTGGCCGCCGCCGGGTACCGGGCGGTGGCCCCGTACATGCGCGGCTTCGCGCCCTCCGCGGTCCCGTCCGACGGCAGCATGCGCCTGGCCGACCTGATCGCCGACGCCAACGCCCTGCACGAGGCCCTGGGCGGCGGCGCCGACGCCGTCCTGATCGGCCACGACTGGGGCGGGTTCACCACCTGGGGCGCGTCGGTGCACGCGCCCGAGCGCTGGTCGAAGGTCGTGGTGGCGGACGTACCGCCGCTGCGTTTCTACGAGCGCAAGGCCGCCGACCCGGTGCAGATCCACAAGAACAGCCACTTCTACTTCTTCCAGATGGGCATCGCCGACCAGATCGTGCCGGTCGACGACTTCGCCTACATCGACTGGCTGTGGCAGCACTGGAGCGGCTTCGCCAACCCGGAGCTCGACACCACCGCCTACCGCGAGGCCGGCAAGAACGCCCTGCGCGCCCCCGAGAACCTGAGCCTCGGCCTCGGCCTCTACCGCCAGAACTTCCCGGCCGCGACCTTCGGCACCGACCAGTGGGAAATGGGCCCGCTGCTCGCCGAACTCCCCGCCCAGCCGACCCTCTACCTCCACGGCAGCGAGGACCCGGTGATGGACGAGGAAGCGATGGCGGACCTGCTCCGGCTGCTGCCCGCCGGCTCGGACAGCGTCCTGCTCCCTGGCGTGGGTCACTTCCCCTTCGTCGAGGCCCCCGAGGAGGTGACCAAGCGCATCCTCGCCTTCCTCGCCTGAGGGTCTTCCTCGCCTGAGGACCCTCCGCCCCGTCGCCCCGGAGGAGCGTGACCGCGATCCGGGGCGACGGGGCGGTGCGGGGTGCGAGCCCGGCCGTCAGCGGCACGGCGGGACAGCGGGACGGACGGACCCGGACGGACCGACCCGTCCCCGGAGGTTCGCCGGACAAGCCCGGCAGGCGCGGCAGCATGCTTCTACCCTGGGACAGGCGGACACCCCCGCCGGCTGTCGCTTGGGAGTGAGCGTGCGCCAACTCGACCTTCTCGTAGTCGTCGTCTACCTGGTCGCCATCGCCGTGATCGGGCTGCGGCTGGCAGGCCGTCAGAGGACGTCGAAGGACTACTTCGTCGGCGAGGGCCACCTGCCGTGGTGGACCGTCTCGTTCTCCGTCGTGGCCACCGAGACCAGCGTGCTGACCGTCATCAGCGTGCCCGGCGGCGCCTACGGCGGGCAGGGCTTCGGCAACGTCGAACTCGCCCTGGGCTACGTCATCGGCCGCACCGTCGTGGCCTCCGCGCTGATCCCCCTGTACAAGCGCGGAGGCTTCGTCAGCGCCTACCAGTACCTGGGCAGCCGGTTCGGCCCCAGGCTCCAGGGGCTCGCCTCGGTGACCTTCGTCGTCACCCGGCTGCTGGCCGAGGGCGTGCGCCTGTTCGCCTCGGCGATCCCGATCAAACTGCTGCTCGGAGAGTTCGGCGTGCACACCGGCTACCGCGCCATCATCATCGTGCTCACGCTGATCACGGTCGTCTACACCTACCTCGGCGGGATCAAGGCCGTCATCTGGACCGACGCCATCCAGATGGGCCTGTACCTCGGCGGCGCCCTCCTCGCCGTCGCGGTGCTGTCCGGCCACGTCGGCGCCGACGGCTACGCGCGCGCCCTGGACGCCGGCCGGTTCAGGCTCTTCGACACCGACTTCGGCCTCGACCACATCCTCACCAGCCCGTTCGCCCTGCCGACCGCGATCGTCGGCGGCGCGATCTTCGCCATGGCCAGCCACGGCTCCGACCAGCTCATCGTCCAGCGCATCCTCGCGACCCGGACCCTGCGCGACGGCCAGAAGGCGATGATCGCCTCCGGCGTGTTCGTCACCCTCCAGTTCGCCGCCTTCTCCCTCGTCGGCGCCCTGCTGTGGGCCTACAACGAGGGCAAGAGCTTCAAGGCCCTCGGCTTGGGCAGTTCCGACAACCTCTACCCCGACTTCATCCTGCACGGGCTGCCCGTGGTGGTCTCCGGCCTGCTCGTCGCCGGCATCCTCGGCGCCGCCATGGGCTCGCTGTCCTCGGCCCTGAACTCGATGTCGAACTCGACGGTCGCCGACATCATCCACAGCTTCTTCCGCCGGACCCCCTCCGAGGAGTTCCTGCTCAGGCTCGCCCGCGTGATGACGCTGGCGTGGGCCGCACTGATGGCCGTCTTCGCCTGCGCCTTCAGCACCAGCACCGGCAACGTCTACCTCACCGGCCTGACCATCGCCGGCTACACCTACGGCGCACTGCTCGGCGCCTTCCTGCTCGGCCGCCTCGTACGGCGCGCCAACGAGGCCGACTCCGTCCTCGCCTTCCTGGCCACCGTCGCCGTGATGACCTACCTCGTGCGCGAGGTGAAGATCGACGTCACCACGGCCGCCGGGACCGTTCCCACCGCCATCGCGGCGCAGTGGCTGGTCCCGGTCGGCGTGCTGGTCACCCTCGCCGTCGGCGGCCTGCTCAGCCTCCTCCACCGCGCCCCCGACACCTCGCGCACCCCGGCGGACGACGCACGGCCCACCCCCGAGGCCGGCCTCCCCGAGGCGGCCGCCGCCCAGGAGTGACGCCGGCTCGTTCGACAGCGTGCCCGACGTTCGGAGCCGGCGGTGTCGCGAATGCGGATGAACGGGCGCGCCACGACGGCACCGTGACGCGGAGACGGCCCCGACGACGGCTAGAACGGGGGAATGCGTCTACCCTCCCTCGCCGCGCTCCCCGCAGCGGCCCTGCTCGTCATGCTCCCCGGCACCGCCCACGGCACCGCCCCCGTCGCACCGGAGCGGGCCCGCCGGCCCGTTCCCGTCACCCAGCCCGTTGCCAGTTCCGTACCCGTCACCCAGCCCGCGCCCGTTCCCCGGCCCCTCGCCGCGCCGCTGCCGGAGTACCGGTTCACCGGGGCCGGATTCGACGCCTGCTCGGCGCCGCCGCTGGAAGCCCTGTCCGCCTGGCGCACCGCCTCGCCCTACGGGGCAGTGAACATCTACAGCAGCGGAGGCCAGCGCCACTGCTCGCAGGACCGGCTGACGCCGGAGTGGGTCGCCGAGGCCCGCTCGATGGGGTGGAAGCTGGTGCCCACCCACGTCGGACTCCAGGCACCCTGCGCCGACCGCCCGGACAAACCACTGCGGATCGACCCAGCACGCGCCGAGGCGCAGGGCGAGGAGGAGGCGCAGGAGGCGGCGCAGGCACTGCGGACGCTGGGCCTGGGGCCGGGCAGCCCGGTGTACCTCGACATGGAGGGGTATCCGGTGGGCGACGCGGTGTGCAGCCGGGCGGTGGTCGACTTCACCGCCGGCTGGACCACGGCCCTGCACGAGGCCGGGTACCGGTCGGGCTTCTACTCCAGCATGAACTCCGGCATCGCGGACCTCGTCGCCGCCGTCCGGGCCGGGCGGTCCCCGGTGCCCGACGCGATCTGGTACGCCCGCTGGGACGGAAGGCCCACCACCACCGGCCAGGCCGGGCTGCCCGACGACCTGTGGACCGGCCACCAGCGCATCCACCAGTACCGGGGCAGCGCCGACGAGACGTACGGCGGGGTGACGCTCAACGTCGACCGCGACCAGCTGGACGGCCCGGTCGCAGGCGGTTACTGACCCCGGACGAACCGGCAGGCCGACCGGGAACGGGAACGGGGGCGGGACATGGGCCCGTACCGGGTGGACGGGAGGAGCTGGGAGGTGGCACTGCCGCGGGCACCGCACCGGGCAGGGGCTCCGGACCGGGTCCGGAGCCCCTTGCGGTGTGCTGCGGTCGCGGGTGGATCTCGCGGCCGAGGGCCGAGGGCCGGCGGACGGCCGCCTCGGCGGCCGAGCTCGGGCTACCTCCGCAGGTGGTCGCGCGGAGCCGGGGCGGTCAGGGCGCTTTCCGGGCCCTTGACCATCAGCCCCCCGACCAGCGCCGCGATCAGCAGGGCCGCGGCCGACAGGTACAGGGCCACGGGAGTGTGTCCGCCGGATTCCAGCCCGACCGTCCCGCCGAGCAGGGCGGCGGAGGCCGAACCGCCCAGCTCCTGGCCCGTGACGGCGAGGGCGGCCCGGCCGCCGCAGTCGTGCGCGACGATGCCTTCGGTGATCGCCGAATAGAGCAGGGTGGCGGCCGTGCCCAGTCCGACGCCGAGGCAGATCAGGCCGGACCAGGCCCCGGCGGGGGATTCCGGGCCCGTGCCGATGAGCAGGACACCGACCGCCGCGAGCCCCAACCCCGGTACCAGCAGAGCGCGGAACGCGACGCGGGGCAGCAGCGGGGCGGCGAGGAGCAGGGAGCCGGTGAGGAATGAGCCGGCCGTGACCGCGAACGCCACCAGCCCCGGTCCGGGCCCGACGGACCACAGGAACTCGGCCAGCGAGGGCACCGCCGACTCCAGGGCGAACCCGCTGAGGCACAGGGCGATCAGTGCGCCGCGGCGCCCGAGGGCCCCGGTCCCGTACGCCGGCAGGATCGCGGCGCCCGGTGTCCTGCCCTGCCGCCGGAAGAAGGCGGCCATCAGGACGACACCGCCGGCCAGGCACAGGGGCGGCAGCGGAGTGTCCCAGCCGAGCGCCGGCGACCGGTCGAGGGCGAAGACGACGGCGGCGACCCCCAGCGTGCTCAGCAGCGCGCCCAGCGCGTCGAATCCGGCCGGCGTGCGGTCGGGCAGGTCACGGACCAGGGCGGCCGTGCCGGCGAGGGCGATGAGGGCCAGCAGGATGATGACGTAAAGGGACATGCGCCACGTCGTGTACTGGGCGAGCGGCACGGCGAGGAACAGGCCGAGCACGGAACCGCCCAGGGCCGCCAGCGAGTAGAGCCCGAAGGCCTTCGTACGGGCCCTCGACCCGGTGAAGTGGACGGCGACCAGCGCGAACGAGGCCGGGGTGCTCAGGGCCGCGAAGACGCCCTGGGCGGTGTAGGCCCAGAGCATGGTGTCGGGCTCGGTGGACCACACCTGGACCGCGGTGGTCAGGGTGAACCCTGTCAGGCCGATGAGCAGCGTCGTCTTGCGGCCGATGAGGTCCGCCAGGTGTCCGCCGAGGAACAGCAGCGCACCGAAGGCCAGGAAGTGGCCGGTGTCCATCCACTGCGCGGACGAGCTGTCCGCGTCCAGATCGCGCATGACGTCGTACAGCAGCACGGTCGAGGTCGACGTGGCGAGGGCCACGGCCAGCTGTGCGATCGTCGCCATCGCCAGTGCCCACCCGCGCCGCAGGTTCGGGCCCGGCGGCGGTGCCGGCGGTCCGTATCCCGGCGGGGGCCCGGCGTGCGCCGGGTCGGTGGGCGCGTACGCGGGCGGGCCGTACGCGGGCGGGGCCAGGGGATACGAGGTCTCCTGGCCGGGGGCGGGGGCGGGGGCGGGGGCGGGGGCGGGAGCGGGGGCGGTGTGCCCGTGCGGAGACGGCTGCGGGCCCCGGTTCTGCGGGGTGAAGTCCAGCAGTTCCGCCGCCTTGCGCCCGATGTGGGCCAGCACCGGCCCCGGCAGCCACTCCCCGACTCGGTCCGGCTGCGTGCGCTCGACCACCTGGGCGGGCGTGGGCCGCGCCGCCGGGTCCTTGGCCAGGCACGCGCGGACGAGATCGACGAGCGAGTCCGGTACGCCGGTGAGGTCCGCCTCCTCCTCGGCGATCCGGAAGAGGTGGGCGTTGAGGCCGGTGTCCGTGGCGCCGAACAGGAGGCGGCCGGTGGCGGCGTAGACGAGAACCGCGCCCAGGCAGAACACGTCGCTGGCAGCGGTGAGTTCACGGCCCCGGACCTGCTCGGGGGACATGAAGCCAGGCGATCCGATCAGCATGCCGGTGCGGGTGAGCAGGCTGTCCCCGCCTATGCTTTCGAGCGCCCGGGCGATGCCGAAGTCGATGACGCGCGGCCCGTCCACGGTGACGAGGACGTTGGACGGCTTGAGGTCGCGGTGGATCAGCCCCGCCTGGTGCACGGCCTGCAGGGCGAGGGCCAGGCGGTTGGCGAGGGTGCGCACCGAGTGCTCGGGCAGCGGCCCGTAGCCCTTGCCGACCACGGTGGTCAGGTCGGGACCGGGGATGTACTGGGTGGCGACCCAGGGCACGGCCGCCTCGGTGTCGGCGTCCAGGACGGCGGCCGTCCAGTCCCCGCCCACCAGCCTGGCGGCGGCGACCTCGCGGGTGAACCGCCTGCGGAATTCGGGGTGGTGGGCGTGTTCGGCCTGCACGGTCTTCACGGCGACCGTCCGGCCGAGGTCGGACCGGCCGAGATAGACCAGGCCCATTCCGCCCTCACCCAGGCGGGCGATCAGACGGTAGGGGCCGATGTGTGTGGGGTCCTGCCCCGTCAGCTGTTCCACGGCGGAGGGATCAGTCCTTCACGTTGGGGCTCAGATGGTGACACAGCTTCACGAAGAGGTCGAGATTGGGCAGGACGTGCGCCCGCGCGGACCTCGGAGTCGGCCGCTCGGTCCGGATGTGCTCGATCTCGTCCTTGCCCATGCGGTGATCCCCCGTAGGTGAAAGTGCCTTGATCAGAAGATAGTGCAGTTGTCCACGGTCAAACCGCGGTTCAGCACTATGGATCCGGCCGGCCGGCAGCCGACTTCATCAGTCTGTGCGGCCCCGACGTGCTCTTGGACGGGACCGACCTGCGGCCGCAACTCCCTGGATGATCAAGCGGGTTGCGGCCGTCCCCGGCGAGCCGGTGGCCGCCCCGCTCCTCGGCCGGTGCCGGGGGACCGTGGTTCCGCGCGGCTACTTCCTCGCACTCGGCGGCAACACCGCGGCCGGCATCGACTCGCGCCACCACGGATACCTGCCGCCGTCAGGAATCCGGGGGCGAGTGGTGCGGCAGGTGTGAGGCGAGGAGAGGAGAGGGTGCCGTGCTACCGGTCCGACCCCTCCAGCACCTGCGTGACCAGGGCGACGTCGGCCTTGGGAATCACGATCACGTGCTGCTCGCCGCTCGCCGACAGGTCGAAGCGGGCCATCTTCGGGTGCGGCGTCCGCTGCTCCGACGGCGACAGGTGGAACGGGCCGCGGAGGGCGACGGTCTCGCCGGTGCGCCGGTTGCGCCAGGTCACCGTCTCGGCCGCGAGGTACAGGAGGCCGGCCGCCGCGTGCGGAACGGTGCGTCCCTTGCCGACCGACAGCATCTTGACCGTGCCCAGCGTCGGGCTGGAGCAGAACACCTGCAGGGTGGTACCGGCGCGGAGATCGGCCAGGTCCTTCTCGGTGCTCAGCCGCCGGATGCCGAGCACCGAGAGCAGGGTGTCGGAGAGGGTTCTGGTTCCCGCGGAGCGGCGTGTTTCGGTCGTCATGGCGCAGATCCTCGCAGGTCAGGCCGGAAGGCCCGCGACCGGGGTGGTACCACGAGGCCTGTCTGCCCCCGGGGGCGGAGGGCGGACGCGGCGTCCGTCGTGGTGGGGCACCGGGCGGGGTCTCAGGGCGTGCTGTCCTGCGGTCGTCTGTCGAACCTCGCGCCGCGCGGGGGTGCGGGTGGGGGGTCGGTGGAGGTGAGCAGTTGCAGCCCCAGGCTGCTGCAGGTGTGGAACACCGCCTTGCCCGCCCTGCGGGAGGTGATCAGGCGTGCGTGCCGTAGTGCTCTGGCGTGTTCGGAAGCGGATGCCTTGCTGATGTCGAGCGCGCGGGCGATCTCCGTGGTGGTGCGGTGGGCGGTCAGCAGGTGCAGGACTGCGGCGCGCGTGCTGCCGAGCAGCGTCCCCAACGGGTCGTCGGGCTCGTCCTCCCCGGTGAATCGCAGGGGTGCCGCCGCCGTCGGGTAGATCAGGACGCTGGGTGCGTCAGTGTGGTGGGCGATGATCGGACGGCCCTTCCAGAGGACCGACGGCAGTACCCGCAGCCCGTGGCCGGTCAGCCGGACGTCGACGTCGCCGGGTCGGTCGTACGCCAGTGTCGAACTGCTTTCCCAGTGGCCGCCGGGTACGAGGCCGGCGAGGGCGGTGTGAAGGCCCTGATGGGCCAGGATGCGTGTGCGCCAGGCGAGCTCCGCGTCGTGAGCGGCCTCGATCCGCGGCCACTGGTGGGCGAGCAGAGCCGTCCACGTCGTGCGCAGGGCGGATTCGAGCAGGTGCAGGCCCGCACTGTCGCGGCCCACCAGGGCGCGGGTGAAGGGCGTGACCGGGCGGGATGCGGGACACACGTGGTCCAGGTCGGTTCGTATGGTGGCGGCCGGTGTGTGCAGGACCAGGTCGAGGCCGGAGCCGAAGTCGGGGCTGACCGGGTCGAGGAACATCGGCCCTGCGCCGGAGGCAGGCACCAGGTCCAGCAGGGGCCGCCCTGCCACGGGGAAGGCCCGGCGTGCGGCCTGCTGCCACCGACCCGCATCGCAGGGCCGGGGCGGTCGCTGCAACTGGGCCACCGCCAGCGCGAGTTCCATCATCGGCGCGGGAGCGGGGACGAATGCGACCCGGAGGAGGTCGTCGGCGGAGAAGTGTAATCGCAGCACTGCAGGCTCCTTCTCGGTGATGTCCGACGGCCGCGTCGTTCGGCCTGGGCCGAACGGATGGCTGGTCGCGCACGGTTCTCACGAGTATGGCAACGCCGACGACGCCGGGACACGGGCGATCAGGACAAGCACCGTGGGCGACGGGCGGCGGCAATCAGGCGGTGGTGTCCGCTCGTCACCGCCGAGGCACCTGTCCGAACACTGCGATGGAGGAACTGGCATGAGGCTGGACCGTATCGGCAAGCGCGCGGCCGTGCTGATGGTCACGGGGCTGCTGGGTGCGGGGGTGTGCGCCGGGCCGGCGCAGGCATCCCCGAGCGCGGGGTACATCGGGGACGGCTACGGCAACAACAGCCACGGCGTCTGGTGCGTGCAGCACCTGGTCAACGACGTGGCCGCCGGTCACGGCAAGGGGCGCCCGCTCGCGGAGGACGGCGTGTGGGGCCCCAACACCAAGAGCTGGGTCCGGTGGTACCAGGGCATCGACGGAAGGACGCAGGACGGCATCGTCGGCAGGGACACCGGAGGCGACCTGCTGCTCGACGGCGACCAGTACTACGGCGGCTGGAACTACTGCTACACGTACGTGCCGTCGCACTTCTGAGTGAAAACGAGCGAGGCCCGGCACCCGGGTGGGTGCCGGGCCTCGCCCGGTGTGGAGCGCCAGGCCCGGGTTGCACGGACTCTTCCTACTGAAAGTAGGACGTGCTCTGGTAGCACCGCTGACGCCTGACGAGGAATCATTTCCCTCGCGACGGGATGAAGACTAGCAGGTCAGCGGCCCGCGATCGAAACCGGTCCCGGACCGGTCCCGCACCGGCCCGGACGAGGCCGCCTGCCGAGGAGCGCCGTGCGGGCAGAGCAGCGGACCGACAGGCCGGGTGCGCGCGGGCGTGCCACACTCGCACCATCCGGGTCCGACTACGGGCCCGGCGGCGGGGCCCAGGAGTCCCCGCCGGATGCCCCGATGCGAGGGGAGGGACGACGGCATGTCCTTCGAGGGTGCGGTCCCCGACGTCTACGAGCGGTACCTCGTCCCGCTGCTCTTCCGCCCCTACGCCGAGGAGCTGGCCCGGCGCCTGGCGCTGCGCCGCCCCCGGGACGTGATCGAGACCGCCGCCGGCACCGGCGCGCTCACCCGCGAGCTGGCCGCCGTCCTGGCGCAGGACGCCTCGGTCACCGCGACCGACCTCAGCGGCGCGATGCTCGACCGCGCGCGGGCCGTGCCGCTCGCCCGGCCGGTGCGCTGGGTCGAGGCGGACGCCATGGCGCTGCCCTTCCCGGACGGCTCCTGCGACGCGGTGGTCTGCCAGTTCGGGTACATGTTCTTCCCCGACCGTCCGCGCGCCTTCGGCGAGGCCCTGCGGGTGCTGCGGCCCGGCGGGGTGCTGCTGCTCAGCGTGTGGGACGACATCGCGGCGAACGACTTCCCCGCGATGGCCGAGGCGGCGGTCGGCGGGCTTTTCCCCGGGGACCCGCCCGACTTCCTGAGCCGTGTTCCGTACGGCTACCACGACCCCGCCGCGATCGCGCGGGATGTGGCGGACGGCGGCTTCACGAGCGCCCCGCGGATCGAGACCCTCGCCGCGCGGAGCCGCGCCGACTCGCCCGAGGACGTGGCGACGGCCCTGTGCGGCGGCACCCCGCTGCGCGACGAGATCGAGGCCCGGGGCACGCACACCCTGGACGAGGCGATCCGGACGGCCGCGGCGGCGATCGCCACCCGTTTCGGCACCGGCCCGGTCGAGGGCGCACTCAGCGCGCTGGTGGTGACCGTCACCCGCTGACGGCCCCGGCGTCTCCGTCCGGCACCCCGCCGGCACCCCGCCGGCACTCGGCGGCCCCTTTCCCGCCCGGGCCCCTTCCCCGCCCGACGAGGCTGACCTGGGCACAAGCGTTACATTGGGGCGGAAAGGGGCCCGATCGCCGGCGAGGTGTGGCCGATGCACTCGATCACCGACTGGTTGCGCGGCCTGTCCGGCCCGGTCGTGTACGCGGTCGTCGGCGGCATGGTCTTCACCGAGGACGCCCTGTTCTTCAGCTTCTTCATCCCCGGCGAGTCCGCCGCCGTCCTCGGGGGCTTCCTCGCCCACCAGGGCAGGGCCTCCCTCGGCTGGATGGTCCTGGTGGTGGTCTGCGCGGCCATCCTCGGCGACTCCGCCGGTTACGAGATCGGCCGGCACCTCGGTCCGGCGATCCTCCGCACCCGTCCGCTGCAGCGCCACGCCAAGCAGGTCGGCAGGGCGCAGGACCTGATCGGCCGGCGCGGGCCGGTGGCCGTCTTCGTCGGCCGTTTCATCGCCTTCCTCCGCCCGCTGGTGCCCTCGCTGGCCGGGATGTCCCGCATGCCGTACCGCCGGTTCCTGCTCTACAACGCCCTCGGCGGGATCGCCTGGGGCGTCGGCTTCACCCTGCTCGGCTACTTCGCCGGAGCCGCCTACACCAGGGTGGAGGGCACGGTCGGCCGCCTCGCCGCCATCACGATCGCCGCGATCGTCGCCGTCGCCCTGCTGGTCTGGTTCCTGCGTCGGCACCGCTCGCGCGGCCGCGAGCCGGCGGACGACGACAGCCGACGGAAGCCCTGAAAGAGGCCGCCCCGACCGGCTGCACGGACGGTGGTGCGGCCTTCGAAGGCTCAGCCCTCCTCGCGGGTCGTGCGTCGTCGGACATCGGCCATCAGCTTGTCCAGGACCGCGATGAGCGTGATGCGTTCGTCGTCCGACAGGCAACTGACGAGCGTGGCTTCCCGACCGAGCACGGTGTCGACGGAGCGCTCGATGAGCGCATGGCCTTCGGTCGTGAGTTTCACCAGGACGGTTCGACGGCCGGTGCCCGCCGATGCCCGTTCGACGAGGCCGTCGCGTTCGGCCCGGGCGACGCGTTGCGAGATCGCGCCGGCGGTGACCAGCGTCCGCCGGGCGAGCTCGCGGGTGCTGAGGGCGTAGGGCGGGCCTGAGCGGCGGATGACGGAGAGCAGGTCGAGGGTGGCCGCGTCGATCCCCGCGTCCCGCAGAGCCCGGCTGCGGTCGTCGGTGAAGAGCTTGGCCAGCCACCAGATGGGGGTGACGATCTCGATCGACTCGGTCGGAGTGCCCGGCCGCTCCCGTCGCCAGGCCGCGGCGATCTCGGTGGCGGAATGGGCGGGTGCCGGGTCCTCTGCTGCAGCGGCGTCGGCCACGATGTGATTCCTTGTCAGCCTCGGCTATGTTTAGGTCTAAACGTAGCAGCGGACAGGAGGAACCATGACCCGCACGGTGGTCGTCACCGGAGGAACCAGCGGCATCGGCCGTGCCATCGCCCAAAGGTTCGCCGGCGACCGGGCACAGGTGTTCATCACCGGCCGTCACACCGACACCGTCGAGCTGACCGCCAAGGAACTGGGGGTGCACGGGGTCGTCTGTGACGCGACCGACCCGGGGCAGGTCGCATCGCTCGCCGCCCGCCTCGGGGAGCTGGACGTCCTGGTCAACGCCGCCGGCGGCCTACCCGAGACGGCATCAGGCGACGGAGCATCCCTGGACGCGCTGCTCGCCCAGTGGCAGGCCAACCTGGCGCAGAACCTGCTCACCGCGGTGCTGACCACGGCCGCAGTCCAGAACAGGCTCACCGGCGGCAGTTCCGTCATCAGCATCGGATCGATCGGCGCCGAGCGCCGCGGCGGCTCCTACGGCGCGGCCAAGGCCGCTCTGGCCGCATGGAACGCCTCGCTGTCCGCCGAGCTCGCTCCCCAAGGTGTGACCTGCAACGTCATCTCCGCGGGTTACATCGCAGGCACCAACTTCTTCCGCGGCCAACTGAGCGACGAACGCCACCGCGCGCTGGTGGAGGAGACGCACAACAAACGACCGGGCACCGTCGACGACATCGCCGAGACCGCCTGTTTCCTCGCCTCCCCAGGTGCCCGGCACGTCACCGGCCAGACCATCCACGTCAACGGAGGCGCCTTCACCACGCGGTAGCGCCTGTTCCGGGCCGGTGCGTGGAACCAAGGGCCCGGGCCACCGAGTCGTTGCCGTAGGACGGGGAGTTCGAGCTCGACGACGACGGGGGACCGGGATGCGCCACAGGTGGCCGACCGAGCAGGAGTTGCGGCAGAGCTTCCACGCGGAACTGGAGCGAGTGGTCGCGGGCGGGGGAGTGCGTTCCTGCACCGGGCTGGACAACGACACCTCGGAGGCGCTGTGGGCGATCGCCTCGGCGGAGCCCGCGGACCGCGGGGCCCTGGTGCCGGCCGCCTACCGGGCGTTCGCCGGTCAGCTGGACGGCAGCAACGCGGCCCGCTGGCACGAGGACCTGGAGCGCCGGTTCGAGGAGCGCGAGCAGCGGCGCCAGGGCGAGGCGGACTGAGGGGCTGGATCACGCCGACGAAGAACTACCCGTCCTGCATGGCAGGTTGACCCGCCTGACGACGCTGCCGACCGCGCACCGATCAGTTGCTGTGCCACTCCCGGGCGGGAAGCGGGCCTTCCGAGGTGTCGCCCAGGCGCTCGACCCACGCCGGGGCGGCGAAGACCGGCCGGGTGAGCAGGATGTCGTCGGCGCGCTGGACGCGCAACAGGAGACCGATCTCCCCGTAGCTGTACGTCCCCTCCTGGGAGAAGCGAATCTCCTCGTCCAGGCCACGGTCCTGGAGCACGGTGTGCTCCCACTGGTCACGCTCGCTCTCCGCCAGCACCGACCAGATCGAATCCGACACCCGACTTCCCCCGCTGTTCGCCACCGCGCTCGGCCAGGCGGCCGAGCACGGCCGGATGCTACCCGGCAGGACCGACACCCCCGTGAGCCCGGAGCGGCCCCGGAACCCTTCACGGGCCGGATTGCAGCGTCTCGATCCGCTCGAAGAAGAACTCGTGCTTGAGGAAGGAGACGTCGTACTCGTGGCCCGGGTACGGCGGGACGAGCTGGGCGGCCTGGATCAGCCGCCAGCCGTCCCTGAGGGCGTCGAGTCCGGTGCCGTAGGGCGGCTCCGCGCTGTCTCCCGTGGTCGGAGAGGTGCGGCCGGTGCCGTCGTACCGCGACCAGCCGACCACCTCCGAGTCCAGCGCGGAGGTGAGCAGGTACAGCACGAGCACCTGCTGGCGGAGCACGGGAGCGGGGACCGTGGCCCCGGGCGAGTCGACCGTCATGCCGTTGCCTCCTGGGGCCGGTTGGAGACCCTGGTCACCCAGTGGTCGAGGTCGAAGCCGGGGTCGCCGGTCAGTTCGCGCCACAGCAGGGTGCGGTTGTAGCGCTCCAGACGCCCGGTGGCGGCTTCGTACCAGGGGAACACGACGTCCAGTTCGGAGCGCACGCGCGGATCGTGCAGGTCCGAGGTGTCCCACAGGAGTCGCTGGCGGACGGTCGGATTGAAGCGGATCTTGTACATGTAGCGGGTCGTGTCGCTGTCGTTGCGGCGACCGCCGTGCCAGAGGCCGTGGTGTACGAACACCACCGTCCCGGCCGGACAGACCAGTCGGTCCTGGCCACGAAGGTTCTGGTAACGGCCGGTGTCCGACTCGTTGATCCGGCGCAGGTGGCTGCCGGGGACGCTGAGGGTGCCGCCCATCTCCAGCGTCACCGCCTGCGGGTAGTACATCAGTTGGACGTCGAAAGCGTCCGGCCGGACGTCGATGATGGCGTCCGCGTGCAACGGCTGCGCCTCCCCGCCGCGGGGCTCGCGCACATGGACGGCGTGGTGGTCCACGAGCGGCCCGGGGCCGACCAGGCTGCGCAACGCGCCGTCGACCTGCGGGAGCGCCAGCAGCCTGGCGGTGAAGGAGTCCGGCGCGTAGGCCTGCGACAGTGGCGTCCCGTACGGGACCGGCGGCACCCCCTGCGCCAGCACCGCCAACGCCTCGGCGTTCAGGTCCGCAGGCACGACCGCGTCCAGCCGAAGAGATCCGCGGGCCACGAAGCGGGCCATCCGGACCGAGTCGAGCAGAATCCGTTTGGTGTCCATGGCGACAGACGCTAGGGCCGCGGGACCGCCCCGCGAGTGGGCCCGGTTCGCCATCCACTGGTCAATTTTCACCATGTGCCGCCTCGCCGGAGGCCACGGCCGGGACAGGGGGTACGCGGAGCCCGGGGTGGTAGAACCCGGGCATGGACACAGCACTCGCCCATCTCGACGGGCCTCCCGGCGTGGCGGCCGTCGGCATCGGGGTGCACGGCTGCGCCAGTCGTACGGACGTGTTCTCGCTGCCGAACCTGTGGCAGCTGCATCTCTACGGCTACGAGGCCGACCTGACGGTGAACGGCACCGCGCACGCGATCCGCCCGGGCCGGGTCAGCCTCATCCCGCCCGGCACCACGGTGCGCTACCGCTACCGGGGTCGCTCCGAGCACCTCTACGTGCACCTGCGACTCGGATCGGCCGGCCCACCGATCCGGATCCCGGTGATCCAGGACGCCGGAACCGAACTCGTGCCGCTCGGCGCGCAGTTGAACAGCGCGCTGTCGGCCTGGCCGAGCTCGCCGGCGCGGGCGACGGCCGAGGTCTGGGCCGCGCTGTGGCGGGTGGCCCACCTGGCCCCGCCGCGCACGGCCGGCACCACCGCGCCCCATCCGGCGGTCGCGGCCGCCTTGGCGATGATCGAGGCGCGCTTGGCCGAGCCGCTGAGCGTGGCGGAGATCGCGAAGGCGGCGGGTGTCTCGCACAACCACCTGACCAGGCTCTTCCGTGCCGCCACCGGGAGCACTGTCGTCGGCTACCTCCGCGCCCGGCGGATGGAGCGGGCCCGCCACTTCCTGCAGGCCACCACCTTGTCCATCCCCGCCATCGCGGCGTCGGTCGGCATGCCCGACCTCCAGGCCTTCAACAAGGCGTGCCGCCGCGACCTCGGAGCCTCCCCGCGCGCCATTCGCCACGGCCTGAACCGCCACGCCGTGCTCCAGGCGACACGGTTGCCGTAGGCCTCAGGGCCTCAGAGCAACCGGGGTGGGCACTCCAGCGGCGGTCAGGAAAGGGACAGCCACACGATCCGCAGGACGTCGACGCTGGGCGGGTCGGCGTCCGGGTGGACGAAGAGCTCGCCGGTGACCCCCGGGGCCAGTACGACGTTGCGCAGGTCGCCCCACTCGTCCACCGGCTCGCCCGAGCTCCCGTCGAGCCGGGTCAGTGCGTTCGTGACCTGGGCGAAGAGCGCGGGGTCGCGCTCGCCGATCTCCTGCAAGGCCTTCGACGGCTGGTCCTGCAGGTAGGTGCGCCAGTCACTCACCTGTGGCTCCCGGCAGGGGGCGGCGGGTGTCGGCGAGCCGGGCGGAGACGGCGGCTCGGAATCCGGCTCGGTCGGGCCCGTACGCGGCCGCCATCGCCTTCGTCCACCAGGAGGTGATCGCGGCTTCCCGCTCGACCGGGTCCTCCAGGGGGCCGATCTCGCGGTAGAAGGCCATGCGGTCGGCCGGGCTGGGCAGTGCCTGCGCGATGCCGTCGATACTGACGGGCACCCGGGGCCCGCTCGACGCGTGGTGGACAGGCTGGGCGCTCATCCGTCCCCTCCCTCGCTCGGCTGCGGCCTGACCGCCGCGCTACTGACGTGACGACCGTACCGGCTGCCGCACCCGTGAGGGAACGGCTCCCATCCTCGACGCAGCATCTCGGGGGCGGGGACGGTTGTCCGCCCCCGCCGCCAGGATGCACCGCGCCGCGTGTCCGGTCAGCTGGTGGGCAGGGTGCTGCCGGACAGGGTGTCCAGCGGGGCCCACTTGGGCAGGCCGGGCTTGTAGGAGGTGTGGTTCACGGCGCCGTCGGCGCCGCCGGCGAAGACGTCCACGGTGTTGGAGGAGGTGCTGAACAGCGAGGTCGGGATCCGGCCGGCGGCGAACCTCCAGTCGCCCAGGGCCTCCCAGGCGCTCCACGGCTTGCCGTTGTTGAACCAGTACGCGTGGTACAGGAACGAGTTGCGCCCGGTGGCGAAGAGCTCGATGGCGTCGGTGGCCGGGTTGTAGAGGGCGCTGGGGGCGCCGGCGAACCGGAAGTCGCCGTTGATGGTGCTCCAGTTGCTCCAGCCGGTCATGCCAGGGGTGTAGTAGCGGTGGGCGAGCGGGCCGTCGGTGGTGGTCGCGAAGACCTCGGCGGTCTTCGTGGACGGGTTGTAGACCAGGCTCGGGCTGCCGGCGAAGGCGGCCCCGTCCAGCGGGAGCCAGTCGCTCCAGGGCTTGCCGTCGTTGAACCAGTAGGTGTGGTACATGGTGCTGTTGCGCTCGATGGCGAACAGCTCGACGGCGTCGGTGGCCGGGTTGTAGAGGGCGCTGGGGGCGCCGTTGAACTTCCGGTCGTAGATGTTCGCCCAGGGGCTCCAGTCGGTCATGCCCGGGGTGTAGTAGGCGTGGGCGACGGGGCCGTCGGTGGTGGTCGCGAAGACCTCGGCGGTCCGGGTGGACGGGTTGTAGACGGCGCTGGCGCCGCCGCTGAACTTGGTCGTGCCCGTGCCCATCCAGGCGCGCCAGCCCTGCGCGTCGGCCAGGTAGTAGGTGTGCCACATGAGGCCGTCGCTGTCCACGGCGAACAGTTCGATGGCGGCGGTGGCCGGGTTGTACAGGGCGGTGGGCGAGCCGATGAACGGCTTCGTGCCGGCCGGGCGTTCGCTGATCGGCGTCCAGGTGCTCCAGCCCTGGCCGTTGATGTTGTACGCGCCCATGACGCGGCCCTTGTTGTCGACGGTGAACACCGTGGACGTCTGCTTGGCCGGGTCGTACACCGCACTGGCGGTCCGCGCGGTGGCGTTCGCCCGCACCTGCTGCACCCACCCCGCGAGGTCGTCCACGCGGGAGGACTGCGCGCCGGTGCGGGTCTCGGTGGCGGGGGTGCCGAGGCAGCCGCCCTGCCAGGAGCGGGAGGCGACGGCGACGAGTTCGGCCTTGCCGTTGGTCTCGCGGATCGCGGGGGCGCCGGTGTCGCCCTTGCAGATCGCGGCGCCGTTCTGGCCGGTGGTGGCGATGGTGGTGGGCTGGACGGCGTCGAGGCCGAACGCGCCCGCGTGCAGGGCGCCGGGCAGCCACTCGTCCTTGGTGCGCCCGTACCCGGGCACCCGCAGCTTCTCGCCGGCGGTCGGCGCGGTGGCGGCGAGGGCGAGCGGCGCAACGCCCTGGACGGGGGCGGCGAGGCGGGCCAGCACGAGGTCGCGGTCGGCGCGCGGCGCGAGTTCGAGGACGTCGACAGCCTTGCCGGCGATGGTGGCGGTGGTCTTCCACTTCGGCGCCCCGGCGGTCAGCGCCTGCGGCTGGGCGGGGTCGTCGGACAGGCAGCTCGCGGCGGTGATGACCCAGGACGGGTCGACGAGGGCGCCGGTGCAGGCGCGCAGGTTGTCGCCGATGGCGAGCCTGGCGGTGTAGGCGTAGGAGCCGTCCGTGACGGGGTCGCCGACGACGGCCCCGGCCGGGGAGGCGAAGGTGGTCAGCGCGCCGGCGGCTGCGGCCGCGATGAGCACGCCGGTTCGCAGCGGGCGGGACGAAGTCCTGTGAAGCACGTGGGTTCCAGTCGAATGAGGAGGATGGGGGAGCCGGGCTGAGCCGGAGTCGGCCGGTGCCAACCCGGCTGAGCCGAGGTCAGCCGGAGTCAGCCGGTGACGCGCAGTTCGACGACGGTGGTCGGGGCCTGGCCCAGGCCCTCGCCGACGCCGGTGAAGCCGTCCTTGGGCACGTCGGTGCTCTGCGAGGCGCCGGCGGCGGTGAGGCCGACCCGTACGGCCCGGCCCGCGGTCTGCGCGGCGAACACGTCCGGCAGCTCCAGGGCCAGGTAGCCGGTCACGGCGGGCGCGGTGAAGCAGATCTTGTTGTCCGTGTTGCCCGGCGCGCGGGTCCACAGCTGGATCTGCGTGGGCGTGGAGCAGTCGGCCAGCATGATGCCGCCGTCGCCGCGCAGTAGCTTGACGTTGCTGATGCCGGAGGCGCCGGGGTAGGAGAAGTCCTCGACCGCGGGCGGCGCCACGGAGGCATCGGTGGGCGGTGCGGGCGGCGGGGCGGTGTCGGCGGCGGCGAGCGCGCTCAGCCCGAAGACGCCTGCGGCGGTGGCGGCGAGGGCCGCCGTCCAGCCGCGGATGCGGTGCTTCATGGGTGATCCTGTGTCGGTCGGTGATCGGTCGTTGGCGTGGTGTCCGGTCAGCCGGTGACGCGCAGCTCGACGAGCATGGTCGGCTTCTGGCCCATGGCCTGACCGACGGTGGTGTAGCTGTTCTTGGCGACGTCGACGGTCTGCGCCACGCCCTCGGAGGTGAGGTCGGCGCGGACGGCCTTGTCCCCGGTCTGGATCATGAAGGTCTGCGGAAGTTCGAGGGACAGGTACCCGGTGGTGCCGGTGACCCGGAAGCAGACGCCGGGGCCGCCGCTGGGGCTCGGGACTGCGACGCTCCACAGCTGGATCTGGGTGACGGTGTTGCAGTCCGCCAGCATGATGTGGCCGTCGCCGCGGATGAGCTTGAGCTGCGGGTTCGGGGAGTCGCCGGGGTAGGCGAAGTCCTCGACGGCCGGCGGAGCGGTGGCGGCGTCACCCGCGGGAGTGGTGTCGGCGCTGGCGAGCGCACCGGCGCCGACCGTCGTGGCGGCGGCCACCGCACCGATGGCCAGCCATCGGACTATGGCGTTCTTCATCTCGCGTTCCTTTCATCGTGATTGACAGGACCTTGACCGCACGTCGGACGGTGCGGGTGAGGACTTGAGCCATGGGAAACGGCCGACGCGACCGGACGCCCCCGCGATTTACCGTCCCCCTGAAGACTTGACGGCCCGCAGTCTAGGGCATTGCCACTATTTGAATCACCGGTCCGGGTGCCAGGGGAGCTTCGAGAGTTCGAGAGCTGCTTGCCGGCCTGCAGAGTTGATAGGTCTTTGCCCGAATTTCCCACCATTCGGTGCGTCAGGAAGCTCCTTTTCCGCGTTTCTGGCGGCACGTCATCTGCGGATATGCTCCCGAGGCCGAAGTGCGGCCAGTGGATGTGGAGAGGTGGGTCTCTGGTGGATGGATTGAATGTCCGGTCCAGGTGGCGAAGGCGGGGTGGGCATTCCATATCCGGAAAGCTCACTCTGCGCCTTTTGCCGCTGACCTTGACAGCCGGACTGCTCGGCGTCGCGCCCTTCGCCGCCGCGGACCCGCTGCCCGAGGAAGTTGCGGTCCCGATGACCGAGCGCGGCAGGGTGGTCGCGTACTGGAAGGACGGCGGTGCGGCGGTCAAGGCCGCGGCCGAGGCAGCGCTGACCGGCTCGGACGATGACGTTCGCAAGTTCCTGGGCAGCGATCGGCTGCTCGCTCAGGTGCAGGACGACCAGGTCAGCGCCGCGCAGATCCTGACGCTCGGCGGCCCGAGCGTGCGGGAGGCTGCGCGCAAGGCACTGGCGGGCACGCCGGACGCCCTTCAGGCCTTCCTGAAGAACGGCTGGCAGGAGCCGCTGAAGGTCGATCAGCAGCTGAAGGCCGCCTCGCTGATGAACGGCGCCGGCCCCGGCGTCCAGGCAGCCGCGAAGGCGGCGCTGAACGGCACCCCCGACGACGTCCAGGTCTTCGTCAACGAGGGCCAGTACACCGCGCGCGACGCCGACGACCGGGTGAAGCTCGTCCAGATCCTCAGCGAGGGCGGCCCCAACACCCAGGCCGCGGCGCGACTGGCGATCAACGGTTCGATCGAGGACGTACGGGAGTTCCTCACCGTCGGCGTGCACGTCGCCAGGGCCCGTGACGCCGAGCGCACCAGCATCGCCCAGCTGACGCAGCAGGCCAAGGAGGCCTCCGCCCAGGCGGTGCGTGAGACGGAGGCAGCGAAGGAGGCCTCCGCCCAGGCGGTGGCGGCCTCGCAGCTGGCCAAGGAGTCGGCTGCGAAGGCTGCGGCCGAGACCGCGGCCGCCGGCAGTGACTCGAACGCGGCAGGAGCAGCAGCCGGGCGCGCGGCCGACGCCGCGGGCCGGGCGGCGGAGGCCGCCCAGACGGCGATGAAGGCCGCCCGCAGTGCCACCAACTCGGCGCGCACCGCGGCCAGCGCGGCATCCCAGGCGTCGTACGCCGCCGCGGGCGCGGCACAGGCGGCGACGGCGGCCCGCAACGCCGCCGCCGGAGCGGCGTCGGACCGCTCCAAGGCGGATGCCGCCGCGCAGGCCGCGACGGCGGCCGAGACCGCCGCGACTGCGGCTGCGGCCTCCTCCGCCTCACTCACGCAAGCCAACACGGCCGCCGCCGCCAGCCAGCAGGCCGCGGACGCCGCGCTGAGCGCGGGCGGCAACGCGCAGGCCGCCGCCGACTCGGCCGACCAGGCGGGCGGCTTCGCGTCCGCGGCCGGCGCCCAGTCGGCGCGGGCCAAGGCCGCCGCCGCCGCGACGCGTCGCCAGGCCCAGGAGGCGACGCGGGCAGCGAGCGCCGCCAAGTCGCTGGCGGGCGAGGCCGCGAAGGCCGCGACCGAAGCCAAGGCACTGGCGGACTCCGCAGCCACGCACGCCCACAACGCCGCGCTGGCCGCTCAGGAAACCGCCCAGCACGCGGGCGAGGCCGCGCAGGCCGCCGCCGTGTCCAAGGCCCACGCGGACGCCGCCGTGGCTGCCGCGCAGACCGCCAAGGACGCGGTCGACAAGGCCAACCAGGTCCACGACCTCGCCACGCGCGCCGAGGACGAGGACCTCACAGCCCGGACCGCAGCGGACGTGGAGAAGGCGCGGGCTGCCAAGGCTGCGTACGACGACAAGCAGGCCGCCATCGGCGACGCCGTCCAGCAGCTGCGCCAGAGCAAGGACGAGGCGGACCGTCTGGCCGCAGCACTCACCCAGCCGAATCCCGACACCGCCATGGTCGCCACGGACGGGCGCAAGCTCGCCGTCCTGTCCATGAAGATCGCCGGGCCGTGGGAAAGCGCCGCCGCGCGGACCGCAGTCGCCGGGGACGACACGACGGTGCTGGAGTACGTCCGTTCGGGACGGCGCCAGGCGATCGACCTCGACAACCGGGAGCGGGTCTCGAACCTCGCGGCCGGCTCTGAGCTGCCCGCCGTCCGCGCCGCGGCCACCACCGCCCTCAAGGGCGACGCCAACGCGGTGGCCGCATTCCTGAGTACCGGTCAGTACCAGGCAGCGGCCCCCGACTTCCAGCTCAGTGTCGCCAAGATCGTCAACGACGGCGGCCCCAGCGTCCAGGCAGCCGGGCGCGCCGCACTCAACGGCAGCGTCGACGCCCTGCGCGACTTCCTGAACAACGGCCGCTACCTCGCCCAGCTCTCCGACGACCAGGTCAAGGCCGCAGGGCTGCGCGCGTCCGGCGGGGCCGAGGTCAAGGCCGCCGCGCAGGTCGCGCTCGAAGGTCCGCCCGACGTCCTGCGCACCTTCATCGAGACCGGCCAGTACACCGCTGCGCGCAAGGACGCGCTGGCGGCGACCCACAAGGCCGAGATCGAGCGGATGATCGCCGAGGCGTCGGCCGTCACGGCCTACGCCCAGCAGAGCGCCGCCCAGGCCGTCCAGGCCGCTGCCGTCGCCCGCAACGCCGCCGACGAGGCGAAGGCCGCCTCCGACCAGGCCAAGGCGGCAGCAGACCAGGCCGCCGGTTACGCGGCCGACGCCCGCGCCAAGGCGGACGCGGCCGCCACGAGCGCGCAGAAGGCCGCCGAATCGGCCAAGACCGCCACGGCTGCCGAGGCCTCGGCGCGGAAGTCCGCCGCGTCCGCGGCGTACTCGGCGCAGAAGGCCCAGGCCTCCGCGAACTCCGCGCAGGTCTCCGCCGCCAGTGCCTACCAGTCGGCCGCCCAGGCGCGGGCCGACGCGGAGGCGGCAGGGCAGGACAAGCTGGTCGCGGCACAGGCGGCGACCAACGCCTTCCAGGCCTACACGACGAAGCACGAAGCGGAGCAGGAAGCCGCGCGGCAGGCCGCCGAGGAAGCCCAGACCGACGCGAAGCTGAAGGCCGAGGCCGAGGCCGCGCAGAAGGCGACCGAAGCGAACCTGGAGGCCGAACTCCGCAAGCAGATCGGGGAGAGCGGCGGCTCCAGCTGGAT
The DNA here is from genome assembly GCF_900199205.1 of Streptomyces sp. 1331.2. Taxonomy (NCBI): domain Bacteria; kingdom Bacillati; phylum Actinomycetota; class Actinomycetes; order Kitasatosporales; family Streptomycetaceae; genus Streptomyces; species Streptomyces sp. 1331.2. Next base: position 89,115 of record NZ_OBMJ01000003.1, on the reverse strand, counting down.
GGACACCGCCCTCGGCGTCGTCCACGGCCTGCTGGACATCGTCTCGCTGGTCCCCGGCATCGGTACCAGCGCAGCCCTCATCAACTGCGGCATCTACGCGCTGCAGAAGGACGTCGCGAACGCGACCATGGCCTGCCTCAGCGCCATCCCGCTGGCCGGAGACGCCGCCGCAGTCGCCAAGCTCGCCAAGTGGGCCGAGAAGATCCCCGGCGGCGCGAAGGTCCTGGGCTTCCTGGAGAAGCTGTTCTCCAAGGTCCCCGGGACCTGCCTGATCAGGCCGAACAGCTTCCCCGCCGGCACCCGCGTCCTGATGGCCGACGGCACCGCCCGGCCCATCGAGCAGATACGCGTCGGGGACCGCGTCCTCGCCACGGATCCCCAGACCGGGGAGACCGGCCCCAGGCCGGTCGACGCCACCATCTACACCCCGGACGACCGCGAGTTCGTCGACCTGGTCGTCGCGGACGGCAAGGGCAACTCCGGCAGCATCACGGCGACGGCCCACCACCCGTTCTGGTCGCAGAACCGTGCGGCCTGGGTCGACGCCGGCGAGATCACCGGCGGAGAGAAGCTGACCGCCCCGGCAGGCACCGCGACGGTGTCGTCCGCCAGGACGTGGAGCACTGTCCAGCCCGCCTACAACCTCACGGTCCGCGGCATCCACACCTACTACGTGATCGCCGGGAACACCCCGGTGCTCGTGCACAACACGGCGCCGGCCTGCGGCATCACGACGGAGGTTCTGGAGGACGCGTGGAAGACGTGGAACACGGAGGACAACCTCGTGCACGTCATCGACGTGGCGAAGCACGGGTTCGGTGACATCATCGCCAAGGCCGGAGGCCGCGAACAGGCCCTTCGCATGGTCATGGACAGCCTGCACAGCGCCACGGACCTGCCCGCCAGCGGACTCTACGAGGTCACCCGCGTGATCGAGGGCGAGGTGGTGACGATCCGAGGAGCGGTGGTCAACGGAGTACCGCGGCTCGGCACGGCATTCATCCGGGCGAAGTTCCCCGGAACCCCGTAGCCTTGCGCGAGGGCGCCGCAAGCAACCTCGAACGTGACAGTGAATTTGCTACTTCCCGCCCCCGCGGGCGATGTTCCGGAGGCCCCCACCATGACGGTTGCCATCACACCCCGACCCCTGAACTCCAGGGAGAGGGGCGTGCTCCAACTGGTACTCTCGCAGGAATTTCCCGGGGCAGCCGAGCTGCTGGCCCAGATCGACCTCGTCGAGGTGTACGCGCAGTGGGGTCCGGAATCGGCGAGCGTCGACGTACGGGTACGGGAAGGCGCACCGCCCTCGGTGGTGTCCGGCCTCGTTCCGGTGCGATCGATCGTCGTGGACGAAGCCGGCTCCCTGTTCGGGGAGATTCTCCTCTGGGTGGCCGACGGGTACCTCGCGGCCATTGAATTCGCGTGGTACGGCGACGAGCCGCCGCGGACCCTCCCCGAAGCGCGCATGATCTCCACCGAAGTCCAGGCCGACCAGTAGACCGGTTCGGTTCGCACCGGACCCGCACGGCCAAGAGCCCCGCCGGAATCCCTTCCGGCGGGGCTCTTCGGACATCCGGGCGCCCCGGATCCGATGCGCCGGTCGACCGGGCCGTCGAACGTCCGTCCTGGGTCGTCCTCCTCGGCGTCGGCCGGCTCGTACCGGTCGATCTACTGGGTGGTCGCCTGGACGTCGGTGGCTTTGAGGAACGCCAGGCGGTGGTTGAAGCGGATCGGGTAGTAGGTGTCGTGGCCGACGACCAGGGTGCGGTCGTCGGGCGCGTCGCCGTTGATGTTCTGGTCGTAGAAGTAGTCGGCCTGCTCGGGGGTGGCGGCGACGGCAAGGTACGCCTGTCCGGCCGGGACGGTCGCGCGCAGAGCCACCACCGGCAGCGGTTTGATGGCCGGGTAGGGCGTGTAGGCGGCGGCCTCGGGATAGGCCCGGCCGTAGACCGGGATGGTGGCGGCGCCCGGGTGCGGGGCCAGCACGGTGGTGGGCCCGGCGGCCCCGGTGCGCCGGTCGGTGTGCGCGGCTCGACCGTTCGGGTTGGCGAACCAGCACTTCTGGCCGTCGTACCAGATCGCCGTCCAGTCGCCCTGCTGGTCGGCGACGACGTAGCGGGCGCCGGTGGAGGCCTTGTCGCTCCAGTCGTCGGCCCTGGTGGTGGCGCTGTTGATCAGCGGGGCGTCCGGGGCGGGCCGGGTACGCAGGTAGACGAAGTTCTCGGGGCGGGCGGGGACCCCGCTGACGGGGGGCTCGTTGGCGGTGTCGAAGGGCGGGGCGATGGTGACGGTGTCGCCGGGGCGGGGCGGTGTGTCGGAGCCGGCGTCCAGCGGGGCGTGCAGCAGGTCGAAGTAGTGGGCCCAGTCCCAGAAGGTGCCGGGATCCCAGTGCATGTCGGCGATGGCGTCCTGAGTGGGGCCGGGGACGTCGTCGTGGCCGATGACGTGCTGGCGGTCCAGCGGGACGCCGAAGCGGTCGGCGAGGTAGCGCACCAGGGCCGCCGAGGACTGGTACAGCTGTTCGGAGTACCAGGTGGGGCGGTCGGTGGGCAGGGCGAAGCCCTCGTGTTCGATGCCGATGCTGTGCATGTTGACGGTCTTGTTGCCGGCGTGCCAGGCGATGTCGCTGGTGTGCACCAGCTGGGTGACGTGGCCGTCGCCGGCGCGCACCAGGTAGTGCGCGGTGGCCTGTTCGCGGGGGTCCTGGAAGGCGGCGAGCGCGCCGGCGTAGTCGCTCTCGGTGTCGTGGATGACGAGGTAGCGGATCTGCTGGCCGTCGTCGGGGCGGTGCGCGGGGTTGTAGTTGCCGTAGGAGGTGGGGTCGTCGGGGTCGGTCAGCGCGTAGGCGGCGGGGATGAAGTCGCAACCCAGGCCGGGCGGGCACTCGGGGGTCTGGGACGCCTGCAACGGAGCCGGGGACGACGGCGAGGGAGCCGGGAGCGAGGGGAGCGGAGGCGGTTCGGGCAGGGCGAGGTCCGGTACGCCGGGCAGGGTGAGCCACTGGCCCTCGGAGGTGGTGCGGGAAAGGCCCTGGCGCCAGGTGGCGTAGACACGGTCGGCGAAGGCGCGGCCGGCTGCCTCGCCGTCCGCTCCCGCCCGCCCGGCCTGGCCGAACCGAACGACGGCGGGGTACCAGTGGGCGGGGTCGGCAGTGCCCGCGGTACCGCTCTGCTGCCGGTAGCGCGCCAGCAGGGCGGCGCCGCCGCGAAGGTTCTGCGCGCTGTCGGTGCGCAGCTGGGCCGCCGGGCGGTGGATCAGGTCGGCGGCGGCCTGGAGGGTGTGCAGGGCCGGGGAGTCGACGACCCGGGGCCGGGTGGGCCGAGCGGGCCGTGCGGGGTGGGGTCGGTCCTCGCCGCGTTGTCCGGTGGCCCTCTCACCGGGGGCGGCGGCGTTCTCGGCGGCGACGTCGACCTCGGTCAGCCCGAGGACGCCGTAGTTGCCGGTGGTACTGGGCGCACCCCGGTGGGACTCCCACCGGCTCTCCTGGTAGGCCAGGGCCAGCAGCAGGCCGGGTGGGACGCCGAACTCGTCGGCCGCCGCGGTGAACTGGCGCTGCAGGACCAGCGCGCCGGCCGGGACGACGCTCGCGGTGGTGCCGTCGTCGGGTCGGGCGTGGGCAGCGGGCGCAGCCGGCGCGCTCGTACCGGGGGCGGCGCCGACGGCGGCCAGGGCGAGCAGGCCGGCCACCAGGGGCCGTGCCCGGCGGGCCGGGCGGGAGGGGGTGGGGGCGGGGGTGGGGAATCGGGCCATTCCACGGTTGTAACGTCTCTGACGACCGATCACCCGCCGTGACATTCGCCCGGCCGGGGCACGCGTGGGCGGCCGTGGCCCCGGCGTGCGGCAGACCACGACGTCGATCGGCCGACCTGGACCGGAGAAAGTACGCACCGGCGTGTAGACGGCGGTCGGCGCAATGATCGATCCGGGACGGGCCATCGGGCTGACGGTCCACCGTGCGTGCTAGAACCTTCGACGGCGCTGATCTCACCCGCGATCACCGCCGTCAGCACCGTGCATCCATCGGCAGCAACTCCTCCACCGAAGGAGAACCATGTCCGTCGCACGAACCGCACGCACCGTCCGATCCGCCCTGTTAGCGGCCCTCGCCGCGCTGGCGCTGCTGCTCTCCGGCGCGGCCGCCACCACGCCCGCCTCCGCCGCGACGACCGCCGCGACCACCGTCACCGGTCTGGACGGGGTGTGGGCCTGTGACGTCCCGGCCGGCTACGTCTACGACCAGGTGTCCATGAACCGCAGCTGCAGCGGCGGCGGCAGCTGGAACTCGCCGCAGTTCCACCTGCGTACGCCCGTCGACGGGCTGACCGCGTGTATCAGCACGCCGGCCTTCGTCTACGACTCCATCTCCTGGGGCTACGCGTGCAGCCAGCAGTCCGGCGTGATCTCCAACGCCTACCACCTGCGCACCCCGTACGACGGCCTGACCGCCTGCGTGGGCACCCCCGCCTTCACCTATGACTTCGTCGGCCGCAGCACCGCCTGCAGCCTGTCGTACGGAAGCGGCATCCCCTCCACCACCTTCCACCTGCGCAAGCCGGTCAACGGCATGTGGGCGTGCGACGTCCCCCGCGGCTGGACCTACAGCGCCACCACCTCGAACCTGGACTGCGCCAGCATCCAGGGTGTGCCGACCACCAAGTTCCTCCTGGTCGGCTGAGTCCGAGCAACACCCGTGGAACGGGCGGGCGACCCGGCGGCGGCCAGGCCGCCCGCCCCGGCCCACGGTGGGCGGCGGTGCCGACGTGCCGTCACATCCGGAGCAGGTTGCGCACCAGGCCTGTCATCTTCGGCGAGGGAGCGACGTTGAGCTCCCGCTGGAGGAACGAACGGTACCGCTGGTAGGAGTGCAGTGCGCTGGCGATGTTGCCCTCGGCAAGGTGCACCTCGACCACGATCCGATGCGCCGTCTCGCGCACGGGGTCGATCGCGATCGCCGCGAGCGCGGTCTGGAGCGCAGCCAAGTACCGCTCGGCGGCGCACAGTTGGCGGGCCAGGCTCTCCAGCGCGTACAGCCGCAGCTGGTCCCAGCGCTCGCGCTCCAGGCTGAGCCACTCCTCCTCCCAGCCGGGCAGCAGCTCGGCGGCGAGGTCGTCCACCAGGTCGTCGCAGCTGGCGGGCAACTGACTGAGCCCGGCCACCACTTGCCGTGCACTGCGGCGCGCGTCGCGCAGGTCCACCCGGACGGCGGGCGAGAGGCGCAGCCACCGTCCGGTGGTCTCGATCGGGATCGCCGAGCCCTCGTGCCGCGCATGGTACAGCGCGGCACGCAGGTTCGCCGCGGCGCGGCATTGCGTCGAATCCGGCCAGAGCCGCTCGGCCACGGCGACGCGCTGGACGCCGTCGTCATGCAGGGCCAGGAACGCCAGCAGGTGCTGAGCACTCACCGGAAGGAGGACACGGCCTCCGGCGTCGGTGGCCTCGAAGCCCCGCAGCAGTTCGATGCCCGGACCATCCCAGAACACAACCCCCACTCTGCCCCGACGGACCGTTCCGCGCACCCCCTCGGAGCCGCTGCGGACCCGAGCGCGCCGCGTGACCAGCGCGTTCGTTCGCCATCGCACGCTGCGTCGTGCGAGTGCTTCGCCACCGTCGCAGGGACGTTGCGCAAGCGTCCCGCGTGTGTCGTCCGGGCGTGCCGGAGGCTCGTCGCCGAGCGTCACGAGGCCGCCGGTGGACGGCCCGGGACCGCCCAGCAGCCCAGCTTCGCACGGGTGTTGACGGGGCGAGACGGCTCGACTCCGACGGGTGGCGCCACCACGACGGGTCACAGACCGTCACGGCGAGGCCGGATGGGTGGCCGCTCGGGCGACGGGCACACCTCCTCGCCGTGCCGATCGCAACGCCGGCGGGACGGAGCCGTGACGGTGCTCGGCCCGCCACCGTGACGCGCCGGAGCACGCCCGCCGCACGCCCGGGCTCGTTGACTTTCAGCAGTTGCTGCGGGCTCCGCAGCAGGCCGGCCCGACCGCCGGGAAGGGCCCCGCCCCCTGGAAAGGACCCCGACGCCCGGGAAGGTCCCCGACCCCCGAGAAGGGCGATGCCACATGGAGGCCAGAGCGGTGCTGTACGGCAGCCGAGCCCCGGAGGACGATCTCCTGGGCGACCCGGCCGTGTGCATCGCGGTCCTGGACGGCCCCGTCGACCTGTCACACCCGTGCTTCGACGGGGCGGACCTCACCCGGCTCGACACGCTCGTCACCGAGCCGGCCGGCGGCGGCCGGATGTCCCTGCACGGCACCCATGTCGCGAGCCTGCTCTTCGGCCAGCCCGGCAGCCCGGTGACCGGCCTCGCACCGCGGTGCCGCGGTCTGATCCTCCCGGTGTTCACCGACGCGGGGGAGGGCCGGGTGCCCCAGCTCGACCTGGCGCGGGCCGTCGAGCGCGCCGTCCAGGAGGGCGCGCACATCGTCAACATCAGCGGCGGCGAGCCCAGTCGGGACGCCCAGGCGGACGCCATGCTGGAGCGGGCGCTGCGACTGTGCGACGAGAGCGGCGTCCTGGTGGTCGCGGCCGTCGGCAACGACGGCTGCGACTGCGAACAGGTGCCGGCCGCCGTACCGACGGTGCTCGCCGTCGGCGCGGCCGGGCCCGGCGGCGAACCGCTGGAGTCGAGCAACTGGGGCTCCGCGTACGCGACCAACGGCGTCCTCGCGCCCGGGCAGGGCATCGAGGGCGCCGCGCCGGGCGGGGGGCGCACGGCCCTCACCGGAAGCAGCTTCGCCACACCACTGGTCTCCGGGGTTGCCGCCCTGCTGGTCGGCGCGCAGGTGCGCGCGGGACACCGCGCCGACCCGTTGGCCGCCGGTCGGGCCATTCTGCAGGGCGCGGCCGGCGCGCCCTGTGCGCCCGCCGAGGCGCCCGAGTGCCGGCGCCTGCTGGTCGGGCACCTGAATGCAGCCCGGGCGTACGAGCTGATCACCCGCGAAGACCTGACGGCCCGTCGGTCGGCCGCCGAGACCACCGCGGACGGCGTCCGCACCACCCCCTCCCCCGAGGCCGGGGCCGCCGCGATCGGCGCACCCTCGTCGCTCGGGACCTTCCCTTCCGACTCGCACGAGGGAGCCAGCACCATGGACACCGAGAGTGTTCCCGCCGTCACCGCCCAGGCGGCGCCGATCGCGCAGAGCGCACCGTACGAAGCCTTCGCGCCGGCCGCTGTCCCGGCGGCTGCCGCGGCTGTTGCCCCGGCTGCTGCTCCGGCCGTCGTACCGGCTGCTGCCGCCGCTCCGGGCACGCCGCCCGTCAGCCCCGTCCCCGTCCCGCCTTCCGCGCCGGCCCCGGCTCAGGCCGCGGTCGCCGGTGCCACCGCATCCGGCTTCGCCCCGGCGGCGCCCGTACTCGCGGCGCCCGTACCTGCCGCGCCCGTACCCACCGCTGCCAGCTCGCCGCCCGCGCCGGCGGCCGCCGTACCCACCGCACCGGCCACCCTTCCGCCCGACTCGGGCCGGCTGTCCCAGGCCCCCTGCGCCTGTCAGGGCGGGGTCCGGCCGTCCTGCGCCTCCACCAACGACCGGCCGCTGGTGTTCGCGATCGGCCAGGTCGGCGTGGACTTCCAGACCGAGGCCCGTCGGGACAGCTTCCGCCAGCTGATGGACCCCGTCCAGGGCAAGGAGGCCGGGGGCTCGGTGCCCGAATCGCCGGCCAACCCGTACGACGCCCAGCAGCTGCACGACTACCTGACGGTCAACCCGTGGGCCTCCGACAAGGTCACCTGGACGCTGAACCTGGAGAGCACCCCGGTCTACGCGATGGAGGCCGAACTCCCGGTCGGCATGGACTGGCCCAACACACCCCTGGACACCCTGCTCAGGACCGGCCGCACGCCGGAGCAGTTGCAGGAGCTCGACGATCCCGTCAGGTACCGGGCCCAGGCGCAGGCGCTCGTGGCCGATCCCGCCAAGCTCACGGACCTGCTGATGTCGCTCGACGGACCTGCGCCCCCGGTGTCGATGATCTACCGGTCGTTCCGCGACGCGTACCTCGGCCAGCACCTGCTGGCCACCGAGGACGGCTACATCTCCCGGATCTCGGTCCCCGGCCGGCTGACCGACCGGACGGTCCGGCTGTTCTCCGGGCAGGTCGTGCCCGTCATCGAGATCAAGAGCCGTGGCGTCTACATCTGGTACGAGAAGCAGCTGGTGGACGCCGTGGTGCAGGCCGTCAAGAAGGAGGCCGAGCAGCAGAAGGTGACGATCAACGAGCTGTACATCCAGAAGACCATGATCGCGTTCCTCGACAAGGTCTACTACCAGTTCCGCAACCTCGGGCAGACCTCTGCCGACCGGGCACTGAACGCCGCCGGGACGAACGCCTTCTCGGTCGCCAAGACCATCAGCCGGGCCATGCTCCTCGGTCAGGACATCCCCAGCACAGAGGACCAGGACAAGCCCAGCCTGTACTGCATCGACAGCGTTTCCGTCACGAAGAGCCCGTACTGCCGCATGGGCTCGGACTGCCAGGACGTGAGGGTGAGCTTCTTCGACCCGGAGAACGAGCGGCGCGCGCGGGTGAACATGCTGTTCACGATCGACGTCAGCGACGAGTTCCCCGTCACCCTGGCGCCAGCCCACCAGTTCATCGAGTCCTGAGCCCGCGGCGCCACCAGGAGGAGGCGGATCATGAAGACCCTCGAAACACAGCGCAAGCCCGACCGCTACCTGCCGGCGCTGGCCCCGCCGGTCCGGCGCGACGACCAGGCCGGGGCCGGTCGCCGAGCCGGTGGTCCGGGCGTCGAGGCGTCCCGGTCGGCGTGCGCCGGGCTGACCGGCCCGGCCCGGAGCATGTGCTACGCGGCCCTGTGACGGCCCGGCCCCTGACCCGGCGAACACCGAACAGAACCGGAACACGAGTAGGCACACAGCCAGGCACAACAGGCAAGCAAAAGAAGAAGGGATGACCGGAAATGATCAACGAAGAAGTCCGCGAGGAGCGCCACGCATGGTCCCCCGCCCCGCAGCTCCCGAAGCTGGCTCCGCCGGTCGACCGCACCGGCACCACCGGCGGCGCCCAGGACGGTACGCAGGGCGTCGAAGCCAACTTCGACTGGGGGAACATCCTGGGCACCGTGCTGAACACCGCTTCCAAGTTCCTCTGACGAGGCGCCCACGCCGACGGCAGAACCCGAGCCCTCTGCCGTCGGCACCCGTCCGGTGACGCGTCCACCGGGGACCGGCCACCGGAACGCCGAGCAGGAGAGGAAGAACCATGGACCAGCAGCCGCCCCAGGTACGACCGATCGACCGCAGTCAGGGCTACGACGCCTACCTGAAGGTGATCAAGGTGGTCCCCAGCGTGGACGACAGCCTGAACCCGGCCATGCCGCCCACCAACGTGATCCGCGGCTTCGTCGGCCGTGTGATGCCGCCCGGCCCCGCAGGCGCCATCGCCGTCGCCGAAGCCGAGGCGGGCGCGGGCGCGGGCCCGGCCACCGGGACGACCGGCGCACCTTCCGCCACCGAACCGTCCACGGCAATCATGGACGGCCCCGGCGGCATGTACGGCCCGAGCTTCTCGGACCCGGCCCCCTGGGCCTGCGGCGGCGCCCCCACTCCCGGCTGCCTGCCGCCACCGTCCCCTGCCATCGGCGGCCGGCGCTGACACCGCACCGAAAGGGATGAGCGGAAATGATCCACGAAGAAGCCCGCGAGGAGCGCCGGACGCGGTCCCCCGCCCCGCAGCTCCCGAAGCTCGCTCCGCCGGTCCACCGCGCCGGCACCCCCGCAGGTTCGCCCGGCTCCGCGGCCGGCGTCGAGGCCGACTCCATCTGGGACGACGTGAACCTGAACCCCCGATGGTCATGGACGGCTTCGCCCTCTGACCAGTACCGCCCCGCGCCACCCACACCCGAGAAAGGATGAGCGGAAATGATCAACGAAGATGTCCGCGAGGAACACCCGACCTGGTCCCCCGCCCCGCAGCTCCCGAAGCTGGCTCCGCCGGTCTACCGCGCCGGCACCCCCGCAGGTTCGCTCGGCTCCGCCGCCGGCGTCGAGGCCGACTCCTTCTGGGACGACGCCCTCGGCGTCATCTCGAAGGTCGCCCCGCTCGCACTCGCGGCGATCTGACGACCCCCGCACCGTGCCGACCGCCCGCCCCACCCGCCGGCGGCCGGCACCGCCCGTGCCCCCACCCCACCCACCGGCCGACCCCCGACACCGACCGCCACCGCCCTGAGTGAGTCATCGATCGCATCGGGCCGTCGTCCAGGTGAAGCAGCGGCAGCGCTTCCGCGCAGATGCCGGGCGCATCGTCGACGGCACGTCGGTGCCCGCCTGCGTCCCCGATGCGGGAAACGGGGTTGTCGCGGAGCTCCTCCGGCCGGACCCGGCCGCGCTGGGCCGGGTCCGGCCGGAGGAGCGAGCAACGAACGCAAGCGTGTTCTCGTGGCCGGCGGGCCGTCCAGGAGCCGCCATGACACTGACGCTGGCACGCGGTTCAAGCTATGAGCAGGCGGAGGCCGAGATCTGTCGCGTCGAGGTCGGCGAGGTGGCTGTTGCGCTCGGCCCACCGGCCGGATTCGAGGTCGTCGCCAAGGCTTCGTACCGCCCGCTGCTCGGCCTCCGGCCCGACTCTCGTCCACACCGACGTCGCACGGCGCACGGGATCCTCCAGATACGCCCCCGGGCGGCGCCAATAAGCCTCGAACAGGCCGTCAGCGCAGTCCCACGGGATCGGCACCGGCTCAGCGCGGGCGCCGATCGCGTCGGCCATCCCGGCAAGCGAGGGAAATCCTGTGAGAACGGCGGCGAACTCGGGCAGGTAGTCGCGGGTGAGCCAGAACCGGTCCTGCCACCCGGGCTCGTCAGTGTCGAACGTGAGCACCAGCACACGGCGGGCCACGCGCCGCATCTCGCGCAGCCCCGCTATCGGGTCCCCCAGTGGTGAACGGTGGAGACGGCCATCGCGACGTCGAAGGAGTGATCCTCGAACGGCAGGCTCTCCGCGGCGGCGGCCACGCACGGCGCCGAGCCGGCAGGCCGCTGCCCTCGCATGACCGCCGATGGCTCCACCGCGGTCACGTCGCGATCAACAGGCTCGTAGGAGCCGGTGCCGGCCCCGACGTTCAGCACCGTCTGCGCGTCCCCGAGCGCGTCCCAGATCTGCGCGGCGATGCGCGGATCGGTACGCCGTGTCGCGAGGTAGGCGCCGCCGATCGCGTCGTACAGCCGTGCACCGAGCATCTCCAGTTGCTCCTCCGGTGTCACCTTCAGTCCCTTCGCTCGTGCCTCAAGTTCCCTGTCGATGGCCGCCACCATGGCGTCAGCACGATCACGCCGCTCCAGCTGCAGGCCACGCAGTCGGCGCAGGTGCGCGACCGCGTCGGTGGACGGGTCGTCGACCAGTTCCGCTACTTCCCGCAGCCCGAAACCCAACCGCCGATAGGCCAACACCTCCCGCAGCCGCTCCACATCGCCCGCCGAGTAGGCCCGGTACCCGGCCACGGTCCGCGCAGACGGTCGGACGAGCCCGATCTCGTCATAGTGATGCAGCGTGCGGACGCTCACGTCGGCGAGCTCGGCCACGCGTCCCACGGTCCAGTGATCATCCACGGCACCGACTATGCAGCCTGACGCCACGTGAGGGTCAAGAGCCTCACTCCGGACCAGACGGTTGTGGAAGCTTCGTTGAGGACCGGCGACCCTCCACGCACTCCGCAGGAGCCGCATCGCCTCGACACCGCCGAGCACCGGCAGCACCGGCAGCACCGGCAGTGCTGGCAGGACCGGTTGCCGCGCTCAGTGCCGGTAGGCGGCTGTCGCGATCTCGATGAAGGACCGGATCAGCGGGTTCGCGTCGCCTTCGTTCCACACCGCCACCACGCGGCTGGGCGCCATGTCGGTCAGCGGTACGACCGCCAACTCCGGGGGCAGCTCGTGCCCGAGCGGGGCGAGGCCGACCGTGCCGTTCCACAGCACGGCGTGCAGGCACTCCTGGACAGCGCGCACCACCGGGCCCTCGCGCGGCGTGCCGCCGTTCCAGTACGCCTGCCAGAGGGGGTCGGTGCCCGGCGGGAACCGGAACCACCGGCGGTCGCCCAGCTCGGCCAGCCGCAGCCGGTCACGGCGGGCCAGCGGATCGTCGGCACGCAGGACCACGCCGACCGGATCGGTTCGCAGCACACGCACCGTCAGGGCGGTCTCGTCGAACGGCGCCCGGGTCAGGGCGACGTCGACCAGTCCGGCGTGCAGCCCGCAGGTCGGGTCGGTCAGATCGGTGTCGCGGATGCGGATGTCGATGCCGGGGTGGGCCCGGCGGTAGGCGGCGGCCAGCCTGGATACTCCCGGGTCGGTGCCGTCGCCCAGGATGCCGACGGTGATGGTCGCGGCGCCGGCCGCCGAGCTCATGCGTGCACGGACGCGGTCGGCGTGGTCGAGCAGGGCCCGCGCCTCGTCGAGCAGCACCGCGCCCACCGGGGTGAGCGTGACGCCGGTGGGCGAGCGGGCGAACAGCAGGGCCCCGACATCGGCCTCCAAGCGCTTGATCGCCCGGCTCAGCGGCGGCTGGCTGATGTGCAGTCGGGTGGCGGCGCGGCCGAAGTGGAGTTCCTCGGCGACAGCCACGAAGTAGCGCAGGGTCCGTAGCTCCACGCTGCAACGATACCCACCGGGTATCGGCGCCGCGGGACGGGTCTTGGACACCGGTGGACCCTCGGGAGTGCACTGGTGACCATGACCGAAGAAGCAGCAGCCGACGCGCCGCAGGCCCGCCCCGCCGTCTCGGTGGTGCGCCCCGGCGAGGGCGAGACGATCGTCCTGGGCACCACGCGCATGCGCGTCCTGGAGGACGGCAGCCGCACCGGACACCGCCTCGCGATCGCCGAGTCCGTCCTCGCCCCGCACACCCAGGGACCGCCGCAGCACCGCCACACCCAGCACGACGAGGGCTTCTACATCCTCTCCGGGACCGTGCGGTTCACCGTCGGGGACGAGGACCACGACGCCCCCGCGGGCACGCTCGTGATGGTTCCGCCCGGCACCCCGCACACCTTCGCCAACCCGACCGACCAACCCGCCGTCATGCTCAGCACCTTCACCCCCGACCTGTACGTGCAGTACTTCCGGGACCTCCAGGAAACCCTCGCCGGCGGCCGGCCGCTCACGCCCCAGGCCAACATCGACGCGATGAGCCGCTACGCCACCGTGCCCGCCACCGACCTCGCCTGAAGCAGTCGACGGTTGGTGTGAACCGCTGACCCATGAACGGGAACCATGAACCTCGCCTACTGGATCGTCGCGGGGCCGCTCGCCCTCTTCTACCTCTACGCGGGCACGCTGAAGCTGACCCGCAGCCGCGACCGACTCCGACCGATGATGGCCTGGGTCGACCGCATACCCCTGCCCGCCCTCAGAGCCCTGGGCACGGTCGAACTGCTCGGCGCGGCCGGTCTGATCCTGCCGCCGCTGACCGGCATCGCGCCCCCGCTGGCGGCGGCCGCGGCCGCCGGCTTCGTCCTCCTCCAGGCCGGCGCGATCGCCGTCCACCTGACCGGCGAAGACCGCCGGATCGCACTCAACCTCGGGCTCACCGCCACCGCGGCGGCAACCGTCTTTCTGGCCACCAGGCTGTGACCGAGCACAGCCCTCGACCGACGGATGCCACGCTGTGAGGTGCCGACAGATCACTCTCGCGCGAGGCGAGTTGGCGGGATCGTGGCGATCTCCCGGTCGACCAGGCCGATCGGCCCGTGTCGGTGCGAGGCCCTAGGGTGGGCGCCGTGGACGAGTTCGAGTACGCGGTACCGATCCTGCCGAGCCGGGATCTGGACGAGACCTTGGAGTTCTACTCCCCTCTGGGCTTCGAGCCGCGCGGGCGGTGGGACGGAGAGGACGGCTACCTGATCGTCGTCCGGGGCACGATCGAACTGCACTTCCGTCACGACCCCGGAGTGGACCCGCTGGCCACGGCCGGCAGCTGCTACCTGCAAGTCCGCGACGCGGACGCGCTGTACGGCGACTGGGCGCTGCTCGGCGTGCCCAGCGACCGGGCAACCGGCAGCCGGCTGACGCCGCCCACCGATACCGCCTACGGGATGCGGGAGTTCGGGCTGGTCGACCGCAGCGGCAACCTGCTGCGGATCGGCAGCCCGTACCGATCGCGCTGAGAAGCGATCCCGACCCGCCGACCGCCACCTTCGTGGTGTGGGCGGCTGACGCCCACCGACCACTGACCGAGATGGCCTGCGGGGACCGGCCGCCTCGGCCACCCTGAGCTCGATCGGTGGTGTCAGCAGGGGCTGCCGCCCGGACCGCCGAAAAACAGGTAGGTGCCCCAGTCGAACGACGACGAGTTGTTGGTGATCTGGACCGAGTAGCACGATCCGGTGACCGATCCCGCCTCCGCCAGAGTCGCGTACACGGCGCCGCCGCCCAGCGGATTGACCGCCGCCGCCCGCTGGTACGCGGCTTGGCCGAAGCCCGCCGAGGCGTGTTGTCCTGAACCCATTGAGGGCCAGAAGGTGAGGCTCGATCCGACCTCGCCGCCGAATTTGGCCCGGGTGGCTCCGGTGGTCAGCGGCCCGTTGTTGAACCATGACAGCGGAAAACAGCCGATCGGATTGTCGTCGAAACCCACCACCAGGCCGTCCTCGGCCCTACTGGCTACCGGGCTTCACCCGCAGGGGGGCCAGGGAGTCCAGCACGCGCTTCGTCAGGGCATCCGGCAGCGGGCCGTACATGAGGTTCTCGCCGGCCGCCTGGCCCGGCGCACTCAGCCCGTGGGCCAGGAAGTTGGTCAGGACGGCGGTGCCGGCGAAGGCGCGGTCGGCCCCGCCGTGGTCGCAGAAGCCGATGTAGCCGACGTCGACGATGGGGTAGCTGCCCGAGGCGGGCCTCGCGTAGTCGATCGTGACCGTCAGGTTGGTGCCCGTGCCCTGCACCGAGCCCCCGGCGGCCATCATGCTTGCGGAGTGGGGGGTGAGTTCCACCGCCTCGGAGCCGCCGGTCCTCACCTTGGCCTTCTGGAGGGCGCCGGCGTCCGGGAGCGGCACGAAGGACATCGACCACTGGCCCCCGGCGACGTACGCGGGGAGGTCGGACGCGTTCGTGCCGGACGCGGGCCGCGACTTGTCGGGCCACGCCCGGCCCGGCTGGTACGGGAAGTCGGCGGGCGCCGCCTTGGCGAGGTACTGGGTGAAGATGGCGGTGGACGCCGACTCGTTGCTCGGGATCCGCACGTCGATCGGCGTGTCCGGCAGGTTCCAGATCGAGTTGAGCGCCTTGATCGCCGGGTCGTTCCACTTGGTGATCTTGCCGGTGAAGATCTTGGCGAGCGTGGGGGCGTCGAACTCCAGCCCCTTGAGCCCGGGCGCGTTGTAGACCACGGCGATCGGCAGCACGGTGACCGGGATCTGGGAGGCGTAGCCGGTGGGGCAGTGGCGGCCGACGACGGACCGCTGATCGGCCGTCATGGGGGAGTCCAGGGCGACGCCGTCGGACTTGAAGGTCGCGTACTGGTCCATCACGGTGCCGCTCGCGGGGCCGTTGAAAGTGATCCCGGCGCCCGGGCACTCCTTGGCGTAATCCGCCTGCCACTGCTTGACGAGGGCCACCTGCAGCCCGTCCGCGCCGACCGCCTGCTTGCCGTCGGGGCCGCAGGCGGAGGCGGCGGTCGTCGCCGTCACCGAGGAGGACGGGCCGGGGTTCTGGCCGTGCGCCGGCTTGTCCGGGGCGCGGTCCTGCCAGGCGAGGAAACCCAGGGTGCCCGCCGTCGCGACGACCACCGTGGACAGCGCTGAGCCGATCAGCACACCCTTGCGCCTGCGAGGGCGCGTGTCGGCGTCGGCGAGGGACGGGCGGGTGGAGGGGGCCGCCATGTACGAGGGGACGACCGGTGGGACCGGGCCCGTCGGCGCTGCGGCCTCGGCGGGCGCAGTGGCCGGCGTCGCGGTCGGCGCCACGGTCGGCGTCGCGATCACCGGAGCCGGAGGAGCCACCGCCGCGAGCAGAGCCGCCGGGGCCGTAGGCGTGGGCGCCACCGGACCGGCCGCCACCGGACCGGCCGCCGCCGGGGCCGCCGCCGTCGGCGTCACCGGCCCCGTCCGAAACCGAACCGTCCGATCCCGCTCACCCTGCGCAGCAAGCCCCAACAACCGCTCAACCGTGGGCCGTTGCTCCGGATCCTTGGCCAGGCAGGCGGCCACCAGCGGACGCAGCTCCGCCGCGAGCCCGGTCAGGTCCGGCTCCTCGTACACCACCCGGAACCCCACCGCATGCGAGGAGTCCGCGCCGAACGGCCCGTACCCGGTGGCCGCGAAGGCGAGCACCGAGCCCAGCGCGAACACGTCCGTGGCCGCCGTCGCCGTACCACTGCGGAACTGCTCGGGCGCCATGAACGGCGGGGTGCCGACGGCCACTCCGGTGCTGGTCAGCTGGGTCTCGCCGGCCGCCTTGGCGATGCCGAAGTCGATGACGCGCGGGCCGTCCTCGGCGAGCAGCACGTTGCCGGGCTTGAGGTCGCGGTGCACGAGCCCGGCGCGATGGATCTCCCGCAGCGCCTCGGCCAGCCCGGCGGCCAGCCTGCGAACTTCGGGCGGGGTCAACGGGCCCTGGCCGGAGACCCGTTCTCCCAGCGAGGGACCGGCGATGAAGAGCGTCACCAGCCAGGGCGCCGGCGCGTCGGCGTCCGCGTCGAGCACGGGCGCGGTGAACGCCCCGCTGACCTTGCGCGCGGCCGCGACCTCCTGCCGGAACCGGGCCCGGAACTCGGCGTCCGCGGCCAGCTCGGGCCGGATCACCTTCACCGCCACCTGACGCCCGGACACCGACCGGGCGCGGTACACCACACCCATCCCGCCCGCGCCGAGCCTGCCCTCCAGGAGGTACCCGCCGATCTCTCGCGGATCGTTCTCCAGCAAGGTCACGTCCCGACCCCTCCCCCCGGCATGATCGGCCACCTGGCCGACCGGCCCAGCTTAGTGGGGCACCCGTTCACGAACCGACGGCAGCCCTCGATAACCGCAGGTCCACCCGCTGCTCGACCGTGCCGAGGCCGAACCTGCGGGTGGGACGGGTACCCGGCGGATGTCGTGTGAGGGTGGCCCGGCGGCCGTCCGATCCGACGGGCATATCGTCCGCTCCATAGGCCGGCCGACACTGCACGGCCATCCTGCCGAACACCCCGAACGTCAACTTCACCACCGGCACCCACGCAGCCGACACGGTCGACACGGCCAACGCGGCGCTCAACTGCCGCCCCGACGGCAGAGGTTGGTCGCTCGCCCCCTGGACTCGGCCCACCACCCGTTGGGCAGCCGAGTCGGGAGGGTGCACGGGGCCGTGATCCGCGGGGCCGTGACCGGGGCCGACCCGTCGCGGCCCCGCCGCACGTGCCGAGGCCGGACGCGCCGGCCTGGCGGGCCGCCGCGCGCTGGCTCCCGGCCCTGTCAGGCCGACCGGTTGTCCGGCGGTGTGGCCCGGGAGCTGCCCGGATCGGGGGCGGGCAGCGGCCAGGTGGGCCGGGTGAGCTGGTGGCGAAGGGCGTCGAGCCGGGCGAGGTGGGTGTCGAGGGCGGCGTTGACGGTGCTCGTGGTGGCGGCGACTCGGGCTTCGAGGTCGTGGATCCGGTCCAGGAGGTCCTGCCAGCGCTTCTCGGCGGCGGCGACGGGGTCAGGCGCGGCGTCGGTTGCTGTCATCGCGGAGCTGGGCGGTGTGATGGGTGAGGGCGTCGAGGCGGGTGGCGAGGTCGCCGTGGCCGGTGCCGAGGTGGGGGCGGATGGCGGCCAGGGGCGCTATGAGGTCGGCGGGGTCGGTGGCCCCGAGGGCGGCGGTCAGGGCGGCCTGGGCGGAGCGGGCGCCGGGGGCGAGCGTGGTCGTGGTGATCCGGGCGGCGAGGATCCGCAGCTCGGCGGCGTTGTCGCGGGCCCAGGCGGAGACCGTTCGGTCGGCGGCCCGGCGGTCGCGGACGGCCTTGACACGTTCGGCGCCGGTGCCGGCCTGCCGTGTGCTGCCGGCGGCGGGCTTGAGGCGCAGGTAGCGGTTCTCGGCGGCCTGGCGACTGGCGACGCCCATGGGGTGGGCGAGGTCGGCCCAGGTGGCGCCGGCTTCCCGCGCGGTCTCCACCAGGCCGGCTTCCCAGCCGGCGAGCTCGGTGCGCAGCTCGCGGAGCAGCACCAGGGCGGCCAGGGCCTGCTCGGGGCCTTCCTGCGCGTCGGGGCCTTCCTGCGCATCGGGGGCGGTCGAGGGCTGGGACGCGGGGTTCCGGGCGGTGCGGACGGCGTCGTCGATGGCGGCCAGCGCCGCCGCGGCCGCCAGGAACGAGGCGGGCCAGGCCGGCCGGGGACCGTCAGCGGGTCTGCGGGGCTTCTCACTCATGCAGTCACTCTATAGGCGACACGCGGACTTGTCATCGGATGGATGACGCGCTAGAAAGGTGTCAGGTGAAGCGCACTGGCACCCATTCGATCCATGGAGGTGTTTCGCGATGCTGCTGCGCACTGACCCGTTCCGCGAGCTGGACCGTCTGACCCAGCAGTTCCTGGGCAACACGGGGACCTGGTCGCGTCCGGCTCCGATGCCGCTGGACGCCTACCGCGCCGGCGAGGAGTACGTGATCTGCTTCGACCTGCCGGGGGTGGACCCGGAGGCGATCGACATCGACGTCGAGCGGAACATGGTGACGGTCAAGGCCGAGCGCAGGCCGCGCCACCAGGGCGAGGACGTGAAGTGGGAGCTGTCCGAGCGCCCGCTCGGCGTGTTCTCGCGCCAGGTCATGCTCTCCGACACCCTCGACCCCGCCGGGATCACCGCCGACTACGACGCGGGCGTGCTGACCCTGAAGATCCCGGTCGCCGAGAAGGCCAAGCCCCGCAAGGTCGCGATCAGCCACAGTGGCGACCGCAAGCAGATCCAGGCCTGACCCGCTCGCCGATGCCGTTGCGGCCGCCCCGATCTCTCCCCCCTCGATCGAAGGGGCGGCCGCAACACCCCCGACTGCCGGCCCCCGGCCGGCCATGGCGACCGGGAAACGCCATGAACGGCCGGAACCTTCATCGTGCACCGGCGCGCGCCTGGTCCTGCACGGGCCGCCCACCCCGCCGCCAGGCTCCTCCGCCTCCCCGGCCTTACGAGCCTCACGGGCCTTGGCGCCTGCCTGGCCCCGGCCGGCCCTCTGACCGCACCGCTCAGGCGACGCCCGGGCCCGGTCCGCTCCTCACCCACAAGGAGGACCCGCAGTGACTCTTCGATGGGAGGCGTTCCTGGAGGAGGTCCGGGAACGCGGTGAGTACGACACCCCGCAGGAGGCCGAACGCGCGGCCCGGGTCGTCCTGGCCCTGCTCGGCGCCCACCTGGTCGGCGACGTGCGCGCCGAACTGGCCGCCCGCCTGCCGGAGACCATGGCCCTGATCCTGCTCAACCCCCTGCAGGCAGCCGAACCGCTCGATCCCGAACGGTTCGTGCGCGCCACCGCGGCCTGGATAGAGGGCGCCACCGAGACCACCGCCGTGTGGGACATCGGCGCCGTCCTGTCCACGGTGGCCGACGCCGCCGGCGACGACCTCACCGGGCGCATCCTGCTCCAACTGCCGCCCGGCTACGACCTGCTGTTCGGACGCCCGACCGCAGGGACACGACCCTGACCACCCCGCACGCCGCCGCTGACCCGCCGGCGGCCAGCCCCTGGAAGGCCCCACGGTCATGACCCGCTACCGCCACCTCCTCCAGCAGGTCCGCAGCAGCGGCCGCTACCCCAGCGACGAGGAAGCCGAACGCGTCCTGGAGGCCGTCCTGGCCCTCCTCGGCTCCCAGCTCACCGGCGACGAACGCTGCGACCTCGCCGCAGTCCTGCCCGAACGGGCCCGGGCCGTCTTCGCCGCCCAGATCCCCCTGCCCCACCCCGTCACCGCCCCCGCCTTCGTCGAAGGCCTCGCCCACACCCTGGGCACCAGCCTCACCGCCGCCCGCTGGGACGCCTCCTCCGTCCTGGCCGCCCTCACCACCCTCACCGACGACCACCTCACCGACCGCCTCCTCGCCCACCTGCCCCGCGGCTACGCCCTGCTGTTCGGCCGCGCGGACCTGGCCGCCGTCGCCTGAAGCGGGATCCGGCCCGCGTACGCGCGACCAACGCCGGGCCGGGCCTTCGCCTTCGGCCGCGCCGCCTGGTGAACGGAGGCCACCGGCCTCTTGGCAGACCCGTCTACAAACACCCTTTCCCCGGCCGGAAGGGAGCCCCCATGTCCCCCCCGTCACGGCACACGCTTCAAGGACACCGGTGTCCCCGCGCCACTGCTGCGGATCACCACGCCGCCCTGGCCGGCACCGAACCACGCACCGGATGAGGTGAGGCGACCGATGGACAGACCCCGGCGCTACGCCGTCACCCTGCCCGGAACCCCCGGCCGGCACGGGCCACCCGAGGTCCTCGTCGTCCACCCCACCGGCGAGTTCACCGCTGCCGGGGTGCCGGTGTACGCGGATGAGACGGGCACCTTCCGGGTGGCGATCGAAGGGGAGGCGGCGAGGCCGCTCACCGCGCTCCCGGGGCCCGGCCACCACCCCTGCCTTCACGCCGTGCCACTGCCCGGGTAGAACGCGTACCAGGCACCCATCGAGAAAGGCTCGTGTCTTCCCAGCCGCCTGCGGTCTGTTCGGGCGGGTTCCCGTCCGCTGTTGAGAAGAGGCGGGAAGGCCGGTCAGGGAATCAGCACTGCGTCGCCGGCTCTTCGCCTTGCGTCTCTTCCGCGGCACGTGCGGTGAGAGCCCGGTCCGCTCGTGCTGCCCCGCCTGCCTCCCCTCAGCCAGCACGAGCGCCGGGCAGCACCGCATGTGCTGTGGGCCGTTCAATGCCAGAGTTGATCGAAGGTGTGGATGGCCTGCTGGGCCGCCGGGGCGAGGGTGTCGGTGGTGGCGGGCGAGCCGGCCGGCTGGAGGAGGTGGGTGACGTCGGGGAGGGTGACCAGGCCGGGTCCGCCGGTGCCGGCCGACTTGAGGGCGTTGACGAGGGGGTCGGTGGTCGAGCAGGGCACCTGGGTGTCGGCGGTGCCGCAGGTCACCATGACCTTGGTGCCGGACGGCACCTTGGCCGCGACGTCCGGCGGGTACACCGCATCGTCGGTGCGGGCGAAGGCCAGGTTGGCGTTGAGGCTCTGGAACACCGTCGCGATCGGCCCGGGCAGGTCCGTGGTGTCGGCGGGGCTGCCGGCGCGGATGCTCGTCACCCCGCTGGTGACGGCGGTCTTGACGGTGGAGGCCTCGGCGGGGCCGAGCTGTCCGGCGGAGACGGCGGCGTCCACCTGCTGGTCCACCTGAAGGGTGACGAGGTCGAGCAGGCGCTCGTCCTGGGGCTCCAGGAGCGCCAGACCGGCGGGGGCGGGCTTGGCGTTCCGCTCGACCTCCAGGGCGATCAGGGCGCCCTCGCTGTGGCCGGCGATGAGGAGCTTCTGCGGGTCGGCACCGGGCTGGCCCGCGAGGAACTGGTAGGCGGCAGTGGCCTGTTGGACGAAGGAATTCAGGTCGAGGCTGCCCGGGTCGCTCGCGTGGACGCCGAGACCGGTCTGTCCGGTGCCGTACTTGTCGTACCGCAGGGTCATGATGCCGTCGTCGCCCATGAGCTGGGCGATGTCGGCGAGGGTGTCGGGCATCAGCTGCGGGGGCTGGTTGCCGTCGCGGTCCGTGGGCCCGCTGCCGGGCAGCAGCAGTGCGGCCGGCACCTTGGTGCTGCCGGAGCTCTGCGGGATGTGCAGGGTGCCGTAGGTGGTGGTGCCGTTGACGACGAAGGACACCTGGTGGTCACCCGGGGCCGTGGGCGATCCGGAGGAGGACGGGGACGCCGAGGCGGTCGCCGGGGCCGACTCGACCAGCAAGGCGGCGTGGCCGGCGGCCGGGGCGGACTCGGCCTTGCCGCCGGAACCGCAGGCGGTGGTCAGGCCCAGCGCGGCGAGCAGGGCGAGCGCGGAGGCCATCCGGACGGTCGGGCGGTTCGAGGGTGTGGACGGGCACATGGCTTCACTCCTGAGATCGGTTCAGTCCTGAGATCGAGAGCCTGCGGTCGACAGCGGGAGCCCGCGCTCACAGCGCCGCAGCCGCCCGGACCTGCGCGGCCACGGCCTCCGGGTCCGGCACGGCCACCAGGAGCACGTCGAATTCGGCCTCGCCCTCGGCAAGTTCGATGCGTACGGCCCGCAGACCCCGCTTCGCCAGGACGAACTGTCGTCCCTCGGCGGAACTCCGCCAGGTCCCGGCCTTCACGACGCCCGGAACGCTGGTCCCCGGCGCGCGCATGCCGTGCGCCGCGGTCAGCGGCTGGTCCTCCACCGACACCGAGCGGACGGCGGCCAACGGCACGGCGATGTCGCCGTGCAGCGCCTCGACCCGCTCCCACGTCGTCAGGCGCACCGTCAGTCGGCCCGCCTCGGTCACGATCTCCGCCACGTTCGAACCTCCGCCGCAGTGCCAGGGGATCCACGGATTACCACCCGGTCGGCCGGGTGTGCGGCCTCGACACCACGCGACCACCCCTGCGGCCCATCGAGTGGAAGGCCCCACCCGCTCGCCACCGCTGCCGGATCGTCCTGCCGGGCCGCCGAGTCCGCTGATCCACGGAAGCCGAGCTGCCCCTGGCCACTCGGCCGGCGTTCAGGATCGGCTGGGTCCGCGGAGCGCCGGCCGACCAGGGCTCGGGGGCTGCGGGGCTGTCCATCGGGTTCGAGCGCCGTGAAGCGGCGATCTGCGAGCAATCTTCGAGCGACCTCGGCCGTTGCTCGCAGCCCCGCCTCCGCCGGGGCATGCGCAGGGTGCTAGAAATCCTTGGTGGACGTTCCCCCCGAACCTTCGACCCTCCGTGTCTTCGTGGCCCTGGCTCCGCCCGACGACGCCAAGGACGAGTTGGCCCGCTTCCTGCAGCCCGCTTACGCCAGGTACCCGCGGCTGCGGTGGAACCGGATCGAGGACTGGCACATCACCCTGGCCTTCCTCGGTGAACTGCCCTCCACGGCAGTGCCGTTGCTCCGGTCGGTGCTGGCCGGCCGGGCGGCGTCGCACCCCGCCCTGCAGCTGCGCCTGCGCGGGGGCGGCCACTTCGACGAGCGACTGCTGTGGAGCGGGATCGACGGAGACCTGGAGGGACTGCACCTGCTCGCCGCCGACGTCCGGGAGCAGGTCAGGTCCTGCGGGATCGAGTTCGGCGACCGCGTGCTGCGGCCCCATCTGACTCTCGCGCGATCCCGTCGCGACGATTCCACCAGCGTGCCGCAGGCTGCGGCCGGGCTCACCGGGTTCGTGGGCCGCCCGTGGCGGACCGAGCGTCTCCACCTGGTCGGCAGCAACTTCGGTCGCGGCCCCGGGCCGATCCGCTACCGCGACATCGAGGCGTGGCGATTCGCCACGACCTGATCGGCGCGAGTCTCGCTCTCCGCTGCCAGGGCGTCTTCTGGAACAAGCTCTGTCCCTGTATGCGCGCGGGATGTCGGTTCGGGACAACCGCTCCCACCTGGCCGGGATCCCCGGGATCGAGGTCAGTCCGGACCTGATCAATCCGGTCGGGTGGGGAAAACCGGTCGACAGGCCGGCCCGCGACGCACTGTGATGGCCTCACCTGCTCGCCGCACGGGGCGGGCCGACTCCAGGAGTTGCTCTTGGTGACCGAGACGATCGCGGACACCCGCCCTGCGATTGATGCCGCACTGGTCAGGCGCCTGGTCGATGCGCAGTTCCCGCACTGGGCCGCACTGCCTCTGGAACTGCTCGATCCGGCCGGCTCGGACCATGTGATCTACCGGTTGGGCGAGGAGTTGTCCGTCCGCCTGCCCCGTCACCTCGGCGCCGTCGGGCAGGCCCGCAAGGAGTCCGAGTGGCTGCCGCGACTCGCCCCGCACCTGCCGCTGGCAGTCCCGGTGCCGGTGGGGGTGGGGGAGCCCGACTTCGGCTATCCGTGGCCGTGGTCGGTGTCCCGCTGGCTGGACGGCGAGGTGGCGAGCGTCGAGGCGCTGGCCGATTCGTCCGAGGCCGCCGTCGAACTGGCCGGCTTCCTGGATGTTCTTCAGCGGTTCGAGCCCGACCGGATCCAGGCTCGGGGGGCGCGCGAGGATCTCACGGCCCGGCCGCTGGTCGCACGGGATCGGGCGACGCGGGCCGCCATCGCGGCGGTCGACGGCGCGTTCGACGGCGCGGCCATGACCGAGTTGTGGGACGCGGCGATCGGCGCCCCCGGATGGGATGGTCCTCCGGTCTGGTTCCACGGCGACTTCCACACCGGCAACCTGCTGACCGTCGACGGCCGCCTCAGCGCGGTCATCGACTTCGGCGGGCTCGGCATCGGGGATCCGGCCTGCGACATGATGATCGCCTTCACCCTGATGTCGGCCGGTAGCCGGGCCGCTTTCCGCGCCGCGCTCGGCGTGGACGACGCTACCTGGATCCGAGGCCGCGGCTGGGCCCTGGCCACGGCCCTCAATGCCTACACCTGCTACGCCGCCGTCAACCCTCGGGTCGCCGCGCAGACCACCCGTCAGATCACGGAGGCCCTCATCGGGTAGGCACTCGGGGAGGGGTACACCGGTTCACGGGGTGTGCGTGTCGTGTTCGGCTTCCGAGGCGGCGACTGTGCTGCTGCGGCGGAGGCTTGTCCTGGCGCCGATCGACGGCCACGGCCAGGCCGACACCGACCGTGCAGCAGCTCGGCGGTGCGGTGCCACCACCACGACCCGTCCCGCACACACGCCCCATGCACGAACACGACCCACATCGCTGCCTCCACCTCGGCCTTGGCTGCCTTTCGACCGACGGCAGGACACCCCCCCTGCTGGTGGCCCGGCCGCCATGCCTGAATGCCGGGAGACCGGTTCATCGTCCGGGTCCGTCCCACACGCAGAACCTACCGGGGTCGGGTGTGCCGCCGGGCACCGGTTTGTGGGCGCCTGGCGGCGCTGCGGTGGCGGGTGGTGTTCAGGGCAGGAAGGGTGAGAGCGCGGCGGCGGTCGTGGTGCGGAAGCGTTGTTCGCCCAGCGGGGCCGGGAAGTGGCCGCCGCGTTCGAGGCTGATCACTCCATGGGCTGCCGCCCACAGGACGTCGGTGACCTCGTCGACGTCGGTGTCCGCCCGCAGGACGCCTGCCCGCACGCAGTCGCGGGCCGCTTCGCGCAGCACGTCCAGGCTGGCTGCCGCGCCCGCGCGGGCTTCTTCGTCCGGTGTGAAGCCGGGTACGGCCTCGCCGAACATGATGCTGTAGAAGTTGGGCTCGCCCAGGGCGCCCGCGCGGTAGGCGCGTCCGAGGGCGGCCAGGTAGTCGGCGGGGCGCCGCCCTGGGCACGGCGTCCAGGCGGCGGCGCAGCCGCGCGAAGCCCTCGTTGTAGAGGCCGCCGTGATGCCGTCCTTGGACCGAAAAGCCGGTAGAGGACGGTGGTCGAGCAGTCGGCGGCGCGGCCAGGCGGCGCATGCTGAGCGCGGCCGGGCCCTCGGCGGCCAGAAGAGCGGCGGCGGTGTCGAGCACGGCAGTGCGCAGGGCGGCCTCGCCCTGGGCCTGCGCCCGGGCGAAGACGCCGGTGGGGGAGCTGGCGGGCATGGGCATGGATCCTCCGGCGGCGGTGGCGGTTGTCGTCGTTCGTCTTCTGCGGCGCGCGTCTCTACTGCCGGTCCGGCAGCGGCCGGTAGATCGGTATGCCGGCTTCCTCCAGGGCGGTGCGCCGGGCGAAGTACTCCTCGCCCATCGGGTCCACGCCCAGCAGCGGCATCGCGCTGCGCCAGGTCGTCACGTCTTCGGGGGCCAGCTGCGCGGCTGCCGCGAAGTGCCGCTGCGCCGCCTCGTGGTGGCTGTGGCGCAGCAGCCACAGGGCCAGCGCGGCGTGCGTGCGGGCGAGCTGCTGGCGGGGGTCGGCGGGACGGGTCAATTCGGCGACGGCGTCCGGGTGCAGGCCGGTGTCGTCGGCGGTCACCCAGCGCCGCAGCGCGTGGAGCGTCTTCGCGGAGTCGAGTCCGCTCATGGAGCGGAAGAGGTCGGTGGCGAACTGGGTGTCGTTCGGCCGTACGATCCGTCCCTGCTCGTCGATCCACACCACGGTCGGGACGTTGAGCAGCTGGTACAGGTCGGCGACCCGTCCGTCGACGTCGACCAGTGCCGGATGCGTCGGCGCGGCCTCGGCGATCCACGGTGCCGCGTCCTCGATCCGCCGGTCCACGGCGACGCTGACCACCGAGAACCCCTCGGCGGCCAGCGCCGCGTGCTGGCGCTGCCACTCGGGCAGGTCGTAGCGGCAGCCGCACCAGGATGCCCAGAACACCAACGCGACCTTTCGCCCGCGCAGTTCGCTCAGCGAGTGCCCCACCCCGTGGACGTCCGGCAGCGTGAAGCCGGGCGCCTGACCGGCCGCCAGCGCCGCCGACCGCTCGGCCGCCGACGCCCCCACCGCCATCACGCGGGCCTGCGGCTCCACCACGACCGGCCGCCCCAACAGCCGGGCGAATCCCGTGACTTCGAGCACCTGCCCGCCGTCCTTCGCCAGCCCGGCCACCGCCGCCTGCGGAACGCACACGTCCCCCGGCACCATCCCTGCGGCTTGCGCACGAACCCGAGCGCCTTCTCGACCTGCGCCGCTGCCAGCCACACCTGTGCCCCGGCTCCCGGCTCCTCCGTCAGCTCGCCCGTCACGACGGCCTCGCCGTGGTCGTCCACAACGGTCAGCTCGGTGGTGCTCACGATGTCCCCCGTGGTCGCGGGTGCGCCTGCGGGCGCGCCCCGTGGAATAACGCTGTGACTGGAAAATAACAGCGTTTTCCGCAGTGCAGCAACCCTCATCCATGCGGCCGCCGCCGCGCCGCGCGCCGCCGAGAGGCTTGCTCCGGCAGCTGACGAAAGGGATCCCGCAGCTCGTGCCCGCGCAGGAGAGGACGGGCGACCGCCGTGACGGGAAGCCCGATCCGGCCCGGGGCCGGCAGCGGGCACCCTCTCGCGGGCGGGCGGGTGCGTCCCTCGCGCCGTGGACCGGGGCTTCGGGCGGCGGGTGCTGCGCGGTCCGCGGGTAGCCGGATCTGGTCCTGGCAGGATGCGTGAGTGAAAAGATTCAGAATGCTGGCCTGCATCGGCCTGCTGGTTGCGCTCGCGGGGTGCGGCAGTAACGCGGCGGGTTACGCGGGGGCCTCATCCGACAATGAGACTGTGCAGGCGCCGGCTCCTGTGGGCACGAACTCGATCACTGTCCTGGTGATCTTCGTCGGTGGGCCCGCCGACGGTCGGACCGAGCGTCTGCCGCTGTCCCAGCTGGCAGGAGTCGCGATCTCCGGTGTGACCTATCGGAGCCGGCCCGGGCCGCCCCCGGAGGTGAAGAGCACTCCGCAGGGCCTGGCCCAGGTGATGCGGCCCGTCTGATCCGAACAGGCATCGCGGCGGTCGGACGAACGGCATTTCGGCCGGAGTTCACCGAGTGCCGTGCTCGGCCTCGGTGGCCTGGAGGCGGGAAGGACTCGGTGCCGGTCCCGATCGGCGTGAAGTGGAAGGTCAGCCGATCGGCGATGGCCGCGCCGGACTCCTCCCAGCCCTGGCCGTGCCACCCCTTGACCGGCCGGCTCCCCAGCCGGCTGCCGATCTTTTCGGAGGGGTGTGCCTTAGAACTCGTAACACGATCTTGGTGATCGTTGCTGGTGGGGCATGACCGATGTGACGATTCGTCCGTTCGTGATGGAGTGAGCAACAAGCCGTGGATCGTGGACGACGAGCTGTGGGCCCGGGTCGAGCCGCTGCTGCCGGCCTGGCCGGAGCGGTCGCCGGGCCCTCGCCCGGTAGATGACCGGCGTTGCCTGCAGGGCACCCTGTTCGTGCTCTGCACCGGCAGCCCGCGCCGCGCGCGTCGGGCGTCCCCGACCGGGCCTCAGCGCAGCGGCAGGCTCTCGATGGTGAAGGCCGGGCTGGTCAGCGGTTCGCCGTAGAGGTAGGTGTCCATCTGGGAGTTGGTCACCAGCAGCCGGCCCCCGCTCACGGCGACGCCGGTGGTGGTGTCGGCGCCTGGGAAGGTGCGTTCGGAGACGACGACTGCCCGGGTGCTCCCGGCGGACAGTCGCAGTTCGGTGACCTCGTTGTTCACCGAACGCGCGACGTACAGGGTGTTTCCTTGCCGGACGATGCCGTCGGCGCTGGGCAGCGGCGGTGCGTCGATCATGCGAACACCGCCGGTGGTGAGGTCGAGCCGGTAGAGGGCGCCGCTGTACCAGTAGCCGATGATCAGCGACGTGCCGTCGGGGGCGGTGGTGATGCCGTTACCGTTGGACTGGCCGGCCACGTAGTCCGGCAGGTGGTAGGCCACCCGCAGGGTCCGGTGGGCGCCGGTGGCGGGGCCATCCACCTCGGCGGCCGGAATCCGGTAGACCACGGCGCGCAGCGAGTCGGTGATGTAGACGTCACCGTTGGGAGCCACGGCCGCGTCGTTGACGAGGGTCTGTTCGCCGGTCTCAGGAACGGTGTAGGCCGCGACGAGCCTCCCGGAAGTGCTGTAGACGAAGAAGCGCCCGCTGAACGCGCCGGCGACCAGCAGGCGGTTGCCGGTGATCTTGATGCCGGCGGCCTGGGTGCGGCCGTCCTGGCCGGCCGGCAGGAAGGGTTCGAGCGTGGTCGCCCCGGGGCGTCCCCGGTAGACGGTGCCGTCGCCGATGCTGCTGGCGTAGACGAAGTGGCGGTCGGCCGCCACGCTTTCGGGGAACGCGCGGCTGCCGTCGAGGGTGATCGCCTGGTCGCCGTTCCCGCCCTGGGAGGCGTGGGCGGGGCGGGGCCACCGGGGGTGGCGGCGGTCGCGGGAAGCGTGAACGCGGTCAGGGCCGCAGAGGTGGCGGTAAGGGTGACGAGCGCGCGCCGCCCCATGACGCGGACGGTCGTACGGGCGGACGCGGCGCGGGTGGACGCGGTGTGCGGGGGAACTGTGCGGGAGGACATGGTCGGCAACTTTCCGGGTGATGGCAGGGTCGTACACGGTCATGGAACGAGGGGTGAGCGCCCCCGCGGCGGTCCGGGCGCGACGGCCGCGGGGGCGAGCGGACGGTCAGCGCAGCGCGGCGGCGATAGCGTCGGACAGGGCAGTGGCCGGCCGGCCGATCAGGCGGCTGAGGTCGCCGGATCCCGTGTACAGCTCGCCGCGGCTCATCCCGAGGTCGGCGTCGGCGAGGACGTGCGCCAGTTCGGCGGGCAGGCCGACCCCGGTCAGCGCCTCGCTGAGCCGGTCCGCGGGCAGATCGGTGTAGGCGATCGGCTCCCCGGTGGCCGCCGAGACCGCCTCCGCCAGCTCGGCCAGGGTGAACGCCTCGTCCGCACCCAGCTCGTACACCGCGCCCGCGTGGCCCTCGGTGGTCAGCACGACGGCGGCGGCCTCCGCGTAGTCGGCGCGTGATGCGGCGCTGATCCTGCCCGTGCCCGCGGCTCCGATCACCGTCCCGCTCCGGCGGAACAGGGGCAGTTGAGCGGTGTAGTTCTCCAGGTACCAGCTGTTGCGCAGCAGTGTGCTGGGGACCTCGCGTTCGCGCAGGTACTCCTCGGTGGCGCGGTGGGTGCGGGCCAGGATGCTGGTCGCCGTGTCGGCCTGCGTCATGCTCGTGTACGCCACCAGCGACACGCCGGCCGCCACTGCCGCGTCGACGGCCCGGCGGTGGTTGGCCGACCGCTCATCCACGGTGGTGGTGGACACCAGCAGCAGCCGGTCCGCTCCCTGGAACGCCGCCGCGAGGCTGTCCGGCTCCGCGAAGTCCGCCCGGCGCACCACGACGCCGCGGTGGCCGAGGTCTTCGATGCGTGCGGTGTCCCGTCCGGTCGCGACGATGTCCGCGGCCGGGACTCCGCGCCGCAGCAGCGCCTCGACGGTGAGCCTGCCCAACTGGCCTGAGGCTCCGGTGACGACGATGGATATGAGATCGCCCCTTCCTGCCGCGAACTCTCCTCGCGGCGTGACGAACCCCAGATTGACCTGATCACTCTCCATCGGTAAGTAGCCACTTGCTGGTAAGGTGACCACCTGCGGGAAAGTATCGAGGTGAGTGGAATGGCGACCGCCGAGAATGTGACGGAGCCCATGGCGTCATGGGACCCGTACACGCGCGGCTGCCCCTCGCGCGACCTGCTCGACCAGATCGGCAGCAAGTGGGCGGTGCTCGTGCTGGGAGAACTCGGCAAGCACGGAGCCTGCCGGTTCACCCGGTTGCGGCAGCGGCTGGCCGGAGTGAGCGAGAAGATGCTCACCCAGACGCTGCGCACGCTCGAACGCGACGGACTGGTCCGGCGGACCGTGTATCCCGAGGTGCCGCCCCACGTCGAGTACGACCTGACCCCCCTCGGTCAGACCCTGCGGGGACCACTGCGCGTACTCACCCAGTGGTCGGTGGAGCACGTCGGCGAAGTCCTTGCCGCACGTCAGGAGTACGACGTTCGCGCCGAGGGCACCGCCTGAGCCCCGCGCCCTACGGCCGCATCCACGCCGCGCAAGTCGCCGACATGACCTGCTCCCGGCCCGAACTCCTGGCGAGTACACGACGTGGAGCGTCCCACGACCGCTGGCTGCATCGACAACCAGGCGGGCATCCAGTGGACCGTGACCGACGCGTGGGTACCGGTGAAGACGCCCGCCGCACCGGAAGTCGTCCGCGGCAACAACATCAACTTCACCAAAGACATCGTCACCCCATACCAGTAGCACCGGCGCTGACTTCGGTGACGGCACCCAGAACTCGACGCTGTCCGGCAGCACCGTCACGCAAACCGCCGCCAACGGCGTCAATATCGGCGAGGCGGACGACTACCACCAGTCGTCGACGGCTCTGATGACCCTGAACGACACGGTCACCCAGAACAGAATCACTATGAGGGCAGCGAGATCCTGGTCAATGCCGTGAAAGTCAGGGACGGTAAACGTCTGGCGGTGTCACGGTCTGCGAGTCGGCTGAGCAGGCCGTCTGAGGCGCCGCCGGCAGATGGTCGCGCAGGCGAGTGATACGAGGGCTTCGTGCAGGTCGAGGCGCCATTCCCAGCGGACGGCGAGGCGCTTGAACTGGTGGAGCTGGGCGAAGGTCTGCTCGATGACGTAGCGGAGCTTGCCGAGGCCGATGATGTCGGGCTCGCCGCGGCGGGAGATGACGGGCAGGATCCGGCGTTTGCGCAGATCGCGGCGGTTGGGGTTGCTGTCGTAGCCCTTGTCGCCGGGCAGGGCGTCGGGGCGTTTGCGGGGGTGGCCGACGCGGCCGGCGACCTGTGGGATGCCGTCGACCAGGGCGAGGGTCTGGGTGACGTCGTTGACGTTGGCGGCGGTGGTGATCACGTGGAACGGGATGCCGCCGCCGTCGCTGATCAGGTGGTGTTTGCTGCCGGTCTTGCGGCGGTCGACCGGTGACGGGCCGGTGGCCTCGCCCCCTTTTTCGCGCGCACGTGGGAGGCATCCACGCACGCGCGCGTCCAGTCGATCAGCCCGGCCGCGTTCGACTCGGCCAGGAGTATGCGGTGCAGGGCCTCGAACACCCCTGCCCCCTGCCAGCGGCCGAGCCGCCGCCAGCAGGTCTGCCCGGAACCGAAGCCCAACTCCAGCGGCAACTGCCGCCAGGCGATGCCGGTGTAGAGCACGAACAGGGTGCCCTGCAGGCAACGCCGGTCATCTACCGGGCGAGGGCGCGGCGACCGCTCCGGCCAGGCCGGCAGCAGCGGCTCGACCCGGGCCCACAGCTCGTCGTCCACGATCCACGGCTTGTTGCTCACTCCATCACGAACGGACGAATCGTCACATCGGTCACGCCCCACCAGCAACGATCACCAAGATCGTGCTACGAGTTCTTATCGGCCAAGACCCGCTCGGACGTGATCCAGGACCGTCCGGAAGGCCCTCGACGAGCAGGATTACCGCCTGTACGACGAGCACCTTCCATCGGCCTCCACCAGCCTTTACGACCCGCTCCCAGCCGTCGGATGTCCGTCTGTCTGCCGCCCGCCCCCGGAGCACTTCATTGTGCCCACCGGCGGGGACTGAATTCCGAATCGAATGGGCCGTCACTGCCGAATCCGGCTCACTGACGGCGCTCGGCTGGCGGAAAATCGCCTGGGTTGTCCGCAGGTTCTTCTGTAGCGTCTGGGCTTGCTGCCATGAGTGATTCGTCACCACTAATCGCAGGGCATCGATACCAAACCCACGTAAGGACCCTCATGAGACACCGAATCGCCACAGCGGCCGCGGTTACACTGGCGGCCTCCCTGGCCGCCGTCGGCCTCCAGGGCACAGCCGCCCACGCGGCCGACACCTACTACTGCTCCACGCCGTTGAACCTGGGGCAGGGGATTTCCGTCGACGAGTGCATCCATCTCGGAGGCAACGGCTACTGGCAGCCGTACCTCCAGATCCACAACGGCTGGATCACAGTCCTGGGCCTCTCGAACGACAAGCAGTGGATCAACTCGGGTGGGGTTTACAACGCCTACAAGCCCATTCCCTACACCCAGGCACCGCCCGGCACCACGACGACGATCTGGGGAGCGTCCACCAACTGGCGGAATACCTGCTACGTCCAGGGGCAAGCTTTCGTCGATTTCCCTGGCCAGGCATATCAGTTGAATTCTCCCAGCGTAGAAGTCTGTTAGACCGCGTTCGAGATCCCGCTGAATGGCATGTAGAAGTGCCGAGCCGACCTCAGGCGAAGGCGGTCTCCGCGAAGGAGAACCCACCCCGCTGGTGGTGTTGGAGAGCAAGCGGCAGCGAGTGCTGGGGTGCCTGCCGTAGGTACTGGCGGAATCCAGCAGCTCGGAACTTGAGCTCGAAGAGGTGGCTTTCGAGGTGCCAGTGCGGGTCGTCCCGGCTGTCTTCCCGGGCCGAGCGGCGTAAGCGGTCGATTTCGAGACTGAAAGGCATCCCGGTGAAGTCGAAGTCACCCTCGATGTCGCCCAGACGTCCTCGAACACGAGCGTGGACGGCGCTGTGAACTGCTGGTTGCGGGTGCTGCTGCGAGTTCGGTTCGTACTGGCTTCCGCGCGCCTCGCTTCGGGTCGGAGTCCCCGGAAATTCGTCGCCGTGGCGCTGGTGAGCCGGTCGCGGTCGGGTCGGACGAGACGCCGCTCGCCGACCGGGCCGCGACCACCTCTCCGGCGAAACCGATCCGGAACCGCGCATCTGGACAAGCCAGTTGAGCGGCTCCGGTGATCGGCTCAGCTCAGGTCGAATTCGTTGGGATCGAACTCGAAGTCGTCGGCCGAGAATCCGCCGTAGGGGCCGCCGTTGAAGTAGTCCGCGAGGGCCTGGCCGACGATCTGCCGCACCTCGTCCTCGCACTCGACGATGGCCAAGGCGGCGGCCTGCTCGCCGCGAAGTTCGCTGCCTACCGCGAGTTGTACTGCACGAAGGTGAAGAGCACCGGCCCGGCGTCGGCCGACGAGGAGCCGACCGACCGCACAGGTGCACTGGTGGCGCCGGACCTGGCCCGGCCACCCCCGTGCCGGGTACCCGCCCGTCGCCCTGTCGTCACCGGGGCCGGGCCGGTGGCGCTGGGGGACGGCTACTCCATCGTGGTGGTGAGGGGCTTGTACTGCGCGGCCGTGAGCAAGTCGTTCAGTTCGTCGGTATTGGACAGGGTGATCTCGATCATCCAGCCGTCGCCGTATGGTTCGTGGTTGATCAGTTCGGGTTCGTCGTCGAGCTCGGGGTTCGCCTTGGTGATCGTTCCGGACACCGGCAGGAAGAGATCACTCACCGTCTTGACCGCCTCCACCGTGCCGAAGACGTCTTCGGCACGGAGTTTCTTTCCCACTGTGGGGATGTCGACGAAGACGACGTCGCCGAGTTGCGTCTGCGCGAAGTCGGTGATGCCCACACGGGCGGTGTTCCCCGTGACCAGGATCCACTCGTGGTTCTTGGTGTACTTGAGGTTTGTCGGGATGTCGGTCAATGGAGGTCTCCTCGCTGATGAAACGTCAGTTCGTAAGCCTGCTACAGGTCGAGTCTTTCCCCGCGATCCGCCACGGCCGCCATCCCAACGAGTGAACGCAGCAGCGGGCGGTCCGCCTGCTCACGGCCCTCCTGGACGTGCCCCCAGAGCCGTACGCCGCCACGTCCGCGGCTCTCGCTGGCCCGCCGGCCGCAAGCTGCGCCAGGCGGTGAACCACCGCACGGAGGAGGAGTTCTGCCCCGTGCGCCTGGGTTGCGGAGCCGCTGGAGGCGGCCCGCGCGACCAACGCCGCGCTGCACCCGTGCTGGTCGTGCCGGAGTTCGATCGGTGGGGAGGAGGGTCCGCTGCTGGAGCTGACCGAGCGGGCCGGCGCCGTCCGGCTGGAGGGCCCGCAGTGCGAGTGGGACCGCGCCGTCACCGGCGAGAGCACCCCAACCGGGGGAGGAACACGACCCGCCGAGTCAGGGACGAAATGCCCGGTAAGCCCGGGCCGCCCGGTCGCGGCGGGCCCGGCGCAGGGCCAGTCGCATGCGCAGGATGTAGCCGGGTGTCGGGGGAATCCAGTGCAGTTGGAGGGCCTGGCCGAGGTCGTCGCGATTGGCCCAGTGCTCGATCAGCCGCCCGTCGGCGACGCGGCACCAGTGGGTCTGCGTGACGGAGAACGTCCTCCCCGTCGCGGGGAACGCCCCGCTGGGGCGCGCGTGCTCGTCGTACGTGACGAACGTGCCGGTGTGGCGCCCCGACATGGTGGTGTGCAGGACCACGAGGTCGCCTTCGGTCACCGCCTCCTCGATCGTCCACCGCAGGTCGGAGTAGGCGGCGCGCAGCCACAGTGCGGTGGCGTGAAAGGCCTGCGGGCCGCGGCCCCGAGCTGCCGGTGGCTCGGCCCGGCTCTCGTGGTTGACGGCGTCGGGATGGACGAGCGCCTCGAACTCGGAGGGGCTGCCGTCGCCCATCAACTGCACGCAGCGGATCGCGACGTCGCGCGCGGTGAGCGGAGTACCGGTCATGAATCGTGCCCTTTCCCGGGATCGGTGACGCATTCCGCACTGTCGGGGGACGGCATTTCAACCGGCTTACATGTCACGGCTGCCCGGAGAGCGCGGCGGCCGCACCGGTGAACAGCCCGACCATCTCGTCCCAGGCCGTGTGGCCGCTCTCGGTCGGCGGCAGCACCTTCACCAGCTGCTCCATCCGCTCCGCCAGGTCCGGTCCGGCGAAGCGCAGGTAGCGGGCCGGATCGGTGCCGTTCCGCTCGGCGTGGTCGGCGACCGCCGCGTGGAGCCGTGCAGCGGCCTCGGACGCATCGAGTACGGCCAGGGCGAAGACGCCCGCGTACAGCGCCGCGAGTTCTTCGGAGCCGTTCGGTTGGCGTTCGAAGGCGGCCACCGCGCGCACCAGCAGTCCCAGTGCCTGGCGCGCGCCTGCCCGGGGCTGCTCCGGATCGGCGAGCAGGCACCAGGCCAGCAGCAGATCGCTGATGCCTTCGCCCGAGGCGAAGCCGCAGCGCGCGGCGATCTCGCGCGCACTGGTCAGGGTGTCGACCACGGCCGCCGTGTCCCCGTCCCGGAAGTGGACCAGGGCGATGCCCCACAGTGCCGACGCTCGCAGGAAACCGGGCGGGTCCCGGCGGTCGCAGGCGGCCTTGAACGCCAGTGCCGCACGGCGCGACGGCTCGCCGGCGCCCGCGTCCGCGTCCGCCAAGGTGTTGCAGCGGCGCAGGTGCGCCTCCAGCAGCAGGCGGTCGTGCGCCGGATCGTCGTCGTCGAGCAGCCCGAGCGCGGCCTCGGCAGCACTCAGCGCCGCTTCGGCGGCACCGACGTGGTTGGAGGTCAGCGACAGCCCGATCAAGGCGGCCGCCCGGTCCTCGACCTGCGCGTCGGGACAGGCGTCGAGCGCCCGTTGCAGCAGCCGCCGCCACTCGGGCACCGGGCCGGCCGACACCCACAGGTAGCGCAGTGCGCCCGTGGTGCGCAGGGCCCGGGCCGGCGCGTGCTCCAGGTCGTGGGCGATGCCGGCCCGGAAGTTGGCGAGCTCACCGGCCAGCACCTGCACCGCCTCGGTGTACCTGGGCCCGTCGAGCAGCGACGCCTGCTCGGCGACGAAGGACCGGACCCACCCGGCGTGCGCCCGCAGCGTGGCAGCGCGGTCGGTGTCGGCCTCGCGGCAGTACCGGCGGACGGTCTCCAGCAGGCGGTACCGCACGTGCCCCGAAGACACCTCGGCGGTGAGGACGGACCGGTCGACCAGCGCCGCCAGGCCCGCGAACACCGCACCGTCCGCGTCGACCGGGCGCACCGATTCGGCTGCCTCCCAGCTGAATCCGCCGTCGAACGGCCACAGCCGCAGCAGCAGCGCCCGGTCCGTGGCGGGTAGTTGGTCGACGCTCCAGGCGATGGCCGCCACCAGCGAGTCGTGCGGCGAGACCGAGCCGCGCGATGACGTCCCGAGGGCGTCGAACCGCTCGCTCACCTGCGCGGCGATGTCCGCCAGGCCGAACGCCCGGGCCCGCGCAGCGGCCAACTCGATCGCCAGCGGCAGCCCGTCGAGGGCGGTGCAGATGGTGGCGGCCGCAGCGGTGTCCGGTCCGGTGGGTACCCACCCCGCGCGCATCGCGCGGACCCGGTCGAACAGCAACTCGACCGCCGAGCCTTCGCCGCCGGTCGGCAGCGGCGCCAGCGCGATCACCTGCTCGCCGTCCATGCCCAGCGCCTGCCGACCGGTCGCCAGGATCCGCAGCCGGGGACACCGAGCCAGCAGCGTCGGCACGATGCCGGCGAGCGCGTCGACCAGGTGCTCGCAATTGTCCAGCACCAGCAGCTCGGGCCGATCGCCGAGCAACCGGGCGAGCGCGGTGAACGGGTCACCGGACGTCTGCGTCACGCCGAGGGCGGCGGCGACCGTGGGCGCCACCGCCTCCGCGGAGCGGACGTCGGCCAGCCGCACCAGCCGGGCGTCGGCGCGGTCGGCGGCGTGCTCGGCGGCGAGCCGGGTCTTGCCGACCCCCGCCGGTCCGGTGATCGTCACCAGTCGCGACTCGGTGACCGCCGCGTCCAGCAAGGACAGCTCCCGGCGGCGGCCGATCAGCCGCGACAGCGGCCGGGCCACCGTCGGCCGCGGTGGCGGCCGCGGACCGGCGGGCTCCGGTTCGTCCGCCCGTTCCGCCGCCGACGCGATCAGCAGCCCTGGATCGTGCGCAAGCATGCGCTTCTCCAACTCCCTTAGCGCGGCGCCCGGTTCGGCGCCGAGCTCGTCGCGCAGCAGCACCCGCACCCGCCGGAGCTCCGCCAGTGCGTGCCCTTGCCGGCCGGTGCGGTACAGGCCCAGCGCGAGCAGTTCCCAACGCCTCTCGCGGTACGGGGCCTCGACCACCGCCTGGCTCAGCGCCGCGACCGCACGAGCGGTGTCACCGCAGGCCAGCCGCGCGGCCTGTAACTCCTCGACCGCGGTCTCCCGCAACTCCGCCATCCGCGCCCGCAGGCCCGAGACCCAGAGCGACTCACCGAGCTCCGCCCACGGACGGCCCCGCCACAGCGCGAGCGCCGACTCCAACGCCCGCACCGCGGCGGACGGATCCGCCGTCGCCAACGCCTCCGTCCCCTGCGCCACCCACTGCTCGAACCGGGCGTAGTCGGTCGCCTCGGGTGCCAGTGCCAGCCGGTAGCCCTGCGGGGTCGACTGCAAGTACCCCCGTGCCCGCGGGCCCAGCGCGGTCCGCAGCCGGTGCACCG
This sequence comes from Streptomyces sp. 1331.2, assembly GCF_900199205.1. Classification (NCBI taxonomy): domain Bacteria; kingdom Bacillati; phylum Actinomycetota; class Actinomycetes; order Kitasatosporales; family Streptomycetaceae; genus Streptomyces; species Streptomyces sp. 1331.2. Next base: position 51,551 of record NZ_OBMJ01000003.1, on the reverse strand, counting down.
ACACCCGGATCGCGTTCATCACCTCGGCGCTCGGCTCGGCGCCCCACACCACCTCGGCCAGCACCGAATGCGGCACCGGCGCCCCCGCACCGGCCGCCAGCGCCGCCAGCAGCCGCCGGGGAACCGGCCCTCCGAGTTCCGCCAGGCCACCGTCGATTTCGACCTCGATCGGGCCGAGGATCCGGCAGAAGACCATTCACGCAGCGTACCGGCCGACCACCGGGCGGGAGGCGCATCGGCCGGAACTGCGGCCGGCCGCTGTAAGCCGGTTGAAATCCCGCTCGGTCACGGTACGGAACGCCCCACCCGCTCGGGGCTTCCCGGGCCGTGGTGCACCACTGCCGTACCTTTCGAAGGAGAACGAACCCATGAGCTGGTCGCGCAAACTCACGCTGGCCGCATCGGCGTTGGCGCTCACCACCGCCCTGGCGGCGACCGTCGCCGCCCCCGCCCAGGCCGGCGCCCAGCGGGCCGCCGCCACCACGGTGGCGCAGCCCGGCATCACCTCGGTCGCCTTCAGCGGAACCGCCGGTCCCTGGGTGGCCTCGCCGACCGTCACCATCACCGGCTCCGGGTTCGGGGCCACCCCGCCCCCGGGCGCCCCCAACAACGCCACCAGCTGCGGGACCTACAGCGCGAACGGCTACGCCTACGGCAGCCAGCTCTACTTCACCGACGACAACGACTTCGAAGCCGGTTACAGCAGCAGCAGCGGGGCGAACTGCATCGGCATCACCGTCGTCTCCTGGTCGGCCAACCAGGTCGTGCTGCAGTTCGGCAACGCCTACGGCACCTTCGCCCACTGGTACCTCAGCAACGGCGACGGCTACGCCCTCTCGATCAACAACGGGATCTTCGGCGGCACCGTCCAGGGCCTGCACTGACCCTTCCCTTGGCCCCGGGTTTTCCCGGGGCGATGGTCTGACTACTGGCAAAAAACCCAGGAGAGTGCTTCTGACCTGGGACGATTGGGCTTGTCTAGGGTCCAGTCGCCGCAGTGGAGAAGTACTCTCCAGGTGAAGAAACGTAGTGGGTCATATCCGCGCGTGCTGGTGCGGGGCGGTGGTGTCGGTGCCGTGTCGCAGGCCGGGGTGTGCTGCTGGTGGAGACCGTCCGACGGATCGGCCTGGATTCCGCGCTGTCGGGGGACGAACTCGTCCGCTGCCGACGTCTTGCCAGCGGACCGGACCCCTCCCTACCGTCGAATGGCGCAAGCTGACAGACCGTCTCACAACCCGTCGTGCCACCCCCACGAAGGAGCGACGATGTCCAGGACAGGTCCCCGGCGCCGACTCGGCGTCCGATCCCTCTGCACCCTCGCGGTCGCGTTAGGCCTGCTCGCCCCGGCCGCCGCCACCAGCAGTGCCGCCCCCGGAGCCACCCCGGCGCTACGGGAGGTGATGTTCGTCGGCAACAACTGGGACGGCACCGCCGACGTGATCGAATCCTCCGGCGCCCTCAGCAAGGTCGGACGGATCGACGTCATCCCCGACAAGGACCAGCGGCTCGCCGAGATCTACCTCAACCCCGTCAAGCTCGGCTACTTCCTCGGCATCAGGCTCGGCCCCGGTGAGGGCCACGACCAGTTCGTCGACGACATGTACAGCACGCCGGACGGCACCGCCGTGGTCGTCTCCCGGCCCAGCTTCGCCGACGTGGTCTCCCTCGACCTCGCCACCGGGCGGGTCAACTGGCGCTTCCCCGTTGCGGGTTACCGCGCCGACCACATGGCGCTCTCGCCCGACGGCACCCGGGTGGCGGTCTCCGCCTCCACCGCCAACACCGTGCACGTCCTGGACGTCCGCACCGGCGCCGAACTCGGCTCGTTCCACACCGGGGACAAGCCGCACGAGAACATTTTCACCGACGGCGGCCGGCAGCTGTGGAACATGTCCATCGGCAACGTCGAAACCGCCCTGGACGCGCCCTGGCTGGACTGGACGAAGGGCGACCGGCACATCACCGTCGTCGACGCGGCCACCCTCACCCCGATCCGCGAGATCGACATGCGCAAGCGCCTCGACGACGCCGGCCTCGGCGGCCTCTCCAACGCCGTGCGGCCCGCCGTCTTCTCCCCGGACGGCACCCGGCTCTACTTCCAGGTGTCCTTCTTCAACGGCTTCCTGGAGTACGACGTGGCCGCCGACCGGATCACCCGGGTGAAGACCCTCCCGGTCGACCCGGCCGCCAGTACCGACCGCACCACCTGGCCCAACGACTCCCGCCACCACGGCCTGTCGATGAGCCCGTCGGGCGACCGGATCTGCGTCGCGGGCACCGTGGACGACTACGCGACGGTGGTCGACCGCGCCACCCTCCAGGAGGGGCCGCTGGTGCCCGCGTCCAAACCGTACTGGGCGACGGTGAGCGGGGACGGCAAGTCCTGCCTGATCTCGGAGAGCGGCGCGGACCAGGTCACCGCCATCGACTTCGCGACCGGCCGCAAGACCGTCTCGGTCGCCGTCGGCCGCCACCCCCAGCGCGTCCGCCTCGGCCACGTCCCCACCGGCTGGGCCGGGCCCACGAGGCCGTAGCGCACCGAGCCCGTGGCGGAGCGTCGGCCCTCTTCGGCGTGGCCGGCGTTCGTCCCGGGCCCCGGTGAACTCGGGCAGGGGGCAGGACGTGGAGCGCGTCGGCGATCGCCTCGAAGTCGGGCGGCTCGACCGGACAACCCCCTCCGTAGCCCGAGAATCGCGCGCATCCTCTCACGCGCCGGTGCGGCCCGAACCGTCGACCCACGGAACTCAGCGGCGGGCGGCAACGGCGATCATCGGCTTCAGGACCTCGGCGGCGGGGGTGCCTGCCAGGTAGACGATCAGCTTCTCGCGGTGGCTGGGCGGGATCCCGTGGGTGAGGCCCGCCGCGAGCAGGGCGGCCACGTAGGCCTGCTCCAGGATCGGGCGCGGGAACCGCCGGCGCAGCTCGGCGCGCAGCCGGGCGGCTTCGGCGTGCCGGCCCTTGCGGTCGGCCCTGACGAGGTCGACGGCCAGCCGCACCGCGGGCAGCACCGCGGCCAGCCGGAGCTGTTGCTCCGGGCCGGTGGTGCCCGTGCTGAGGAAGTGCGTCAGATGCGGGCCGAAGCGCCCGGCCAGTTTGCGCAGTTCCCTCGGAGCTGAGGGAAGTTCCGGATCGGGGTTGCCCTGACTGCACCAGTCCAGCCGGGCTGTGTCCCGCCAGAACCGCGGCGGATCCTCGAACCACGCCCACCGCACGACGGGGGAGAGTCCGGTCACCGGAAGCCCGGTGGTTCGAAAGCGCTGCGCAGGTCGGACGGCGAACTCGGTGCCGTCGTCGCCGCGGAAGGCCAGGACGAGCTCCCAGGTGCAGCAGGAACTGCGGATCCGCGCGGTGACGATGAAGCGCTGCGACTCGTCCGGGGCCAGCCGCACGTGGGTACGGTCGAGGAAGGGGCGGGCACCGACACGTCCACGAGTGAACTCGTCCACCTCCCAGAGTTCCGGACGTTCCTGGTCGAGGTCGAGTTCCAGCTCCGGTACGCCGCTGACACCCTGCGGGACCCGGGAGACCAACGCTCCGGTGAGCGGTTCGGCGCGGTCGGTGACCTCGGCCGTCAAGCCGCGCAGGGTGAGGTGAGCGTCGGAGCGGTTGATCACGGTCACGGACAGCTCCGTGGTCGCGAAGTCCACACCCCCGTGCCCGCGTGCCCACTCGGCCACGTCCTCCTCGCCCGGGCGCTGACCCGGCAACAGCGCGGGAGGTACCTCCAACGCCGCTCGCGAGGGGACCACCAGCCACTGGCCGGGCTCGAAGTACTCGACGAGGACGTCCACCGTTCCGGGGCCCGTCGGGCGCACCGGCCGCTCCGCCGGGTGGAGGTGCACGTCTCCGTGCACGCTTCCGGCCTGCAGCACCGAGCCGTTGACGATCGCCCAGTCGGCGAGGAGGTTCTCCACCGAGGAGGTCGAGGGCGGTTCCGGGTGATCCTGCGGCATGACTCCATGCTCGCAGCCGCGGAGGGGACGCGACGAGCGTTTGCCCGAAACTCCCGTACGGTCAGGGGAGCGGAACGACCTTAGCTGATCAGGAAGTTGGGGGCACTGCAGCGACAGAGGACGGGGCGCGGCAGCGCCGACAGTCAGGGACACGGCAGTACCCCTGCTCTGGCACTGGGGCGACCGGCAGGGCTGTCGGTCGGTGAGTCTTGGCGCTCGCGCCGGGCGGTACTGCCCGTCGCGGCACGCGATGGCGCTGCTGGAGGACCGCACCCGGCGTTGTTCCGGCCGTTTGACCCGTGGCTTGCGCGGCTGTTGCAATGGAGCCGTGCCTCACGAGACCTTCCTGGTGACCCGGGACCACATCGACTTCGGTCGAGTGTGGTCCGCAGCGTGTCGTCGTTCCTGACACTCGCCCACCCCAGGAACCTCGACCCCTCGGAGTCCCGACATGCCTTTCGGCAGTCCCGGTACGTCCCGCACCACCCCCGCACCCGCCGGCATCGATCCCCGCGGCCCGCGTTTCGCCGCGACCCTGACCACCGTGGTCCTCGCTGTCGTCCTGGTGACAGGCAGCGGTGCGCTGCTGGCCGCGCAGGCCGCCGTCTTCGCGCTGGGTGCTCTTCTCGGCCTGCGCTTCTCGCCCTACGGCCTCCTCTACCGGCGGCTGGTGCGCCCGCGCTTGGGTCCGCCGACCGAGCTGGAGAACGAGCGGCCGCCCCGGTTCGCGCAGGCCGTCGGCTTCGCCTTCGCCGTGGTCGGCACCGTCGGCTACCTGGGCGGCGCGTTCTGGCTCGGCGCGGCCGCGACCGCGCTGGCGCTCGCCGCGGCCTTCCTCAACGCGGCCTTCGGCTACTGCCTGGGCTGCGAGTTCTACCTGCTGGCCGTGCGCGGACGCGCACGGGTGAGCGGCCTTTCGCCGCAGGAGCGTTCATGAGCACGCTGACGGGACTACTGCTCCTGGCCGTGGTCCTGGTCGTGACGACGGCGTTCGGCCTCTTCCGGGCCGCGCGGGACGGCAGGATGAAGCGAGGGAGGGCGGGCGGCGCGCTGCGGCTGACCGGCCCAGACCTCGGCGAGCCGCTGGGCGAGCAGGCGACGCTGGTGCAGTTCTCCACCTCGTTCTGCGCCGCCTGCCCAGGTACGCGCAGGCTGCTCGGCAAAGTGGCGGGGGACCGTCCCGGAGTGCGGCTGGTCGAGATCGACGCCGAGTCACGGCTCGACCTGGTCCGGCGCGTGGACGTGCTGCGGACGCCGACCGTGCTGGTGCTTGACGGGTACGGCCACGTCACCCACCGCTCCGTCGGCGCGCCCAGCCGCGCCGAGGTGCTGGCGGCGCTGGAGCTGGCCACCGCGTCCTGAAGCAGGGGACGCCCGCCGAGTCGTGCGAACGGGCTGACGGCGACCTGGCTGGTGCTGTCGACGTAGAAGTCGGGCGCCGTGCGCATCTCCGGGAGCAGCCGCGGGATCTCCCAACCGGCGTCCGCGAAGGCGTCGGCCAGCGCCTGCTGCTGCGCCGCGGGGTCGCGGTGGTCGGGCCCGGCCTCCGGGCCCGAGAAGAAGAAGGTGGCACGGGCGTTGGTCTTGCCCCGGCTGTGGGTCAGGGTGGCCAGTCCCGGTCAGGTCCGCGGCGTCCGCGCAGCCGGCGAGCGGTCGGACGGTGTTGTTCGGCCCGCCCGCTGCCGGCGATCGGCCGAATGCCGAGCGGGCCGGTGCCTCGCCGTCACGGCATGCGCGCGCTGAGGGTGCGTGCAACCTGGCGCAGCACCTTGTCGCTCCAGTTCCGGTCCGCTTTCGGGTATTCCCCCACGCCGTCGGCCGTCGAGGTGCCGCTCACCTCGAATTCGTACGGTCCCTGGTGACAGGTCAGGTTGCCCCTGGCGAGGTCGCCGGCGAAGCAGCCTTGCGGGCCCAGCGAGGTGCCGAGGTCCTCGAACTCCTTGTGGTACTTGGTCGCGTCCTCCCGGGCTTGGGCCAGGTCCTTGGTGTAGCTCTTCGCGACGAGCGCGGGATCGGCGACGGCGGTGAAGGTGAGGGTGATGCTGCTGTTGCTGTCGTTCTCGTGCTTGTCGGGCAGGCCGAAGCTGAACTTGCAGCCGGCGTCGGGCACATCGCCGGTCGTCCCGGGGTCTGCCTCGGACAGCGGGTTGAAGTCGATGATGGTGACCTTGACCGGCTTTCGCTTGATGCCGCCGGCCTGCGGCAGGATCGCCTTGATCTCGGCATCGCTCAGCACCTCGCAGCCGTGCGGCCATTGGGCCAGCGCCAGCGAGCGGCCCGTCGGCGGCTGGGCGGCGAGCCGGTTCCCCGACGGCTGCGCGGAGCCGAAGCTCAGGGCGGGCACGTCCTTGCTGCATGCGGCGAGCAGGAGTACCGCGGCCCCGGCCACGGCCGTGGCAGCGGACAGTGCGTGGGTGCGCGTCGTCATTGTTCCCCCCGGAAGTGTGCGTGCGTGTGACTGGCAGGTGCGCCGGCGATCAGGACAGGGACGATTTTCCCATTGGGGTGCCCCACCGATCGAGTCGGGTCGGCTGTCGTGCGGGTCGGTCTCGGCCCGTCCCCTCGGGCGCGGGTTGTCGTTGTGAGGGCGGGTGCTGAACGGTCGGTTTCGAGCGGGCGTGCACTCGCACAGGCTTGCTGGCGGGTTTGCCCGGTACCCGGAGGGCGTAGCCCGCGGGCTACGCCCTCCGGAAGTGCGCGAGGTGATGCCTTGGCCCCAGCCGGGGGCGAGCCGCGACGAAGTCCGCCCGTCCGTCAACGACGAGGCTGCCGGCCCGCCTTGTCAGCCGGCCAGCAGACCGGCGGCGATTCGGGCGCGGTGCGGCGCCAGCTCGGTGGCGATCGAGGCGCTCTCGGCGGCGGTGACGGCGCCGTCACCGTCACCGCCGCGGGCGGCCAGGGCGATCCGTAGGTGGGTCGGCGGGTGGGAGCCGTCCACGGCGGACCGGTCACGGGCACTGAGCCGCAGCAGGCGCTCCCGCTCGATGGCGGGGACGGAGGCGAGGTGCTCGCGTACCCGCTCCCAGAGCAGGTCCGGCGCGGGCGGCGCGGGCGCGTCCTCGGTTCGGCGGCTCCGGGCGCGGAAGATCCGGGGCCGCCCGCGCTCCTCGGCCCGGATCTGGTGGATGGCGGTGTCCACCGAGTTGAACAGCAGCAGCGCCGCGAGCGTGCCCCGGGCCGCCTTGCCGCCTGCCACCCGGGCGGCGAGTACGTCGGAGTGGTACTCGGCCTGCTGGCCGGCCCGGGAGGTGAGCCGGTCGAACAGCACCAGCCCCTGGTACAGCACCCAGGCGACGCCCCGCAGCACCAGCCGGCCGAACGCCGCGCCGAGCCGCACCAGCATCGAGACCTCGTCGCGGCCCACGACCAGCCCGTCGTGGCCCGGGCGGGCCATGCCGTACCAGGCCCGGAGCGCCGAGACGGCGCTGTACAGCCAGAACGAGCGCCGGCGGTCGCCGTTGACCCGGTGGCCGAACTCGTGGCCGAGCAGGGCTGTCCGCTCCCGGTCGTCCAGCACCTCCCAGAGCGGCAGGCCGAGCCGCAGCACCGACCGGCGGCGCACCCCGACCAGCCCGTACGAGGCGTTGAACTCGTCGGTGACCTGGATGACGTCCACCGGGCGGGCGCCGACCTCGGCGGCCACCCGGTCGGCCAGACCGTACAGGGCCGGCGCCCCGGCGCGGTCGAGCACGCCCGCGTCCTTCGGCAACCGGCCGAGCCGGGGCCGCAGGGTCACCGCGATCACCAGCACCACCGCGCCGACGCAGCGCTGCACGACGGTCCCGGCGATCAGCAGCCACAGTGCCAGGGCGAAGATGCCGACGGTGACGAGGTGGATCAGCCCGGCCGCGGCGGAGGCCAGCAGCCAGTCCCGGCGGGCGGTGGGGGAGTCGCCTCCGGTGGCCTGCTCCTCGTAGAGCCGGTCGGTGCGGGCGATCGCGGCCCGCTCGCGGCGGGTGGGCTCGGGAGCGGCGTCCCCGCCGGGCACGAGGTTCCAGTCGCAGGCCGGGCACCAGAGCAGGAAGCGCGGGTCGTCGGTGAGGGGGGAGACGCAGCGCGGGCACGGCGAACCGTGGACGGGCCTGTCGGCGGACGCCGCGGCGGGCGGCTCGGGGGAGGTCGACACGGTTGATCATGATGGCGGGCCTGGGCGCCGGCGGGCAGGGGGTTATCCGTATCGTGACCACCGGCCGGGGCGAAGTTCGACCTGCTGGGCGGCGGGCCCTGTCGGGCTGCGGCGGCCACGTGCGGGAGTCTCGTCGTCGCCGCCTCGGCCGCAGTCCTCGCGCCGCGGATCGGTGCGGAGCCGGTCGGAACAACAACAGGGGGTACAGGATGAGCAAGTGTTCGGCCATCGTGTGGCGTGGTCTCGGGTACGGGCTGGGGGCGGCGGTCGCGCTGGTCTCGGCGGTCACCGTGCTGGTGCTGGTGATCACGCTCACCGGGCAGCCGGCGGCCGGGCCATTCGTCCTGGTGTACTGGCTGCTGTTCTCGGCGTTCGGCGCGGTGACCGCCGCCCTACCGGGGCTGGCGGTGGGCGCCGTGCTGGCGCGCGCCCAGGAGCGTGACCCAGGGGCGGCGGGGTGTGGCCGGGCGGCCCTGACGGCCGGTGGGACGTTCTTCCTGCAGGTCGAAGTGGCGCAGGTCGCCAGCAATTCGCACGGCTGGACCGCCTCGGCCACGCTGGGGAGCGCGGTCGCCGCGCTGATGGCAGCGCTCTGCGCTCGCCGGATCGTCGGCGGGCGGCGCGTGGGCCGGTGCGGCGCACCAGCGGGTGCTTCTTGATCGGCGGTGGTGCCGCGCCGTCGGCGGCGACCGGTGACCGCCCGGCCAGCCCGGCTGCAGGGATCTAGCCGATTGCGATGACGGGGTGTTCGGTGGGGTTGATCCAGCGCAGTGTCCGGGTCATGAAGGCGGCGGGAACGGCGACGCAGCCGGCGGTGGCGTCGGCCCGGGAGCCGAGGTCGTGGAGGAAGATCCCGGCGCCGCGGCCTTTCACGACGGGGGTGGTGTTGAAGTCGATGACCAGGACGTTGTCGTACTGGACGGGGTGGTCGACGAGGTGTTCGCTGCCCAGGGGGCCCTGCTCGGTGAGGTGGAAGCCGCCCTGGGTGTCGGTGCGCATGTGGTTGTAGTGGGCGGAGGAGGGATCCTGGACCCACCAGTCGTGCGCGGTGAGGCGGTGGTAGGGCATCTTCGTGCCCGGGTCGGGGGCGATGCCGAAGGCCTGGGTGAGGGTGTAGGTGCCCGTGGGTGTGGTGCCGCTGCCCTGGACCCGGGTGAGGCCGTCGTGGAGTCCGCCGTACCCGATCCTCGCGTCGGCCGTGGAGACGACGGACCGCCAGACGCCGTCCTGCCTGTCCCACAGGGTCACGGCGGCGCGGGTGCCCTCGGCCCTGACCGTGATGACCTGGCGGGCCCCGCCGAGTGCCACTGGTACGGGGAACGGGTCTTCGGCGGTCTGCGTGCCGTGGGCGGGGACCGCACCGGTCATCGCGGCCGCGATGCCGAGCGCGACGGCCAGCGCCGCGCAACGGCCGGCCGAGCCACGGCGGGTGGCGGGAAGGCTGGGGGAGACGGTCATCGAGGGGCCTTTCCGGTGCGGACGATGGGGTGGGACGGTGTGCGGCGGCCGAAGCCCGCACCGCTGGACCGACAAACCGTCAGGCCCGTATCCCGCAGCATTCCGCCACCGTGACGTGACCGTCGCCATGTGCTCGGAGGTTCACCCGGTCGCGCGCAACCCCGGGGACAGCAGCCCACCGACGTCAGTCCTGGCACCGCCGGCCACCGGCACCTCGCCGGCCACGACCCGACCACCCGACGCCGGCGCGTGGTCGCCGACTCCCCGGCCCGGGCCGCCCAGCTCCGCCTCCACCCGAGCTGCCGGTGGCCTGGTGGGGCCAAGCTGCCCTGGCGGCGCGAGGCCGGGGGGGGGCTTGCGCCGGACGGCAGTTCAGGGAGCGGCGGTCAGTACTCCTCGTCCGGGTAGCCCCAGGTGACGAAGGCCTCCGCGTGCGGGCGACCTGGGCCACGGCGGCGGCGAAGGAGGTCTCGAAGTACGGCTGCCAGCGCCCGAATCCGCTGATGATGATCGGGTACCTGGCCTCGCCGGTGACGTAGTGCACACCGTTGTCGACGACCGGGCCGTAGCTGATCTGGTCTTCGAAACCCTCGTCGCGCAGCAGGTCGCCGACGGACGCGGCAACCGCCTCGGCCTGCGCGGCGTCGGCGAGCTTGGAGACGGTGAAGTGAAGGTCGATGTTGACGGACATGCCCGCAGGCTACCGGCGCTCGCCGACAGCCCTGCGGGAGCGCCGGGGCCAAGCTGTGGGTACTCCTCGGCCTCGGAGGAGGATCGCAGCCCGATCCGGCGGGCCGCGCGCCGCCTGCCCTGCCGACCGCCGGGTGGGGGCGGCAACCGGGCCGCCATCGCGGCCCGCCGGATCCGGGCCTGGCCCGGTGCGATGTGCTCCACCCGCGCACCCGTGGCCGGTGCCAAGGGCTGCGCTGGACCAGCCCCTGCCGCCTGCCCTACGGTGCCGGATCCACCGTCAGGGCCGTGGCCGGCCCCGCCGTCAGCCCGTCACCCACCGGCCGGACCATGGACGGTCCGGCACCGGGCTTCCCTGGCAAGTCAGCGTGTTGAGATTGTCGGCGGCCAGGTTCACGATGGAGGGCGGCACCCCGAGGCCGAGATAGCCTGCTGGGTCAACAGCCATACCAGCTCGGGCATTCACGATGTGGCAGGGGCGAGCCCATGGCGCCAGAGGAATCAGAGGGCACTGAGACAGCGGGGACGACCCGCAACGTTATCCAGGGCCACTCTCGAATCCATGGATCCCTCGTGCAGGCGGGCACGATCGAAGGAGGCGTGCACATCCACCCTCCCCAGGCACCGCCCCCGCGCCGTCGCTTCAGGCTCGCTCCGGGGTGGTGATCCGTGTCGAACGCGACGGTGAGGCTATCGAGTTCTTCGACGCGGCGCTGGCACGCCTGTGGGTCACCGCAGCTCTCGGCCCGCCGCCGGCTCCCGCCCCGCCGGAGCCGGTGCACTGCAACGATGTCCCCGTTACTGAGTGCGCGGCCTCACCAAGACGGGCGCTGAACCTCACCGGCACGGTCTTGAGCGGGCACACTGGGAACGTCACGGCGGTGGCATTCGCACCCGAGGGACGGCTGTTGGCGACCGCCTCCGAGGACGGCACGGCGAGACTGTGGAGGGTGGCCACGGGTTCCCTCGTGGGCGCTCCGCTTGCTGGGCATCGTGACGGCGTACGGGCCGTGGCTTTCTCTCCTGACGGGCGGCTACTGGCGAGCGGAGGCCGGGACCGCACGGTGCGGTTGTGGGACTCGGCGACGGGCGAGCAGATCGGGCAACCGCTCACGGGGCACGCCGGTGCCGTGTGGGACGTCTCCTTCGCCCCGACGGCACACTGCTGGCGAGTGCCGGGCTGGACCGCACGGTATGCCTGTGGGATCCGAGCACCCGCGCCCTTGTCGGATCTCCGCTCACGGGCCATACCAGCGGGGTCGACGCCGTGACGTTCTCCCCGGATGGACGGCTCCTGGCAACCGGCGGGGAGGATGCGGTCGTGCGTCTGTGGGATCCCTTGAGTGGCCGGCTCGTCGGCGCACCACTGACCGGCCATCGCGGTGCGGTACGTGCAGTGGCCTTCTCTCCTGATGGCGGCCTTCTCGCGACCGGCAGCTGGGACGAGACCGTGCAGGTGTGGGACACCGTCACCTTCCGGCCTGTCGGCAACCCCTTGGTGGGTCACCGCAACGCGGTCAGGGCCGTCGCCTTCTCCGGTGACGGCAGACTGCTCGCGAGCGCGAGCATGGACCGCACGGTACGCCTATGGGATCCGGCCAGCGGCCTTTCCCTCGGGTCTCCACTCGCGGGTTTCGTCAACGGCCTCAAAACGGCAGCGTTCGCTCCCAACGAGCCATTGCTGGCGAGTGCTGATGGAAGCACGGTCCGGCTCTGGCGCGCATCGACGGAGCGAGCATAGGTTCAGCGCGGCGGCGATCGGCTGACCTGGTCTCATGATCTGTTGACTCGACTCCTGATGGGCCGGACCGCGTCAGCGGTCCCGACCCGCCCAGAACACTCGCCACCCGGCACCTCTCCTGCAGCGCTTCAACACACTGACGCTATAGGGAACTGTCCAGTCGCCGTCGAGGAGGTGGGCCGGTGCCCGTGCCGGGCGAACAACGAGCGGCGGCGGGGCGGCGGGGCAAGGACGAGCTGTACTCGGACGCCAACCCGCCCTACAGCCCACTGAAGCTCGGCTCGGCGGAGGACGACGAGTCCGGGTCGGAGCTTCCGCTCGGGGCATCCATTCCCGTTCGGATGAATGCGTAGAGCTCGGCTTCTGGTGCGGTGCCGATGGGTGATAAAAATCCTCTGCACGCTCGAATCCGACGGCTAATCAGTATCATGATCGTGCACGAATCATACGTGTTGCATAGAGAACGGATTTATTCTCATGGCATTCGCCCTGCGCAAGACGCTCGCCCTCACCGCACTGGCGCTGACCGCCTCCTTCGTCCCGGCCGGGAACGCCGCGGCCGCGCCGACGCTGCACCCGGGCGTCTACTGCCTGGCCGACGCCTGGGGTACGCCGAACGTCGGCACCAAGCCGTGCGACGCCGGAGACCAGGGCCAGCACTGGGCCGTAACGGGCGACCAGATCGCCCTGGCCAACGCCCGGGCCTACTGTCTCGCCAACCCCTGGGGCACCCAGAGCATCGGCACCAAGGCGTGTGACGGCCGTGACCCGGGCCAGTACTGGAGCGTCCAGGGCGACAGGATCTTCCTCACCAACGCCCCGGCCTACTGCCTCGCCAACGCCTACGGCACGCCGAACGTCGGCACCAAGCCGTGCGACGCGAACGACCCTGGCCAGCACTGGGTGGTCTTCGGCGACCAGATCAGCCTGGCGTACGCCGGATGATCCCTCCCGCTGCCCGGGACCGGTCCGTCCGGTCCCGGGCAGCGGGCTGCTGACTGCGGTGAGGAATTGCAGAATTGCGCGCTCGGAAGAATTCCCTGTTTCAGAACAGGGGGGATCGGCTGCATTAATTCAGGTGTGCGGTTGCTGTCGCGCGTGCGAGCATGGGCGGGTAATTGACGACGAGCAACTGTGCGCCACCGATCCTCCGGACCGGCGACTGCTGAAAGTGAGCACGGCCTGGCACCCAGGCAAGGCCCTTGTCGCCTGCGGTGTCACAGACAGGCCTGCCGGCCTGGGCTGGGTCCCGCCCACCGAACCTCGCTGCGCGTCGACGCCCTCGCTTCCCTCGGCCTCTCAGGGCACCGCCGGCCCGCCCAGGTGCCCACGCCCTGGTGAAAGCCTGCCCAGGGCATCCGCCGCTCCGGCAGCCGCTGCTGGACCTGCCACCAGGAACACGCCGAGCGCCTGGAGCAGGAGGCCGTAGGGAGTTACTGGACATTGCCGGCTCGTCAAGGTCGAAGGTGGTCAGCCGGGCCGGTGGGAGTTGTGGCGGACGAGGTCAGGGCGCGCCTGAGTCTCTCCGGCGTTCGGATCGACGTTCCATCGCCGGGGCATGTTGAACCTCACCTACCGCTGGCGCCCGCGTCACCCTGGGCGTGTGTCAGTTCTGGTCGGACGCGTCGCCATAGACGTTGCCCGGGCTGATCACCTGGGTGATGGCCCGGCCGAGCAGGGTGCTGGGATTCTCGCCGTTCGAGGGGATGTCGGTGTTGAGCAGGATCACCATCGTCGCCTTCTGGGCGGGCAGGTAGACCGTCAGGCTCTGGTAGCCGGGCAGGGAGCCCGCGTGGCCGATCCACCCGTGGTTGATGTCGATGCCCAGCCCGTAGGCGTCACCCGGCGCGCCGGTGGGCTGCGCGTCGAGGCGCTCCGCCTGGGTCGACGGGGTCAGCAACCCGCCTGTCGCGACGTTCTCCGCCCAGGAGCGCATGTCGTCGAGGTCCGAGATCATCGCGCCGGCTGCCCAGCCCCAGCTGGGATTGATGTCCGTGGCGTCCGCCACCGTGCCGTCCGGTGTCACGTCGGTGTAGCCGTGGGCGTGCGGCAGCGGGAACTCCGCCGCTTCCGGCAGGAAGGTGTGGTCCAGGCGGCTCGGCCGCGTGATCAGGTCCCGGATCACGTCCCTCAAGGGACGGTGGGTGACCTTCTCGACGACCAGGCCGAGCAGCACGGTGTTGGTGTTGGAGTAGTCGAACTGCGCACCAGGGGGAAACTGGTTGGGGTGCTCGAAGGCGATGCCGAGCAGCTCACTCGGCGACCACTGGCGATGCGGCTCGGTCGCCAGCAGGTGCTGGAAGCCCGCGTCCTTGCTGTAGGCGAACAGGCCGCTGCGCATGTCCGCAAGCTGACGCAGCGTGATGTGCTCTCCGTCGGGCACTCCGCCGACGTATGCGGAGATCGGGTCGTCGAGGCCGACCTCGCCGCGGTCGACGAGCTGGAGCAGCGCGGTAACGGTGAAGGTCTTGGTCTCGCTGCCGATCCGCATATTCAGGTCGGTTCGCATCGGGGCGCAGTCGCTCGTATCCGCGACACCGAAGGCCCGCACGTAGCGTGGCTGTCCGGGCATCCAGACGCCTACGATCACTCCAGGGACACCGGCGTCGGCGGCCGTCTGCTGGATCACCCGGTCGAGCTCCGACGCGGTCGCGTCCCATGGCTGAGACGCCGAAATCCTGGGAACCGGTACGGCAGCTGCGGGAGCGGCAATCGGGGGCAGGGAGGCCACCGCACTGGCAGAAAGCACCATCGCGATGCGAAGCAGGGGAGCTCGGCCCGTTCGGATGTACATACGCCCTGGGTAGGTCTCTCCAGGTCTTTGTCCGCAGTGCCACGCCGCCCTCCAGCACGCTTTCATCCGAACGCTTTTTCTTCTCGACCTCTGTCTCGGTCAGGATCCGTCTGCGCCGGGACTACGCGCCGCCCGCCGCTTTACCGCACCCACCACCACCTGCGGGTACCCCTCGGCCACGACGAACCCACCTCCAATGGCGACTTCTTCCCCCCTGGGATGCGGCCTGTCCAGCAGAGCCTCAATACCCCGTGGTTGTCCCACCCGCCTACTGTGACAATAACCCGGTGAAAGAAGCGCCTACCTCGTCGATACCGGTCATCCTTGGCATAGACGACATCCGCCCCCTTCCCCGGGCCACGCGGATTGCCCGCACCAGCCGCGAAGGTATCCAGCTGCTGGAAGAGCACCGTGACAGCTTCATTGACGAGCTGTGGCTTGACCACGATCTCGGCGGCGACGACACCATCATGCCGGTGGTGACCCTCATGGAAGAAGCCGCCTTCAACGGGCAGCCCTTTCAGATCGGAGCTGTTTTCGTTCACAGCGCCAACCCCATCGGTGCTGCAACCGTCGTCAGGTCACTCGCACGCTGGAGCTACCGTGTCCAGCGGGCAACGGTCTGAGGAGCCTGGCCGCCTCAGCTGGCGATATGGGGCCAGGGCCACCGCCCGACGACCCTCCGGCTACGCCACCAACAGCATGAAAGGGCTGGACCCACGGGTCCAGCCCTTGGTGAGTCAGAGGCGCGAGCCCCTGGCCGCCACTTGTCAGGGAGGCGACCCGGCCCGCACCGAAAAGCTACCGACACCCTGTCCCGGCTCCCTCGGACACTCCGCCCGGGCCCGCTAGGTCACCCGGTCCATACCGTCGTTCGTGGGCTGAAGATGGCCGACGGCAGTCCCGTCACCCGGGCCGTCGACCTGAACGCCGGCGGGGCTTCGTTGTGGATTGCGCTGCCGGTCAGCCACGGTCAGAGGCTGCTCTACATCCCCGGCCGGACCGTCCACCACGCCTCACGCGGGGCCTGGTCCGGGGCGGTGCTGTGCCGGCGGGGCGGCTCTGCGATGTTCTGCACAGACAGAGCCCCGAAGCCTGTCGACCAAGACGCAACTTCTTCGCGTTAAGCTGTATGCATGAGTGCCCGAGCGACCACACGACCCGGCGGGCGCAGCGCCCGCGTCCAGCAGTCCGTGCACCAGGCCGTCCGCGATCTGGAGGCGGAGGTGGGGCGGGATGCGCTCACGGTGCCGCTGATCGCGGCCCGGGCCGGGGTGACGCCGTCCACCGTGTACCGGCGGTGGGGGGACCTGCGGGAACTGCTGTCCGACGTTGCCGTCGAGCGGCTGCGCCCCGACACCCCGCCGGCCGACCACGGCAGCCTGCGGGCGGACCTGGAGGCCTGGACCGTGCAGTTCGCCGAGGAGATGTCCTCGACGGCGGGCCGCACGTACATCCGCGACGCCCTGCTGGGTGACCCTGAGCAGGGCAACGCCGTTCGGTGTTCAGACTACGCGGCCGAGCAGTTGAAGGTCATCGGCGTGCGCGCGGCCGGGCGCGGGGAGGCCGTGCCCGGCGTGGAGACCCTGCTGGATGTCGTCGTCGCGCCTGTGATGTATCGGATCCTGTTCCGCCCCTCGGACCTGTCCGACGCCTACACCGCCAGCCTGGTGGCGGCGGCGCTCGGCGGTGTCGCGTCTTCGCACGCCCTCGACACGTAAAAGCTAAGTATTTGCGTTTTCGAAGCCCATGAGCCTAGAGTGCTAAACGCAAAGCATTCGCCTTAAGGCTCGGAGGTGCTTCCATGTCCAGCGTCACAGCCCTGCTGTCCCGCCCCCGCCGCCTGCCCATGCTGGGCCGCCGTGGTGCCTTCCGGCTGCACGCCTCGGTGCTGGTCGTCCTACTGGCCGCCTCCAGCGCGCCGACCCCGCTGTATGCGCTCTACCAGGCCGCGTGGCACTTCTCGGCCATGACGCTGACCGTTGTGTTCAGCGCCTACGCGCTGGCGCTGCTGGTGGCACTGCTGACTGCGGGCACGCTCTCGGACCACCTGGGCCGGCGCCCGGTCCTCACCGCGGCGCTGCTGGCACAGGCCCTCGCGATGGCCGTCTTCGCCACCGCCCAGGGAGTGCCGGCGCTGATCGCCGCCCGGATCCTGCAGGGCCTGGCCACCGGCGCGGCCACCAGCGCCGCCGGAGCCGCCCTGCTCGACTTCGAGGACCCCGACCGCCCCGGCCGGGCCACGGCCGCCAACGGCATCACTCCCGTGGCCGGCATGGCGGCCGGCGTGCTGGCCGCCACCGCCCTCGTGCAGTACGCCCCCGCCCCTACCCGCACCGTCTACCTGCCGCTGCTCCTGCTCTTCACCGCGCAGGCCGCCGCCGTCCTGCTCACCCCCGAGACCGCCCGACCCCACTCCGGCGCCTTGCGCTCACTGCGCCCCGCCGTCACCGTCGCCCCGGCCTCCCGGCCGGCCATGGCGCTCGTCGCGCCCGGCATCATCGCCGCCTGGGCGCTGGGCGGCTTCTATTCCTCCCTCGGCCCCTCGCTCGCCCGGCTCATCGCCCCGCACGCCGCGAGCGCCACCGGCGGCCTGGTCTTCTTCACCCTGACGGCCGCGGCAGGGCTCGCCGCCCACGCCGCCCGGACGCTGCCCGCCCGCCCCGTCAGCCTCGCCGGCACCGCGCTCCTGATCCCCGGAGCCCTGCTGACCCTCAGCGGCCCCCACCTGCACAGCCTGGCCGCGCTGTTCGCCGGCACCGCCCTGGCGGGC
Source organism: Streptomyces sp. 1331.2 (assembly GCF_900199205.1). Classification (NCBI taxonomy): domain Bacteria; kingdom Bacillati; phylum Actinomycetota; class Actinomycetes; order Kitasatosporales; family Streptomycetaceae; genus Streptomyces; species Streptomyces sp. 1331.2. Next base: position 34,016 of record NZ_OBMJ01000003.1, on the reverse strand, counting down.
GCGGGCTTCGGCGCCGTCACCCAAGGCGCCCTGCGCCTGCTGCTGCCCCCGGCCGCCCCGGGCGAACGCGCCGGGACGCTCGCTGCCTACTACGTCCTCAGCTACCTCGCCATGAGCGTCCCCGCCGTCCTCGCCGGTCTGCTGACCAACCTGTACGGCCTGGCGACCGCCGTCTCGCTCTACGCCGTGACGGTCATCCTGCTGACCCTGACCGGCCTCGTCCGTGCCCTGCGCCAGCCGCGCACCGCCTGACCGAGCCCTGCCGTCCCGCAGAGCCCCGCTTCCCGCAGAGCCCCGCCCGCCCGAAAGGACCCACCGATGAGCACCGCCACGCCCCGTCAGGCCGCCCCCTTCGCGAGCACGGGATGGAGCCTCGGCGACATCGCCGTACGCCGCATCGACGAGATCGAACTGCCGCGGCAGACCGGACCCTGGCTGCTGCCGGCCGCCACCAAGGAGGTACTGGACGAGGCGTCCTGGCTGCGCCCCGACTTCGCCGACGCCGAGGTCCCGCGGCTGGCGAGCCACAGCTTCGCGGTGGAGGCGGGTGGGCTGCGGATCGTCGTCGACACCGGCATCGGCAACGCCAAGCCACGCGTCAACCCGGCCTGGAACGGTCTCGACACCGACTTCCTGGAGCGGCTGACGGCGGCCGGCTTCCCGCCCGAGTCCGTCGACCTGGTGATCACCACGCACCTGCACACCGACCACGTCGGCTGGAACACCCGCCTCGCCGGCGAGGAATGGATCCCCACCTTCCCCAACGCCCGCTACCTCACCAGCCGCACCGAATGGGACCACTGGGCCGCCACCGACCTGGACGAAGCCCGCACCCAGATGTTCCGCGACTCCGTCCACCCCGTCCGCGACGCCGGACAGTACGACCCCGTGGACGTGCCCGACCAGGGACGCGAGGTGGCGCCGGGCGTCCTCCTGGTCCCCGCCCCGGGCCACACGCCGGGGCAGGTCGCTGTCGAACTGCGCGGCAGCGACCGCCGGGCGCTGATCAGCGGCGACAGCATCCACCACCCCGTGCAGCTGTCCCACCCCCACATCCACAGCTGCGTCGACACCGACCCCGCCCGGGCCGTCCGCACCCGCGCCCGGCTCCTCGACACCCTGGCGGACACCGACGCGCTGCTGCTGGGCACCCACTTCCCGCAGCCCACGGCCGGCACCGTCCGCCGGGAGAACGGCCGCTACCGGCTGCTCGCCGAGCCGGGCGTCGAAATCCCGGCCACCGGGGCCTGACCACGCGACCTGCCAACGAATCCCCAAGCCTCGAAGGGTGGCGGTTACTCCGCCACTCCAACCTCCACCGAAAGGGAGTGCATCCGTGTCCGCCGTCGAACTCACCCCACCGGAGGCCGCCCGCTGGGCGGCCCGCGCCGGCCTGGTGCTGCCCGCCGAACGCCATGCCGCGGTCGCCGCGGTCGCCAACCACATCCACAGCGTCGTCGCGGTCCTGCGCGAGCTGGACTTCGCGGACGTCCCGCCCGCCGCCGCCTACCGGGCCGCAGAGGAGCACCACGATGCAGCCGTATGAGCTCTCCCTCGCCGCCGCCGCAGACGCGATCCGTGCCCGGCGACTGTCCCCCGTCGAACTGGTCGACTCCGTCCTCGATCGCATCGAGAAAGTGGAGCCGCACCTCGGCGCCTACGTCACGGTCGCCGCGGAGCAGGCGCGGCGGGCGGCGAGCGAGGCCGAACACGAAGCCGCGCAAGGGCGTTACCGGGGGCCGCTGCACGGCATCCCGATGGCGCTCAAGGACCTGATCGATGTCAGCGGGATGGCCACCACCGCCAGCTCCCGCGTACGTGCCGGCCACCATGCAACGGCGGACAGCACGGTCGCCGCGCGCCTGAGCGCAGACGGCGCGATCCTGCTCGGGAAGACCCACACCCACGAGTTCGCGTTCGGGCTGACCACCCCGCAGACCCGCAACGCCTGGGACCGCGGCCGGGTCGCCGGCGGCTCCAGCGGCGGCTCCGCGGTCGCCGTCGCGGCGGGCACCGCGACCTTCGCCCTGGGCACCGACACCGGCGGGTCGATCCGGGTGCCCGCCGCGCTCAACGGGGTCGTGGGCCTCAAGCCGACCTACGGTCTCGTCCCCCGTCACGGCGTCACCTCCCTGTCCTGGTCGCTGGACCACGTCGGCCCGATCACCCGCACCGTCGAGGACGCGGCCCTGGTCCTGACCACGCTGGCCGGACACGATCCGCGCGACCCCGCCTCGCTGTCCGTGCCCGCCGCGCACTACCGGCCCGGTGCGGACCCGGACCTGACGGGGCTGCGCATAGGTGTGCCGCGCACCTACTACTTCGACCACGTCCACCCGCAGGTGGAGACCGCGGTCCGGAACGCCATCGGGCAGCTGGAGGCCCTGGGCGCGCGGCTCGTCGAGGTCGACATCCCGATGACCCGCTACATCCAGGCCACGCAGTGGGGCCTGATGGTGCCGGAGGCCGGCGCCTACCACGAAGGCAGCCTGCGCACGGTCCCCGAGCTGTACCAGGAGGACGTCCGCATCCTCCTGGAGGCAAGCGAGTTGATGAGCGCCGGCGACTACGTACGCGCTCAACGCTCCCGCACGCTCATGCGCGCCGAGTGGGCACGGATGCTGGAGGAGGTCGACGTGATCGCCGCCCCGAGCGTCCCGATGCCCGCGGTCGGGGCCGACGAGGAGACGGTCACCTGGCCCGACGGCACGGCCGAGAGCGTCTCCGACGCCTACGTGCGCCTTTGCGCCCCCGCCAACATCACCGGAGTGCCCGCCCTGACCGTTCCGGTCGGCCAGGACGCGGCAGGCATGCCCGTCGGCATGCAGCTGCTCGGCCGCCCCCTCGACGAGCCCACACTCCTGCGGGTCGGCCACGCCTACGAACAGACCCAGCCCGCTCGGGTGACACCTCACCGCTGGTAGACCCGTACCGCTGGTAGACCCGCACCGCACCGCACCGTGTGCATCCGCGCGACAACATGCTGGTCGAGGGGTCGGACAAGGGGTGTGGTCAGGCCGCGGACAAGGGGGTGGTGTGCGTCGGCGGCGGCACCCTGGTCCGGGTACCGGGGCCGACCACCGCGCCGGATCCGGCCTGCTGTTGATGGAAGGCCATTTCGATGACGACCACCTCGCTCGCCGCGCCTACCCCGGCCACACCCGGCCCGGCTACCCCCGTCGCCCTGGTCGTCACCGACGCCGGACCTGTCGCTCCGGCGAACCGGCAGCAGAAGGTGGCGGGTGGCGGACCTGGCGCGCGACGCCTGGGACGGGGGCGGCCTCGTGGCCTCAGATGGGCAGGGTGCTCAGCGGGCGCTGCCGAGATTCCGGTCGGCGTCGGTGCGGTTCATGGGGATTCCGATGTCGTGTCCCGTCGAGCTGTTCACGTCCCACATTAGCGTGCTCGACGCACGCTTTTCCTGCTACAGTCAGAAGCGTGCTCAAGGCACGCATCTCTGATCGATCCCGGGCCGGGTCACTCCCGCGCCCAACCGAAGGCACCGTCGAAAATGAGGAGAAGCTCAATGCGCCATCGTCTTCCCGCCATCGCCCTGACCGCCGCCCTGGCCGGTGGTGTCCTGCTCGCGGCCGCCCCCGCTCAGGCCGCCCCCGTCCAGCCGGGCGCGGCCTCGGCCGCGGCCGCCACCGACCACCGCGCGGACGTCGTGAGGATGCTCCACCAGCGCGACGAGCTGCTCGACGAGGCCATGCGGCTGGACCAGCTCGGCGATCACAAGGCCGCCAACGACAAGCGCTACCTGGCCGCGTTGCTGCAGCGCATGATCGACACCATCCTCGCCTCGGAGCAGCACGGTTGATCCGGCGGGCCCGGACCACGCCGCCGACCGGTGCTGGGGCGGCTACCGCGCCGAGTTGCAGGTGCCGGACGTGCGCGCGGACGACAGCCGCCAGCACATCGCCTTGCGCCCAGCCCAGGTCAGCGGGAACGAGCTGAACACCGCGGCGGAAACGATGTAGGCAGCGGTGGGTCTCGTACGAGGGCGGGTCGGGCACCGTGGTGTCCGACCCGCCCGGGACGCGGCCCGAGCCGGCCTCGGCGCAACGGGCGGAGCTGGGGCGGTGGCGCCCTCACGCGCTGCGGTTCTTCGCCGATAGAGCCAGGCATGCAGCCCCGCACCTCCCACCATGGATCGCCCGTTGCGACATGGGAGGCAACACGGCCTCGCGTTGCATCTCTGACCTGGGCCTTTGCCGCTTCTGCTCAGACCTGCGCCATGCCGCCGTCGGCGAAGAGCTCGACGCCGGTGATGAAGCTGGAGGCGTCGCTGGAGAGGAACGCCACAGCCTTGCCGATCTCGCGCGGGTCGGCGATCCGCCCGGTTGGGTTGCCCTCGCCCATCGTCCGGACCGCGGCGGCAACGGCGTCGGCGCCCTGCGCCATGCCCAGGGCGCTGCGCAGGGACTCGGTGTCCACGGCACCGGGGCTGAGGACGTTCATGCGGATGCCGGTGCCCTTGATGTCCTGGATCCAGGACCGGATGAAGGCGCGCACCGCGGCCTTGGAGCCGCCGTACAGGCCCATGCCTGCTGGGGGCTGGATGGACGCGGTCGACCCGATGATGACGACCGTGCCGCCGGGCGGCAGCAGCGCGATCGCCGGCTGGACGGTGAACAGGACGCCCTTGGCGTTGACGTTGAAGGTCCGGTCGAACTGCTCCTCGGTGATCGCGCCGAGCGGGGCATGCGCGCCGATGCCGGCGTTGGCCACGACCGCGTCGAGGTGTCCGTGGCGTGCGATGACCTCGTGGTACGCCGCCTCCATCTCCGCAAGCTTGGTGACGTCGGCCACGATGCCCGAGGAGTTCGGGCCGATCTTGGCGACCGCCTCGTCCAGCTGGTCCTGCTGAAGGTCGGTGATGACCACGCGGGCGCCCTGGTCCACGAATTCCTGGGTGATCCCCAGGCCGACACCGGACGCGCCACCGGTGACCACGGCGACCTTGCCTTCGAGCGGGAGGCTCATCATTTTCTCCTCTGATGTGCTTGCCCGCACCATGCGGACGAAGGCGGGTGTGCCCTAAACTACGTAAGTGGAGGCGCCGCCACTTACGGCACGGTAAGCGGAGGCGCCGCCACTTAGCAACTCTTCGAGGAAAGAGCCCTCCGATGACCACAGAGACCGGCCGGCCGCTGCGGGCCGATGCGCGGCGCAACCGGGAGAAGATCCTCTCCACCGCGGTGCGCGTCTTCGCGGAGCAGGGACTGGACGCACACCTGGAGTACATCGCCAAGGAGGCGGGAGTCGGGACGGGCACGCTCTACCGCAACTTCCCGACCCGGGAACTCCTGATCGAGGCCGCCTACCGCAACGAACTGAACCGACTGTGCGAGGCGGCCCCCGAACTCCTGGTGGCCATGCCGCCACGCGAGGCGCTTCGCGCCTGGATGGGGCGCTTCATCGACTACGCCACCGCGAAACTGGGGATGGCCGATGCTCTCCGTGCCGTCGTCGACTCCGGCGTCAACCCCTACGCCCACAGCCGGGAGTTGATGATGACGGCCCTCACCTCGCTCCTGGACGCCGCGACCGCCACCGGCAGCATCCGATCGGACATCAGCCCAGCCGACATGTTCGCCGCCCTCACCGGCATCGCCCTCGCCTCAGGAAAGCCCGAACAGCGCGAACAGGCCGAACGCCTCCTCGACCTCACCCTCGACGGACTCAGGTACGGCACAGCGCACTGATGCCGCCCCCGGAAGTGTCGGCAAACGACCCTCTGTCGACACTTGCCCCCGTGATCGCGAACCAGCAGGTGTCCGCGTACTGATCTGAGTGCTCCAGTGCGTACGGGCTTGTGTGCACCACTGACTCAGCTCAACGAGGTGTGAACGGCGTTGGCGCCGCATAGGTCGGCTTGGGCAGCCAAGGGGTGGTGGAGTTCATCGGTCAGATGTCTGAAGAGTGCTCCTGTGGACCGTTCCACTCGCCGTAATCTTGTGCCGTGGTCGACGAACACGCGGCACTCGACGCCTTCAAGAACCGATGCACGAATGCGGCGCGGAGGCTGGAGTCCTGCATTCGCTACCTCATCGAGCGCATCTCGTTGGACGAGTCCAACGAGGACCGCGAGGACAACACGCTGGACGTGTGGCTGCGCGTGGGACCGTGGAAGCCCGATGTAGTGATCTCGCTGTCAGATCTCCGCTCGGTCCGCCCGTGGGGCCCCGGCCTGGACTCCACTTCCTTCGTCGACGGGATCTCCCTCGTCCATCTGCCGAAGCTGCCGTTGGCCTGGCCAGCCGAGGCGGTCGACCGACTCGACCGCTCCGAGGACCTACCCGAACTGGTCTGGCTGAGGATTACCGGACCGATCGAAATCGACGCTGTGGCCGCGATGGTGACTGTCTACCAGGCCATGAGCGATGATGAGGCATCCGTGCTCCAGTGACATCCTGGGGCCCCTTGGCAGCAGCGAAACCTCGATGAGGCGGAGCAATCGCTCAGGCGACGTCGGTGTCTCGGTCGATGGCCTGGAGGCGGTTCTTGAGGCGGTAGCTGTTGCCGTTGATCGAGATGACGTCGCAGTGGTGCAGGAGCCGGTCGAGGATGGCGGTGGCGAGGACCTCGTCGCCGAAGACCTGGCCCCATCCGCTGAAGGTCTTGTTCGAGGTCAGGATGATCGAGCCCTTCTCATACCGCTTGGAGATCACCTGGAAGACCAGGTTCGCCTCGGCGCGTTCAAGGGGCTGGTATCCCACCTCGTCGACCACGAGGACGCTCGGCCGCAGGTAGGTGCGGAGCTTGCTGGTCAGGCGCCCGGCGGCCTCGGCGGCCTTGAGGTGTCGGACCATGTCGTCGAGGCTGGTGAAGTAGATCGAGTAGCCGGCCCGGCAAGCGGCGACCGCCAGGGCGACGGCCAAGTGGGTTTTGCCGACGGCGGCCCCGGCTGGGCGGCGTTCGCCTTGGCCTCGACGAACGACAGCGTGGCCAGGTCCTTGACCTTGCGCGGGTCGAGCTCGGGCTGGAAGGAGAAGTCGTAGTCGTCCAGGGTCTTGTGGTGGGGCAGCTTCGACAGTCGCAGGCCCTGGCGGAAGCGGCGGTCGTCGCGAACGGCCAGTTCCTCGGCGAGGAGGAGGTCGAGGAAGTCGCGAGGTCCTGGCTGCTGGTGAAGCAGCAGAACGGGTCGCGCGAGTACGACAGCGTCATGTGGAACGAGTTGACCTTCGGGATGCCGACGTGCGCGAGGATTCTGCCCTCATTCGCCCCAGTCCACTTGGGCCTGGGCGCCGGGAACGACTCTCGAAGCGTCGATGCAGGCCCGCGAGTTCGCCGGGTTGATGCCGAGTTCCTCGGCGATCCGGGGCCTGGTCTCCTGCAAGTAGATCTTGATCCGCTGGTAGTTGATGGCGGTCCCGTACTCCTGGACCAGCCGTTCGTGGATCACCGTGCCCTTGAGGAGGACCTCGGAGCGCAGTATCGCGTCGATCAGCGGGGCGACCTCGTCGACCGTCCGCGGCCGGGGCAGGGCACCTGGTGCCCGCTGTGGAGGCGCCGCCGGGACCTGGCCTGAGAGGTACTTCGCGACCGTGCGGCGGTTCAGCCCGGTCGCCTTCGCGATTTGCCGCTGACTCATCGCGCCGGAGTCGTACAGCGCGCGATATCGCCTCAACTCCAGCCAGCGATGCGGGTCCAAGACCACTGTCAACCGCCTCTCTGCCGCTCGAAACCGACGACAGCAGGCTCACGGACAACAGCGGTTCACCGCATCAACTCTGGCGCACAGTCACTCGTACGAGGTGGTGCATGTTGACTCGTACGCCGACACGGGCGGCCGAACCAGGTCCGCACCTGCTCCAGGTGCCCGACGTCCCCGCGGATCGTGCCGTCCGTCAGCCCCGCCGAGGCCCGCGCCAGCACAAAGCCGGCCAGCACGTCCGTCTCGAACCGCTCCAGCTCTCCATCCGGTGCTGCTGCGAAAGCTGCGGTCCGCCCGGCAGCTCGACTGGTCCAGGGCGGTGATCGACTCCACCCATGTCCGGGCCGCTCGGCGTGGCCCAAAAGCGGACCGAGCCCGGTCGATCGCGCGCGACCGGGCAGCAAACACCACATCCTCGTCGACGGCCAGGGCATCCCGCTCGCGGTGTCGCTGACCGGCGGCAACCGCAACGACGTCACCCAGCTGCTGCTCCTGCTCGCGAAGGTCCCCGCCGTGGCCGGCCTCGTCGGCCGGCCACGGCACGGACCGGACGTCCTGCTCGCCGACCGGGGCTACGACCACGACAAATACCGGCGACTGGTGTGGAAGCAGGGCATAAAACCGCTGATCGCACGACGCGGAGTACCCCACGGCTCCAACCTGGGCGCATACCGCTGGGTCGTCGAGCGCACCATCGCCTGGCTCCACGGCTTCCGCCGCCTACGCATCCGCTGGGAACGACGCGACGACATCCACGAGGCCTTCCTCGGCCTCGCCACCTGCCTGATCACCCACCGACACGTCCAACGCCTTTGTTAGGACCTTTAAGGCATGTAGCGGTTCAGCCCGGGTACCTCACGGATATCCGGGGGTTGTTCAGGCACGTGCCGATCCTCTGCTTCATCCCCTGATGGCACGACGATCGCCCAGTCAGGTCGCACGTGCGAGGGCGGCGGCGATGACCTCGGCGGTCTCCCGCGGCGCCACGTCCGGCAGGAGGAACACTGCGCCAGGGATCGTCACCACGGTGACGTGGGGAGCGGACTCAAGGGTGGCACGCTCGGCACTGGTAAGCCCGCCGTCCCCCTTCTCGGCGTGGACGATCCACACAGGGGTGTCCAGCGCGGCGAGTTCGGTGGCTGGGTCCCGGCCCGTGGCGAGGTAGTCGAGATAATCACCGGTCACACGGACCACATCGGCGGTCCTGTTCTGCTTGAAGTCCTCGATCAGCTCGTCCTTGTGCGCCTGAGGCGTCTTGGCGGACCGCGCCATGAGTGGCATGAGCCCCATCATCAGCGCCGTCGGCCAGCTGCCGACCCTCTGAGATGCCCGTACGACGGTCCGGAAGAACCTGGACTCGTCCGCAGTCGTCAGGCTGATCCCGAGCAGTACGACCGGGCCCTGGAACCGCCCTGCCAGCACCATCTCCAAAGCCACCGTCGCCCCGAGCGAGAATCCCGCAACCACGTCGCAGTCGTGCTCCTGCGCCAGCTCGCCGGCGCGACGGGCCAGCGCGGGGACAGTCACGTCCTCCGACAGCGGCGCGCCGGCGTTGCCGGGAAGCGTCGTGGCCACGAGGCGGACACCGGACAGTGCCGGCTCGGCCATCACCAGGTCGAACGACCGTGCCGCGCAGGATCCGCCCGGCAGGAGCAGAACCGATCGCTCCGCATCGGCCGGCCCCGCGACCAGGGTCTCCCAAGGTGCCCGCACAGCCGCCTCCTCAACGCGCTGCGATCCGCGTCATGCGTACACGTGCGACGTCGATATGTGCATCCAATATTAGAGTCCGGAATATTTCGGGACCACCGGGCGGCATGGCTCGGCCCGGAGTCCGCCAGGTCACTGTCCCGTGCCACTGGACCTTGACCGATTGCCACCGAACGCCGACCGACGCGCGTTTCTGCCACTGAAGCTTGACCGCCCTGCTCAACAGCCATCCCACCGGGCGTGCGGTGCCAGACACAGGGCTTCACGCACCGCGCGGCCGTCGGTCAGGATGATCGCCATGAACGATGGCCTCATCCAGTTCGTGCGAGCGAAACTCGACGCGGACGAGCACAACGTCGTGATGATCACGTCGCTTGCTCCCCCCGACACGGACGTGCACCTCGACAGCACGATCCCCATGATCGACATGGTTCGCGCGGTCACAGATCTCTACGCGCCGGTTGCACATCTCGACTCGCCGGACACGGCCGCCACCAGCAAAGACTTTGACGCCGGCCGGGCCGCCGGTCTTGGAGCGGCGGTCAGACTCCTTGCCCAGATCTACCACGACACCCCCGGCTACCGTGAGGAGTGGCGCCCTCGGACGCTGCCCTAGTACTCCAGCAGGACTTCGACGTTTTGCCTGATCAGAGGCTGCGCGGGGCGAGCATGGCCAGTGTGATGCGCCGCATCCAGCCGGTGTAACGGCGGACCTCGTACTGGTCCAGGCCGCACTCGTTCTTGGCGGCCTGGAAACACTCCTCGATCGCCCAGCGTATCCCGGCGATCCGCGCCAACTGCGCGACAGTTGTGTCGAGTTGTGTAGGCGAGGTAGTAGGCGATCTCGTCGGGCTTGCTCAGGCTGCGGCGGCCCAGCGCCCATCGCCGGCGGATCAGGGTCTCGTCCTGGCCGTCGAACTCTGCCACGGCGGGCAGTTGGATGGCCGCCCAGTCGTAGACGCGCGACCCCTTGGCGCCGTCCTCGCAGGAGATCCGTTGCCAGGCCTCGGCCGGGGCCTGGGTGAACAACCAGTCGATGCGTGGATAGCCAGTCGATGCGTGGACAGCCCACGCTGAACTGGGACTTGGGCACCGCCAAGACGTAGCCGACACCGGACTGCTCCAACAGTCGGCGAAAGCGCCCTTCCTGTCCGTAGGCCGAGTCCGCGGTAACCCAGGCGATGGGCAGGTCGGAAGCCAGTGCGCGCAGCACCAGGGCCTTGGCGAGGTCGCCCTTGGTGTGGAAGTCCTGGTCCTCGGGGATCTTCGCGGCGCGGCAGCGGTCGCGGTCCTCGGTCCAGGACTTGGGAAGGTAGCGCTCGCGGTCCACCAGGGCTCGGCCGCGGCCGGTGGCGTAGGCGGCAAAGACCCCGATCTGGCAATTCTCGGTGCGGCCGGCGGTGCCGGAGTACTGGCGTTGCACGCCCGCGGAGGTGCTGCCCTTCTTGACGAAGCCGGTGTCGTCGATGATCAGGACTCCGTCGACCTCGCCGAGGCGTTCGGCGACGTAGTGCTGGAGCTCGTCGCGGACCTGGTCCGCGTCCCAGCGGGAGCCGGCGAGCAGGTGCTGGAGTCCGTCGGGGGTGGCGTGGCCTGCGTATTCGGCCGGCTGCCAGCCGTTCTTGCGGCCGACCGGGCCGAGTAGGCCGCTGACGTAGTCGCGCATCCGGCGGCGTGGTTCCACGCGGCTGAAGCGGTGGCCGACTCGGAGGAAGAGCTCTTCGAGTTCATCGTCCCAGGTCGCGGCGGCGGGCTCGTTGATCACGTCGGGAGGCTGCCCCGCCGCTGTCACTACCCACGTCGCCTGCACACGATCGAGGGGCGTTCTCATAAAGAGCACCCCTGATGGCCATCAGCTCACGAAACTCACCACGTATAGCCTCTGATCAGGCAAAACGTCGAAGTCCTGCTGGAGTACTAGGGCCAGGCCCGGCGGTCGGCTCCGGGGCGGGCCGGCCGTTTGCCCCCGGCGCCCGCCAGAGCGAGCGCGACCAGCTCCCGGCGGCTGCGGACGCCGAGCCGGTCGAAGACGGCTGTGAGGTGCTCCTGCACGGTGTTGGCCGAGATGCACAGCTCCGCCGAGATCTCGCGGGTCGAGCAGCCGCGCAGGACCAGAGTGGCGACCCTGTTCTGCGCCGGGCTCAGCCCGTACGCGCTGAGCAGGAGCGTGGAGCGCTGCTGCGGTGGCGCGGGTTCGACGATCACCGCGGTCTGGGGCCAGGGCGGCCCGGTGAGCCGGGTGGCGTGCACGCTCCACCACTCGCCGAAGCGGTCGCGTACCCGGACCGAGGGCGGCGGCACCCGGTCGACCGGCCCCTGCTCCAGTCGGGCCAGCCGCGCGGCCACCGCGCTGACGGCGATCGGCAGCAGCTCTCCGGCCGGGAAGTCGGCCGAGTCCAGCCGGGCGAGCCAGTCGCGGGCCTCCTCGCTGGCGGACAGGAGCACCGATCCGGCGTCCAACACCAGGACGCCGGGGGCGGCGGCGCGCGGAGGAGCCGAGGTGGAACCGGCAAAGCCGAGGGCGACCGAGCGCCGGATCCCCTCGGCCAGGTGCGGGGCGACGGCCCGCAGCACCGCGAGGTCCTCGTCGCCGAACCCGGAGTCCGCCTGCTCCCGGTGAAGGCACAGGACGCCCCAACAGCAGCCGCCGAGGCGCAGCGCCACCCGGAGCTCGTCGCCGAGCCCGAGCGGCGCCATGATCTCCCGGTAACGGGGACTGGCCGCGCGCTCGCCCCGGGTCGCCCGGTCGAGGGTGGCCACCGGATCGGCCGACCGCGCCAGATCGGCGAACTTGTTGACGTCGGCCCGGCCGAACTCGTTCTCCAGGAAACGGGCAGTCTCACCGGCCAGCGGGTCCTCCGTCACGGCGGAGGTGAACAACAGGGAGGCGGGGTCGACAGTCGCGAAGAACACGGCGTCGGTGGGGACCAGCCGCCGCAGGCGCGGCAGCACCTCCGCCCGCAGCCGGGCCGGGTCCGACCCGGCGTAGCAGCGGTCGACGACTCCGGCCGTGCGGCGTTCCACCGGTGATACCGCCATGGGACCGACGTTACTCCTGAGCCAGGCCGAGCTGCCGGAGCAGTCCGAGCTCGTCGAGGCGGCCCCACCGCTCGACGATCCGTCCGTCGCGGAGCCGGAAGATGTTGATCCCGGGCAGCGTCAGTGGTCGACCACTGGGGGCCACGCCGAGCAGCTCGCCGCGGTGCGTACCGCTCGCGGTGAAGTGCTCGACCACCAGGTCGCCCTCCCCGACGACCAGGTCCTGATCGCTGTGCCAGTCGGGGCAGGCGGCCCGGAACAGCGCTCCGGCCCGGCGCATCCCCTCGCGATCGGCGCTGCCGCCGAACGGCGGGTCGTGGTTGACGAAGTCCTCGGCGAGGTACTCGTCCACGGCCCCCAGGTCACCCTTGCTGAAGAGCGCGTCGATGAACGCGGTGACCGTGCTCTTGTTCTGTTCGATGGTGTCCATACCGGCAGTCTTCGACTCTCCCGATCCGTGCGGTACCCCAGAACTCTGGGGTTCTGCGACACGGACTCCCCATCCCATAATCGAGCAGATGTTCGAATACGGACGTATGCCGGCCGCGTGCACGGCACGAAAGACCTCACCACCAGGGGCCTCCTGTTGCTCGGTTGGATTCGACACGCACGAGCTGTGCGGGAGGCCCCACTTTCATGCCCGACCGGCCAGAAGATCACCCGACCGAGTCGGCCACTCGAACTCACGCCCACCAAGCTCGATAGAGCAACGGTCACTGAGTCCACGCCATGCCACCCCTGCGGCCGCCGCCGCCTTCGTGCTGCTCACTGCCGCCCTGCGCGGCTTCATCGTCCCGCTGCGCCCTGGCGGTCGGCCTCGCGCCGTAGCCGAAGCGCAGCTCGGTTTCGGTCTGGTCGCTGATCGGGGACAGCAGGGCGACCCGGCACCGAGGTCACGTGGTGCGGTGCAGGCGAACCCGTCGCAGTGCCGGGACGCTCGACGTCTACCTTCCGGGGGCGGCGGTGTAGAGGACCTGGTCTTGGCCGTACTCGACGAGGTACTCGGTGGCCACGAGTCCCAGTTTCTGCAGCAGGTTGCGCGATCGGACGTTCGCGGCCTGGGTCACGGCGGTCAGCTGATGGTCGGGTAGGGTGCGTCGGCCCCAGCGGAGTACGGCGCCGACCGCTTCCGCCGCGAGGCCCCGGCCCGTGTACGCGGGGAGGAACTCGTACGAGACCTCGGCCCGGCCTGGTGCGCGGTGGTCCTCGTCGAGGGTCACACGGCCTACGGCCTGTTCGTCCGAGGCCAGGACCACGGTGAAGTGGCCTGGCCGGCCTGCGGCACCGGCCAGGCGCGCGCCGAGTCGGTCGGCCGGGACCGGGCCGCCCAGGAAGCGGCGGACCACGGAATCGGTCCACAGGTTCTCAAGAAGTTCGGCATCGCGTGCCTCGACGGGGCGCAGCCGCAGGCGCGGCGTGGACAGCTCGCTCGGCCAGTGCTCGCGCAGCCACGTCGGGGTACTGCTGATGGTGCTCTTCTGAGTCCGGAGCAGGAGCAGGTCCAGGACCGGGCCGTCGGGCCCAGCGGCGTACGGCCCGGCGTACTGGTACCCGAGGCGGCGGTAGAGCCGCTGGGCGTCTTCGTCGCCGGGCATGGCCAGCAGGGACACCCACTCGGTGCGGAGCGCTTCCAGGAGCGCGGCGTGCAGACTGGTCCCGATTCCTCGCCCCTGGAAGCGGGTGCGGACGGCGAGTTCGCAGATCCCGGCGAGGGATTCGGTGCCGCGGGCCTGTTCCGTGATGGTGGGCAGGAGCTGTTCGCCGAACCAGTAAGAGGGGGTGCAGGCGAAACCGTAGGCGAAACCGATGTCCTGGCCGGCCGAGGAGGCCACGATCAGGGTGAAGCCTGCGTGCTGAGTGTGGGCAGTGATCTGCCGCTGCAGGGTCTCGGGGGTAAACCCGGCCGCGGCGACGTCGTCGTTTCCTGTGTGGGCGTCGGCCCAGACGTCCGCGAGGGAATCGAGCAGGGCAACGGCGTCGTCGGCGCCGTGGCGCAGCAGGGACACCGGCGGCTTCGAGGGGTAGTCCATGGTGTCCTTCGGGTGGGAACAGCGGGCAGGTGGGAATCTGGGTACCCGCGCACGCAGGGCACTATTCGGTGGGCCTGGTGTCGTCCCGGCGCTTTGGAGGAGAAGGTGGCTTGCGAGGCGATGGCGTCGGGCGAGTGCCGTGCATGCGAAGTGGGCCAGTAGGGATGCGGGCCTCTCCGGGCCTCGTCAGAGAGTCAGGATGATGGCGCTGTTGGCGGCGTGGAGTCCGGGTTTCCGCAGTCGTGGAAGGTCCCCAGGATTGGGTGGATCAGTGTGGCGTGGTCGGCGGCGAAGGCGGTGATCGCGTCGGTCGCGCGGAGCTCTCCGTTGGCCGCCGGCTGGACCGCTGCGAAGTACGGCAGGACGGACGCGTTGCTGCTGTCCTGGGCCCGGGGCACCTACCGCTACCGCGCGCTGCGCCGCCTCGACACGTGCTCGTGGCTGCCCGCGTCGGTGTTCGTCACCGTCTTGCAGCCGGTGGAGGACGGCGGGCTGATCGTCGCGCGCCGGCCACCTCCGCGAGGGGCCATCCGCCCGGTCACCCTGGCCCTCGCCCAACAGCGAGGCCCTTCTCGACCTCACACGGCGTGGGCCGCTTGCCGCCCAGCCTCTTCCAGCCAGGCGGACTCGGCCGGCGGCTCCTCGCTCAGCCCCTTGCCCGGCCGCCGCGGTCCGTCGCAGTGTCTAGGACGGACCGTGCCAGGCGCCGGTACGCCTCCGCCGACCGCCTGACGTCCGCGGACTCGCTCTCTAAATGGATTCGTCTACATACCATCACGTGCTACCAGTCTTCATGAACGTCTCCGATTGCCCCAGGCGCGACCGAAATCACCCGTGCGACGTCTTGTGTCCGTGGCCACCGCCGTGTCCTCACTCCTTCTGACCGGAGCCCTGCCGGCGGCGGCCGCCACCCCCACCCCCCCGCACGTACGCGCGGTCATCAAGAGCGGTCCAGTTCCTGTGCGCCGGGCTACTACTGCCTCTTTGAGTTCGCCGGCTTCAACGTGAACAAACCGCAGGGTCGAGTCTGGATGTTCAAGAATTCCGTCTACGACCTGGGCGCGACTGCCCTCGACGGCAACGACTCCGCCCAGTCCGCGGTTAACCGGGTCGGGGAGGAGATCCACTTGTACGAGCACTACTTCTTCTCCAACAACGGCGGCAACAACGGCGAATGCCTCTCCTGGCGCCCTCTCGACGCACGTTTCCGCGAACGTGCAGACACCGGATCTCATCGGATTCGGTGATCACTCAGGGCACGGATTGTCGCGGCGCACCTGGTCGAGCGTTCGGTGTGGCCGGTATTCGGCGTAGTGCTGGAACAGCTGTGCCGGCGACGCCCGGTCCACCGGTGACGCCCGGCGGCCGCGCTCGCGATGGTGTTCAAGCTCGTCGAGTCCGCCGGCCCGCGTCGAGCGGGCTCGCCGAGGCGGAGAGCACGGTCTTCGTCGCGCCGGCGATCGCGCTCGCGCTCGGCGGCCTTGCGGCAGCGGGGGCTGCAGTAGTTCTGCCGGACCGCTTTGAGCGCGGTGAAGTCGCCCTGGCAGAACACGCAGGCCGAGAGCGAGATTCGGTTTCGAACCCCCTGTCCGGCGCTGCCGTCCGGGGCAACCCAAACCTTTGGCCTTCCCATTGACCCAAACGTTTGGGACCGGCATCCTGATCCCTTGCGAAAGGGGTGTCAATGACTCAAGAAGCCTTGTCTGAGCTGGAGTTGCGTCCTCTGCCGTTACGGCAGACCTACCGGCGGCTGGTCGTCGCAGGTCCGGTGGTCGGCCTGATCCTGCTGCTGGCCGCGGGCCGGGTGGTCGTGCGGGCCGCCCTGGACGGCGTCGGCGCCCTGCCGGGCGTGCTCATCGTCGTGCTGGTGGCCGGGTCGGCCGTGGCGTGGCTCGGCCTGTCCAGCCGGCAGCGGTCGCGTCGCCAGCGGGTCCGTTACGCCGACGGCCGACTGACCGTCATCGATCGCCGGGGCCGAGCCGCCTCGGTCCGGCCGACCGCCGCCACCGCCCACCCGGTGCTCGGGTCCAAGGGCGGGTCGGTGCTTCTCGTGGTGTCCGGGACGGCGCAGGAGACCGCGGTGCTGCTGCGCGCCGAGCACTGGGACTGGCAGACCCTGGACGACAAGGTGTTCCGGCCGGCCGGGTTCACCATCGCCGTGGCGCCCGAGCGCGACAGCAGGCCACGCGCCCTGCGCACGGCCTACCCGGGTCTGCGGCTGCCGTTCTCCGTCGCCCGGCCGCTCCTGTTCGGGCTCCTTGCCGCCCTCGCCGTCATCGCCGTGATCGCGATAATCGTCACCCTGGTGTCCCTGCCGTACCTGACGGCGGGCAACGGCTCGTGAACTCCTGACCGTCCCCGAGAATGGGGGAAGGACATCCGGGCGGGGAAGGGGGAGTCGGCATGGCGAGTGAAGGCCGTCCGGCGACGTTGCAGGGCATCGCCGAACAGTTGGGGCTGCACGTGTCGACGGTCTCGCGGGTCCTCAACGGCCCGGCCGGCGAGCGCGGCCGCGCCGCCTCCGGAGCGACCGCCGACCGCATCCGCACGCTCGCCCGGGAGCTCGGGTACCGGCCCAACCCGCATGCCACCAGCCTGCGCACCCGCCGCAGCAACCTGATCGGCGTGCTGTTCCCACGCCTGTCGGAGATCGTCGTCGCGACCATCTACGAGGGTGTGGAGGAGGAGGCGGCCCGGCACGGCCTGTCCACCTTCGTCACCAACACCCACGACGACCCCGGGACGCAGCGCGAGCGCCTCACCATGGTGCTCGGACGCCGGGTGGACGGCGTGATCATCGGCGACGCCCACCTGGACGGTGCCGCGCTGCGCGACCCGGCCCTGCGCGCGGTCCCCTTCGTCCTGGTCAACCGGCGAGCCGCGCACGCCCGGGACGCCACCGACCTGACCGCCGTGACCTGTGACGACCACTTGGGCGGGCGGCTGGTGGCCGAGCACCTGCTGGCCCTCGGCCACCGGGACGTCGCGGTCATCGCCGGAGAGGCCTTCGCGAGCACCGGCGCCGACCGCACCGCCGGCTTCGTCGAGCGCTATCGGGAGGCCGGGCTTCCCCTGCCCGCGTACCGCGTCCGGCAGTGCCGCTTCGACACGCGCGGCGGACGCGAGGCCGCCACCGACCTGCTGCGCGGTACCGACCGGCCCACCGCGCTCTTCGCGGTCAACGACTTCGCCGCCATCGGCGCGATGGGGGCGGCCCGGGACCTGGGCCTGCGGGTCGGCCAGGACCTCGCCCTCGCGGGCTTCAACGACACCCCGCTCGCCGCCGAGCTGCCGATCCCGCTGACCAGTGTCCGCTCCCCGATGGCCGAACAGGGCAGGCGGGCGGTCCGGCAGTTGCTGCGGCTGATCGCCGGTCAGCCGGCCGCCTCCGAGCGACTTCGGCCCGTCCTCGTTCCGCGCGCCTCCACCGGGCAGCCTGTCGGACCGGGCCTGGGATGACCTGCCGGGACGGCGAGCCGGTTCGTTGACGCGGCGGGCGGTGCACGGCGGGCCACAGTGCCCAGGTGGTGGCCGCGGCGATGACCGCGAGGCCCGCGAGGGCGGCGGTCGCCGTTGTCAAGGGACAGGCGGTCGCCGTTGTCAAGGGACAGTAGGAGTTGGCTCTGGCGCGAGTTCCGTGAACGATCTTGAACCTGGTGTAATTCCGGGGTGATGGAGCCCCGGGAGTCGGGGAGGCTCGGGCGGATGGGACGGGTGACGGATGGCGGCGGCAGAGCTTCGGGATGCTGTGGCGAGGCCGGCGCGGGCGGTCTGGGAGCTGATGCCTCTGGAAGGCGTCGGGCCAGTGTGTTTCGGCATGCGGATCGCCGAGGCCATCGCAGTGCTGCCGGGCATGACCGAGCTGCGCAGGTTCCAGGCCGAACCGTGGGAGCCGGGCACCCTGGGCGTCGAGTTCGGGACCGAGCCTGCGGCGCCTGCCGTGTATGGCTACTCATCGCCGACAGGCTGTACTGCGTCGCGGTCGACGCTGCCCACGGACCTCAGGTGATGCTCTGGGGAAGGGAGTTGACCGCCTGCATACGGCCGAACTGGAGCGGTTCCTCCTGCACGCTTCTGACTGCGGGGTGCTCTGTGTGTCCTACGGCCCGCGGGCAACCCCGGAGCCGCCGGGATCGGCCTGGTCCTGAGAGTGCAGGAGGTGGCGGGCGGCGTGGTGACCCGGCCGGTGATAGTGGGCCGGGGCTGGGAAGCGTGGTGCCCTGACGACTGAGGGCAGCAAGCCGCCCTACGTTGTGGCGCTGCCCATGACCGGGGAGATCGGCAAGGACCCGTTCAAGCCGTCCCTGACCAGCCACGACAGGCCTGCCGACAAGATCGGGTGGACGAAGTACCGGTCGGTGAAAGTGCCGTTCGCCACGATCCGGGTCTCGGGCCGGGACCTTCAGTGGCAGCTGGGGAACTCCCCCTTCTACACCATCGAATCCTGGCGGGCCCATTCGCTGGTGGCCTGCGCTGACAACGTCATCTCGCTGAACCAGAAGGTCGGCGACACCATCACCACCGGCATCTCGAAGACCAGCACCGACACCTTCAAGGCCTCCGCCACGGTGACCGTCAGCGCCGAGGCCGGCATCCAGATCCCCGGCGTCGGCGGGGCGAAGGCTTCCACCAGCGTCGCGGTGACCCTCGGATACGAGCACTCCACCGGCGTCGCGGTGACCCTCGGATACGAGCACTCCACCAGCGTCACCGTCCTCCAGCGGCAGCGCCGCGTCGCGGAGGCCATGCAGCGGCACCTGCTGCCGCACCTGCCCAACGTCCCGGGCCTCCAGATGACCGCCCGCTACCTGCCCGACCCGCACGCCTGGCAGGTGGGCGGTGACTGGTACGACGCGTTCACCCTGCCCGGACGGCACCACCGCCCTGGCCCAGTTGCGACGGCACGCCGCCGCCCTCGCCCAGCGGCCGCTGGACCCCTTCTGCCACCTGCTCCTGGAACGGGTCCGCCCCACCGACAACGAGGACGACGTCGCGCTCCTCGCCCTCCGCATCCCCTAGGGCGTTTCTTTCCGATCATCGGATCGTTGGTCTGGTCGTGCCGTTGACTGACGCGCAGTGGGCGCGGATAGAGCCGTTGTTGCCGGACCGGACGCCGAAGCGGGGCGGGCGGTGGCGCGATCACCGTGAGGTGATCGACGCGATCGCGTGGAAGTTCCAGACCGGCTCGCAGTGGGTGCACCTGCCCGCCGAATACGGCTCCTGGAAGGGCGTCTACACCCGCCTTCGGAACTGGGCGATCGACGGCACGTGGGAGCGGGTCTTCACCGCCCTGCTCGCCCAGGCCGACGCGGAGGGCGATCTGGACTGGGTCGTCTCGGTCGACTCCACGATTGTGCGCGCGCACCAGAATGCGGCCGGGGCCCGTCAAAAGGGGCCCCGGCCGACGAACCCGGCCACCATGCGATCGGGCGTTCCCGCGGTGGGCTGACGACGAAGATCCACCTCGCCGCGGACGGCCGTTGCCGCCCGCTGTGTTTTGTCCTCACGCCCGGCCAGGCGGGCGACGCGCCCGCGTTCGAGCATGTCATGGCCGCCCTGCGCGTGCCCAGACCGGTCGGACGGCCGCGCACCCGGCCCATCATGGTCCTGGCGGACCGCGCCTATTCGTCGAGAGCCATCCGCGAGCACCTGCGGCGACGCAAGATCCGGGCCGTGATCCCGCAGCCCTCGGACCAGATCGCCAACCGCCGACGCAAGGGCCGACTCGGAGGCAGGCCGCCGGCCTTCGACCGCGAGGCCTACAAGCAGCGCAACACCGTCGAGCGGTGCATCAACCGCCTGAAGAACTGGCGCGGTCTGGCTACCCGCTACGAGAAGACCGCCACCGTCTTCACGGCCGGACTCCACATTGCGGGCATCTTCATCTGGTCCGCCCACTGATCCAAAAGAAAGGCCCTAGCCGGGGTCCAAGGGCGCCGGGCCGCGCCGGTCAGGGGATGCGGCCGCCGTAGAACGGGCTGTAGTAGAGCGCGAAGGGAGTGCGCAGGGCGGGCACGGTCTCGGGCGTACCGGGGTCGTACGGCGGGCTGTTCCTGATCTCGTCCTTGGACCGGTCGACGTACACCTTCCGCTCGCCCAGCTCGATGCGGACGACGGTGCCGGCCGGGAGCAGCACGAGCCTGCCGAAGATCCAGGGCCCGGTGTCCACGACCAGGTACTGGGCGTCGACGTGCTCGGACAGCCGGTCCACCTTGCCGATGTGACCGTCGGTGGCCTCCACGTGGAAGCCGATCAGGTCGGTGCCGGCGGTGTGGCCGGCGGTGTCGCGGAACTCCCAGATGTTGATGCCCTCACTCATCGGTGTCTCCTCTCTCTCGCACGTACGCCGGACCGGTCAGGCGGCCCGGCGCTCCGACTCGACGTGGTCCTTGAAGTCCCTCAGGTCGTCGATCACCCGACGGTCGACGAAGCCCAGCGCCTCGACGAGTCGTTCCAGCAGCCCGGGCGGTTCAAGCTCCAGCTGCACCATGAGCCTGGTGGTGCCCTCGTCGATCCGGTGGAAGGTCACCACCCCGGCCTGGCGGAGGTCGCCGGCCACGCTCTCCCAGGCGACCCGCTCGCGGGGAACGGCTTCGACGGTGCGGGCCTCGAACTCCCGGCGCACACCCACGGCGTCGATCACCCAGTGGGTGGCGCCGGGGCCGGTCCGTTCGACGCTCACCACCCCGCGCATGAACTCCGGGAACTCCTCGTACCTCGTCCACTGCTCGTACACCGCCGGAAGCGGCGCGTGTACCTCGACGGACTCCTCGATCCGAGCCATCGCTCCTCCTCCACAGACCGGTGCGGCCACCTCCGCGGGGCCGCCGGTCCCCTCGCCTGCCCCCGCAACGGCGGTGTATGCACCGGGTTCCGGAGCGGCCCACGACGGTCCGTCAGCCGACCACCCGTCACCTTTCGAGCAGAAAGAGGGCGCTTGAACGCGGTGGCAGCGGGCAGGCGGTCCGGGTCGGCGGCAGCAGCCCCGGCGTACGGGAGGAAGGAGCCGGTCGGTGTGGTGGAGTGCTGTCCGCCTGCTCGTGGTGGCCACGGCCGCCGCGCTCGCCGCGTACGGGCTGAACCGTGCCTCGGAGCTCGTCGCGCGGCGGCTGGCCGCCCACGGGCCCACCAGCGGCACGCCGAGACTGCTGCGCGGCTGTCGCCGGCCGATGCTGGCTGTCACCGGATGCGGGTTCCTGCTGGGTGCGCTGCCGTGGATCGGCGCCGCACCCGCGGCCGAGGACACTCTGCGCCACGTGCTGCTCCTCGCCACCATCTGCTCCGGCGCGTGGCTGGCCGCACGCGCCGTCAGACTGCTCGTGGACGGCGCCGTCCACCTTGCCGTCCGCCGCCGCGACCCCGCCCAGGCCGGCCGCGCCCGTACCCAGGCAGGCCTGCTCGGCCGGATCTGCCAGGCCGCCATCGCCCTGATCGCGGTGGGGGCGATGCTCATGACCTTCCCCGCCGTCCGCGGAGTTGGCACCAGCCTGCTCGCCTCCGCCGGCCTGGTCGGCGTGGTGGCCGGTGTGGCGGCGCAGAGCACCCTCGCCAACCTGTTCGCCGGCATCCAGATGGCCTTCGGCGACCTGGCCCGGATAGACGACGTCGTGGTGGTGGCCGGCGAGTGGGGCACGGTGGAGGAGATCACCCTCACCTCCGTCGTGATCGCCACCTGGGACCAGCGACGCCTGGTCATGCCGATGTCGTACTTCGCCGGCCGCCCGTTCGAGAACTGGTCCCGCCGGACCAGCCGGATCACCGGCACAGCCCTGCTCCACCTCGACCACAGCACCCCGGTCGCTGTGCTGCGGAAGGAGTTCGACGCTTTCCTCGCGATGAATCCGCTCTGGGACGGTGAGGGCAGTGCCTTGCAGGTCGTCGATACCACGCCTAGTACGATCGTGGTCCGTGCCCTGGCGACGTCGGCCAATGCCGATGACGCCTTCGAACTGCGCTGCCAGCTCCGTGAGCATCTGGTGGCCTACATCCGTGAGAACCACCCGCACGCGCTGCCCCGGGTGTCCGTCAGCCAGCTGCCTGGCCCGCACGCCGAACCCGGCCCTTCGTCGCCGGACCCTCACAGGCGGCAGAGGCATCGATCCACCGACATCGGGTAACGGGACGGGGACCGGCCCGAAGAGAGGAAAGGATCGACATGGCTGCGCCCAGTGATGAACTCCTCATTCCCGCGGGCCCCTGCCCCCCGAGCAGGGCAGGCGACGAGGCTCCGGGCGGGGGCGCCGCCGGGGCGCTCCCGCCCGAGGGCCTCGCCATCGGGGATCGGCGCGAGGTCGCGCCCGCCGACGGCCGGGAGCTGACCCGGGTCCTGCTGCGCTGACTCGCCGGCCTGGAGGAGGGCTCCCGGGAGTACTCCTGCGTGCGGTCCACCCTGATCGAGCTGAATCTCTCGCTGGTGGCGCTGCGATCCGCCGCTTCGGCTCGCAGCGCCACCTCCGCGTAGACCTGATGCAGGTCGGTGCGATCGGCCTGATCAAGGCCATCGACCGTTTCGACCCCGACCACGGCGTCGGATTCACCACCTTCGCGCTGCCGACCATCCTCGGCGAGGTCCGCCGCCACTTCCGCGACACCACCTGGGCCGTCCACGTCCCCGCCGGCTCCAGGAACTGCGCATCGGCCTGGCCAAGGCGCAGGAACAGCTGTCCCAGCAGCTGGACCGGGCGCCGACCGCAACCGAGCTGGGCGAGGGTCTGACCTGCGCTTGAGGGGGCGGGGCTCGGGGGGAGGGGTTGGGCCGGGCGCCGCAGCGTCTTGGCCGGCCGTCGTGTGCTGCGTATGGTCGAAGAGCATTCGCAGAGCACTTCGGAGGGGACCATCACGACGATGGCGGCCGAGAACGGGTCGTAGATCATCGTTCCGAGGGCCGCCCGCCCGCCCGCGGTCGGGTCTGCCGTGGGCGGGGTCCTTGTGGATATCTGGCGGCGGACGCCGAGGCAGTCGTTTGCACGGGGGTGGGAGACTTGGAGATCGACATCCTGGCACTGGCCGAGGAGGCGCTGACCTCGCTCGTCGGTGTCCGTCCGCCGGTGCTTGTGGTCGACCTTGAACGTGTCGGGTTCTGCGACTCCTGCGCCCTGAACCTGCTGCTGGGAACCCGCTTGTCGGCGCAGGCGGTGGGCGTCGAGTTCCGGCTGGCTGCCCCTGCCTCGGCGGTGAGGCGTGTGTTGGAACTGACTGGCGCGCAGGTGGTTTTCTCCGTCCACGCGTCGGTTCGTGCTGCTCTTGTGGGATGACGTCCTCTCGGTGTCCGGTGCCTGGTATGGCTGCGGGTGCCGGGAGGGCGACCGATCCGGCTGGGAGGGGCGACCGATCCGGGCGGGAGAGACATAATCCGAGGACCGGTGGGAAGCCGTCCGGGTGATCCGTCACCGCAGAGAGGGAAGGGGTACCCGCAGATGACGACCAGCCGGGGCACCCTCGACGGCGACCGGTCCGACGCTGGCACGTTGCTGCCGCCCGGTGGCCAGCGGCGGCGGCTGTACTTGGCCGGTCTGCCCCGACCCGTCGCCCGTGCCCGTGAGTTCACCGGCCAGACGCTCGCCGACTGGTCGTGGGCCGCACCCGCGTCCGGCGTCGACCCGGACGTCGTGGACGACGTGTTGCTGCTCGTGGCCGAACTCATCGCCAACGCGATGATGCACGCCGACGGCCCGCTGGAGCTCGTCCTCCAGGCCTTTGGGGCGCGGCTGCGGATCGAGGTCAGCGACGCTACCACCGCCCTGCCCGTTCCCGCCGCCCGCACCACCCGGGGCTTCCCGGTGGTCATGGGCTGTTCATCGTCGAGCGCGTTGCCGACCGCTGGGGCGCCGAGCGGCACGGCCAGGGCAAGACCGTCTGGGCCGAGGTTGACGTCGACCGCCTGGCCCCGGGCCGCTGAGCACGCCGCACGCTGGCAGTCCCCTCGAAAGGCTCCCTCCAAGGATTCGAACAGACAGAAGAGCAGGCCGGTCGCGTGAGGCGACCGGCCTGCCGACGTGATGCGCCCCGCGGGATGGGCAGCACCGGCGCCGCTGATGCCGGTGCGGGTGACGTGATGTCAGGTCCGGGGCTGGCTCATCCCCCCTTCGGGGCTCTTGCTGATCTGCGGGGCTGGTTCGCGTTGCTCTGCAGTGCCGGCGTAACTGGCCTCGAGTCGGACTGCCCGACGAGTTGACGTACCACGTGCCGGTACCGGCAAGCGAACACGGATGAGGTCCGGTGCCCGATTCGGGCACCGGACCTCATCCGATGGTGGAGCGCCAGGCCCGGGTCGCACGGACTCTCCCTACTGAAAGTAGGGCGTGCTCTGGTAGCACCGCTGACGCCTGACGGGAGATCACCCTCTCCCGCGACGAGAGGAATACTAGCAGGTCAGCGACGGGGCTGAGCCGGGGGAGGCGGGGCATCCCGGGCGGCCCCCGGTGTTTCGGCCCTGCCGGTGTTTCCGTGGGGCCGGGGTCGTCGAGGGGGGTTTCGACCACGTGAGCGGCGAGCGCCTCCGGGGTATCGGTGGTTCCGGCGGCGGCGGCGGCGGCGGCGGGGCCGGGCGGAAGGCATGAATCCGCAGATCGGGGGCACCCGGACGCACACAGCGGTCGGCCCGTCCGAGAGCCCGGCCCGACGACGATACGGAGCACACGGTGACTGACCCTGCCCCGCCCTTCGGGGCCACACCCCGTCCGCCGGCCCCAGCCGGCCCGTCCGGCCCCCCGCTGGTGCCGGATCCCCCGGCTCCGCCAGGCGTGCCCGTGCCGCCGCCGGAACCGGAGCACCCCGCTCCCGCCCTGCCCCGTCCCGAGCCGGCGGCGCCGGAACCGGGCGAGCCCCGCACACCGGAACCGCCGGACTGAGCCGGAGCGGATTCCTGCCCCGGAGCTCCGGGGCAGGAATCCGCTCCGGCGGGGGAACGCCCGCCCTCGGCGCCCGTTCCGCCGTCGGCAGTCACCCGGGGTGACCACCGGCCGCCGCCGGGCGCCCCGCCTTCGCGCGGCTGCGCACCACCGCCGGCACCAGCGCGAACGCCGTTGTCCGGACGGCGGTCACGCCCGGCCTCCGCCGCCGGGTGCTTCCCGGGGCGCGCGCGTTGGGGCCCGGCGGGTGGGGGCCCGGCGGCCGGTGTGCGCCGCGGCGTCGCTGTCGCCGAAGGACCCACCCGGCCGCCACACTGCCCCACGGCCCCGGATCAGGAAGCGCACCGCCGTCCGCCTCGGCGCTCTCGTCGCCGCCACCGCCGCCGGTCTGGGCCTCAGCGTCGGGATGGCGTCGGCCAGCACCGCCTACACGGCCGACGTTTCCGGCTGTGCCGGGGGCATGGTGGTCTCGTTCTACAGCGGGCACGACCACGTGCAGGGCTACGTGACCTCCACCATGGGCGACTACTGCAGCGTGGAGCTCCGGCAATCGAACGGCGGGCACTCGGGCGCGTCGACCCGGGGTGCCACGCAGTGGACCGCAGAACTCCTGGACGCCGGAATCACGTCGTACGTCGTCGTGTGCAACGGGAACACCGGCCGCTGCGCCACCAGTGCCTCGTACTGACAGGCCAGGCCGGTCCCGTCGTGGTCCCGCTCGGGGCCGGACCACGACGGGACCGTGCCGCTCCCTCCGGCCGGTCGGCCTTTTCGGTCGGCCTTGTCGGTTGGCCTTGTCGGTTGGCCTTGTCGGTTGGCCTTGTCGGTTGGCTCGCCGCGCCCGGGGAGCCGCCGCGTGCGGTCCACGGCCCGCGCGCACCGCCGTGCTCCCGGAAGGTCGCCACCGTGCCATCGGACAGCTTCGCCGCCCGGTTGTCGGTGTTCTCCGGGATGGTGCAGCCCGCCGGTGTGCAGCACCGCGTGAGCGTCGTTGGCGTGGGCGGCATCCGTGTCGTCGACGGCGTCGCCGACCGGCAGTACCCGGTGGCCCTGGCCGGTGAGGCCGTGGCGTGGAGGTGGGCGGCGAGCGGGGCGGCCTTGGTGCCGCCGGACCCGGTGCGGCCCTCGATCCGGGTGGAGAAGTGCCCGATGCCGGCCTCTCGGGCCTCGCGCACGAGCGTGTCGTGGGGGCACAGCGACAGCGGTGACTGGGTGTGGCCGGCCTTGGACAGGGCGGCCATCGGCTCGACGGCGCCCGGCGCACGCGCACCGGCGGGGAGCGCGGGTGGGCGAGGAAGGCTCGTCGTCGTACTGGCGCCGGCCGTCGTCGTCGTTGTCCAGCGGGACGGTTTGGTGCTGTGCTGTTCTCGCCGTCGTGGCCGCGCCGTGTCACACCCGGCCGACGCGCAGCGCGGCCGCCGTTCACCCGGCCGGGCCGTGCGTCGGTACCGGACTGCCGGGCAACGCGGCGCGATGATGAGGACGAGTGCCGCGGCGGCTGGCGCGATCTACGGCGAGGGCGGACGGGTGGCTGTCGAGGACTCCGTTCTGGGCGAGGTTCTCGCGGACGTGCTGGCCGCGGCCCACCGCATCGCTCCGTCGGAGATCGCGGGGCTGGTCCAGGAAACCGCTGTGCGGCTGGGGCTGTCCCAGGCGAGTGTCTACGTGGCGGACGTGCAGCAACACGAACTGGTCGCCCTGCCCGGCCCGGCCCAGGCCGAACTCCTCGTCCAGGGGAGGCCGGTCCAGCTGGAGACCATCGCGGTCGACACCTCGCTGGCCGGCCGCGCCTACCGCACCGAGTCCGTACAGACCGCTGCGGACAGGGACACCGGGCGGGGCTGGCTGCCGCTGGTGGACGGCATTGAACGCATCGGCGTCCTGAAGGTGGCCGCCCCGGTCCTGGATGCGGCGATGCTGGTGCGGTGCAAGGCCCTGGCATCCCTGACGGCCATGATCCTCGCGACCAAGCAGTACTGCAGCGACGTCCTGATCCAGACGGTACGCACCCGGCCGATGACGCTGCAGGCGGAGCTGCTCTGGGCGTTCGTGCCGCCGCGGACGATCGGCACCACCGCGGTGACGTCCTCCGCCGTCCTGGAACCCGCGTACGAGATCGGCGGTGACGCCTTCGACCACAGCCTGGCCGGCACACTCCTGCACCTGACCCTGCTGGACGCCATGGGCCACGACCTCGCCTCCGGCGGCTGCAGCGCCGTGGCTCTCGCCGCCTGCCGCTCCACCCGCCGTGCCGGCGGCAGCCTCGTCGACATCGCCGAGCAAATCGACCGCACCCTGGCCCGGTGGATCCCCGACCGGCTGCTGACCTGCCTGATCGCCGACCTGGACACCGCCACCGGCCGGCTGGACTGGATCAACTGCGGCCACCCGGCACCGCTACTGCTGCGCGAGGGCCGCATCGTGACCGGCGCACTCGACCGACCCCCGCACCTGCCGCTGGGACTCGACAGCGCCGCTCCCCCGCCGCAGGTCCACACCGCCCGCCTGCAGCCCGGCGACCGGGTGCTGATGTTCACCGACGGCGTCACCGAGGCCCGCTCGCCCGGCGGCGAACTCTTCGGCGAGCACCGCCTGGCCGACACCGTCGTCCGCGCCATGACCGACGGCCTGCCCGCGCCGGAAGCCCTACGCCGCCTCATCCAGCAGATCCTGCGCCACCAGGACCAGCAACTGCGCGACGACGCCACGATCCTGCTCACCGAGTGGCACCCGCAGCCGCGGCCGCCGGCAGGCAGGTGAGGACCCGAGCCGACGTCTGCCGGATTCCACAGCCGCGCGCGACGGCTCCCTCAGCGGCCACAGGACCGTCCCATCGTCCAGGAGCCCAGGCTCGCCGGGTGCGTCTGCGGGTTGGGCCTGTCTTATCAGTGGATCAAGGCCTTTCATGATCCACTCGTGGCGTGTGAAGATCTGACGAGCGAGCAATGGGCCAGGCCGGAGCCGTTGTTGCCGGTGGGCAAGAAGCCGCGGCGGCCTCCAGTCCGGTCGAAGCGCCGGCTGATCAACGGCATACGCCGGCGAACGCGCACCGGCGCGCCCTGGCGGAACGATCCCGCACACCACGGCGAGTGGGAGAGCGTCTACGGCCTCCTCCGGCGCCGGCAGCGCGACGGCACCTGGAGCCGGAGCCTCACCCAGCTGCAGGCCGGGGCCGACGCGAGAGGTCTGATCACCTGGGCCCTCGACCGACTCGAAGCCCTCGTCCGTCACCGGCTCAAGCGCCTGCAGTTCCGACCCGACGCCCTCGACGGCTTCATGGCCGGCACAGGCCTGAATCTCGACACCTCAACCTCACCCTGACGAGCCGACGTCAGTAACGACCGTGTCACCGGCTCCAAACGAGCTCACGGCCTGTCAGCGGCCGTGATGGGGGTCCGGCCAAGGTGAGGCGGCTACCAGCCTCACCTTGGCCAGACCTCTGACAGACCCACTGCTATGGCTGCTATGGCGGCATGTCGGGACGTGTGTCGCGATCAGGGCGCGGGGTGTTGTCGGTCACCGGTGCGTCTTCGAGGCGGTGGGGGACTGGCACATGACGGTGATGACCTGGCGCATCGCGTCGCGTCGGTCCTGGTCAGGGATGTTGTCGTTGGGGGCGTCGATCATCGCGTAGCCGATGGCGGATTCGATGCCGTCAATGTCGCGAGCATGGCACAGGGTGTTGCCGGTGGCGTGGTCGGCGAGAAGGAATTGGGTGCGGGCCCACCGCAGGGCGGGGCTGTCGTCCGTGGCCGTCGTGGTGGGTGTGGCGGTGCCGGCACAGGCGGTGAGAGCGGCGAGCATGGCCAGGGTGGCGGCTATGCGGGTGGTGGGTCGCAAGGTGTTCCTTCGGGGCGGTGGGTGTACGGCCGTGCCGACGCCCGCATGGGTTGTCGGCACGGCCGGCTGTTGATCGGTCAGCGGCCGGCGCGGATACGGCTGCCCTCGGCGGTGACGGCGCGGGCGCAGGCCGAGACCTCGACGGCGACCAGGATCGACGCGGCATTGTTGAACAGGATGCTCTCGCACTCCCGCCTCATCATCGAGCACCGTCCAGTGCTCCACCAGCTCGTCCACGCCCACCGGCTGCGCCCATGGCCCCGCACGGCAGGACAAACCCAGACCAACGCGCACAACAGACCAAAGACCACCCGCAGTTGGGGCTCATGACACGCTCGTTGACGGCACCCCGACACGCGGAAATCAGTGCCCGTTGACCGGGTCTTCCCGAAGCTCCCGGTCGGCATCGAACCTCCCCCTGGACGTGGCCGCCTGGTCGGTGGTCAGGATTTTTCTTCGGGAGACTTCATGGGCACCTGTCTTGAGCGTGCATCGCCGACAGCCCCAGAGAGCCTTGGCGCCAAGGTAAAAGGCGTTCCTGTCTGAAGATGGCATGGCCAATCGATACTCAGCCTTAAGAATCACTGGGATCGAGGTGTAGCCTCACCATGAAAGCCACCGCTCCAGCCTGGAGTTGAACGCTGAAGGGAAGAGCGGTGGCCCTGGTGCAGCCGAGTCACCGTAAGGGGCGGCAAGGAGTTGCCGGTTACCTCCGTGGGGTTCGCTCGGAGCCGCCGCCGGGCCGAGCAGGTGGTCTGGCGGGTGGTGCTTGGTGCAGCAACTGGCCTCGGCGGCTTGGTCGTCACCAGGGACCTGCCTTGGATCGTTTCCAAGGTCTGATGCATGCCGCTGAATGCGGAGGCCCACAGGCCTCCCTCTGCACCGCCGACCTCGTGGTCGGCGGCCGGCTGCCCGGCGGCCCCCGCGGCGACACCCTGCGGGCCGTCCTGGCCGGCGTCGAAGCCGAACCCGGCCGCCTGCAGTTCGTCGGCTCCGTCGGCACCGGCTTCACCGGCGCCGAACGGCGCGCCCTCGCGCGCTCGCGGCCTCGCGGCCTCGCGGCCACGCTGCGCCGTCTCGCCGTCCCGGTGTCGCCGTTCAGGCTCGACGGCCCGGGGTGCGGGCCGCTCCGGCGCCCAGCACGCGATGGCGGTGAACGAGACGATCACCGCGTTCGTCCTGGGCGGCAGCGCGCCCGGGGCCGCGGGCGGGGTCGGCACGGTGCGCTCCTGGGCGACCAAGGTGGAGTTCGGCTGCCGGGCGGCCGGCGCAAGGTTCGCCCGGACGGTGTGTGGCAGGCCCCTCAGATCGGGGTGCCGGTCCTGATGGTCGAGGCCGACCGCTCGACCATGGCCCTGGCCGACGTCGCCGCGAAGTTCCCCCGGTACCGCGAGCTGTTCCGCACCAAGGTCCGCGACAACGACTTGGCGCTGGTCGACCGGGAGCCGGCCGATCGGACGGTGCACTGGTGGCGCCGCACTTGGCCCGGCCAAACCCGCGCCGGGTACCCGCCCGTCGCGCTGATCGTCACCGACGCCGGACCCCTCCGCGCTGGCAGGCCGGCAGCAGGCCGTCGCGGACCTGTCCGCCGACTGCTGGCGAGGCCGGTGGTGCAGGGAGGTCCGCGACGACAACGACGGCGACGGCTGGCGCGAATACGACGACGCGCTGCCCATCGTCGCGACCACCCTGGAGCTACTGGCCATCCACGGGCCGCTCGGCCCGGTGCGGTGGCGCTTCGGCCGCTCGGGCCGGCACTCCCTCATCGAGGCGCTGGAGAACCCGAACAACCGGGCCGCCTACGACCTGCGCCAAGCCGCCCGCGAGGACGAGGAGCACAAGGCACACCAGGAGCCGATGGACTCCCTGGTCCGCATCAACTGCGGCGACGTTCCCGAGCAGGAGAGCACCTGGGAGTACGGCCGCCAGGGACAGGCCGAGTGGACCCGCCGCCCCGGCGGCCGCTGCTGGCCCTGCCACCAGAAAGGTGAGGAACGACTGGAACGGGAGGCCGAAGAACAACTGGAGGCAGCCCGCACGGCCAACGCCGCGCTGCGCCCGTGCTGGGCGTGCCGGGGCTCGATCG
This sequence comes from Streptomyces sp. 1331.2, assembly GCF_900199205.1. NCBI lineage: Bacteria > Bacillati > Actinomycetota > Actinomycetes > Kitasatosporales > Streptomycetaceae > Streptomyces > Streptomyces sp. 1331.2. The sequence goes on along the minus strand of NZ_OBMJ01000003.1, from coordinate 2,801 downwards.
GGGGGAAGGAGGGCTCGCAGCTGGAGCTGCGGGAGCAGGCCCGTCGGACCGGCTGAAGTGCCCCGAGTGCGTACAGCCCGCGCCGCAAAGGACTTGGGCCCGCTGATGCTGCCGGTCCCGACCAGGCGCGAGCAGATGGCCGCACTGGTCTGCGCCCCTGATGACCTGTGGTGGGAGGAGCGGCTACTGCACGCCAAGCTCTATCCGGCGAAGGGCCGCTGGGCGTAGGCCTGGAGCGGGCGGCGTCAGACGGTTGGGGCAGCCGGGGATGAGGCCGTCGTCGGTGAGCATGTCTTTGACCTCGTCCATGTTCGCGTCGGGTGCGGGCAGGACGAGCTCGGACGGCTCCAGGGCGTCGTCGGGCAGGGCGGTTCAGTTTTCGAACATGCCACCGTAGAAGTTCCACAAATGGTCGTCGGTGGCTGCGTTCTCCCAACCGGCGCCGCGGCATTCGTAGAGCCACGTGACGTGGGGGCCTTTGTCCGAGCCGTCTGCGGCGCTGCCGTCGACGTCCAAGCACTTGCGGCTCTTATCGTTCACGAGCAGGTAGCCCAGGTAGCCCGTGATCCCAAGATCCTCGGGCGGGACAGCTTACCACATCTGATTGTCGGCATCGCCCGGGATGCACTTATAGAGGCCCAGAATGGCGAGGTCAGGGTTCCCCCGATGCCTGGGGGATCGACGCGGTGTCGCCCGCCCAATCAGAGCTAAAGTGCACCTCCCAGACCTGGTTGTCACTGTTTCTGCATCGGAAGACCCCCACACGGTCACCGAAATTCGGGTCCCCGATGCCTGGCACGTCAAGGCACTGCTCGGTGCTGTCGTTGTAGATCTTGACGCCATCCCCCGGTACGGCATGGGCGGGTGTCACTGCCGCGGTTGGTGCAAGGCCCAGCACACCGGCCAAGGCAACCTAGCGCGCAACCACGTTGCGACGGCGGCCGGTCGGCGCACAAGCAACTCGCATTTCAACTCCTGGGCTAGAGAGACAAAATCCCAATGTGACGATGTCCGGCCGTGTAGCCCAAAGGTAGGGGCGATTCGGCCAAATTCCTCTGCTGCGCCCCCGGCCTGGCCCCGAACACTGGTTCAGGGCCAGGCGATCTGGCTGGTCAGCCGGGGATGAGGCCGTCGTCGCTGAGCATGTCTTTGACCTCGTCCAGGCTGGCGTCGGGCGCGGGCAGGACCAGCTCGGACGGTTCCAGGGCGTCGTCGGGCAGGGCGGTTCCGAGGCGGCGCACGGCGTCCAGGAGGGCACCCAGGGCCCGCCGGAAGCCTTCCTCGTCGCCGCTCTCCATCTCCTCGATTAGCTCGTCGTCGAGCTTGTTCAGCTCGGCGAAGTGGGGGTCGGTGAGCTTCCATTGGCCCTCGCCCATGATGCGAACGATCACTTTTGGTCTCCCGTCTGTGGGGGCGCTCCTCGGCCGGAGTGCTTGGAGCGCTTCCCCAATCCCACCGCTCCTCCAGCGGGGACGTCGGCATGGCCGGTGCGTGGCGGACACCATTCACCCGCACGAGCCCGTCGGGTGTGACCTGTTGGTCGTTGGGGCGTGGAATGGCCTTGTAGGCCAAGTTGTCTGGACCTTTGGTTGGACCTGTTAGCGGCGGGTCGGGGTAGGGTGTGGTCCGGGGTTTGGTGACTGTACGTGGTGGATGGGTGGGGTCGGGGTTCGGTGGGGCTGCCCGGGGGTCGGTGAGGTGTTATGGGCCTGCATTCAGGTCTGAATTCGCCGGGTATTCCGTTGGGTTGTTTTGGTGGATTGGCTGCCGGGTGGTGGTCTGAAATTCTGGTCGGATCTGCGGGTGGGGGTGGTGGCGGGGTTGGTGTTCGGTTTCGTCTAGGCCGGGCCGCCGTCCCCGCCGGTGGTCGTGTCCGCTCACTGCGCCGCCGTCCGGGGCCGGGCTGCTGTTCGTCGTCCTGGCGTGCCGCCGTCCGGGCTGCTGGACACCGTTGTTGCGGATGGACGGCCGGGTGGCCGTCAGGCCGCCGTGGAGGCTGTTCTGGTGGTGGTCCGGGAGACCACCCCGGCGCCGTCCTGGTGGTGGGTGGGGGCTGTTGCGTTGCCTGTCGCGTGGGGTGGTGTCGTGTGGTGTGACGCGGGCGGATACCCGGTTTTCCCTGTGTGGTCTGGGCGCGACAGCTCCCGCGACAGCCGCTGGGCGGGGGCTGCCGGGTTGTCGTGCCGCCGCTCGCGTCCTGCTGTCGCGTGTTGTGGTGTGCGGGGATGGGCTGGATCCCCGTGTGTGGCTGCTGTCACACCCAGGCCACGGTGTGGCAGCTTCCCGCGTCGAGGCCGGCAGCTGCCTCCCGTGCCAGGAGGCTGCGGTGTGCCCAGGCCGTCTGCTCGACCTGAACACTTCCTCGCCTTCGTCGGCATCCGGCGCTCTGATCTGCTATCGACGATGCCCACAACCCGGATGACATGCCGGCAACAGCTGCACGATGATGAGCGCCATGCCTGCAACTGATGAGCCCGAGGCCGTGGTGTCCCGCTTGTGGCAGGAATCCAGGAACGAGCCCTGGCCCAAACAGCTGAACTGGGCTGAGCCGGCAGGCGTCGACCTCGCAACACTCGACGTCAGGCTCTCGGGCTGCATACACACGTGGCTGTTCCACCGCGATTCCTTCGGGACACGGCATGTGAACACCGTCAGAGCGCTGCTTCGAGATCTTGAACTGGCTCTCCCCGAGCTCACCGAGGAAGACAACCCACGTATCTGGCAGCGATATCACCAGATGGCGAAACTTATCTCAGATAACAGCCCGCACTCTGCCAACTGAGACAGTCTCTTAGGAGGTG